>JAYVCU010000225.1:0-6291 GCA_043749835.1 Hyphomicrobiales bacterium
ATCCTCACTGCGGAACATGGCCGCTGTTTGGGGATGGTACGAGGCGGGCGTTCACGCCAAATGCGGCCGGTATTGCAACCCGGCAATCTCGTGATGGTTACCTGGCGCGCCCGGCTTGAAGAGCATATGGGAACGTTTCAGTTAGAACCATTGAGTTTGAAGGCCGGATTTATTCTTGCACATCCCTTGCGCCTTGCCGGTTTGAACACCTTGATGGCCATGGCGCAGATGATGCCGGAGCGTGAGCCGCATCCACGGCTTTACAACGCTGCTCATGTGGTGCTTTCGCAAATGGAAGATGATGCTGTTTGGCCTGCATTGCTGGTGCGTTGGGAAATGGGTTTGCTGGAAGAGTTGGGCTTTGGGCTTGATCTCACGCGTTGTGCATCAACCGGGCAGGGTGATGATCTGGCTTATGTATCGCCGCGTTCGGGCAAAGCGGTTTCGAAAGCGGCAGGCTTGCCTTATCACGAGCGATTGTTTCTGCTTCCCGCCTTTTTAAATGGCGCTGAAGGCTTTGCTGTTGCGGATGTTTTGGACGGATTCAAACTGACTGGTTTCTTTTTGGAGCGCCATGTTTATGGCCCACGGCAAATTCAAATGCCGCAGGCGCGGGCTTGGTTATGTGAAAGTTTGAGAGAGCGAATGGCGGCATGATCGGGCGCTTGAACCATGTCGCCCTGGCGGTGCCGGATGTGCAAAAAGCGGCGGAGGCTTATCGCGATCAACTGGGTGCCAAAGTTTCAGCATCGCTGGTTTTGCCGGAACATGGCGTCATTGTGGTGTTCGTCGAACTCGCTAACACCAAGATAGAATTGATGGAGCCGTTAGGCGCTAATTCTATGATCCGCCTGTTCCTGGAAAAAAATCCATCCGGCGGAATGCATCATCTCTGTTATGAAGTTGCAGACATACTTGCTGCTCGCAATGCACTGACGGCCAAGGGTGCGCGTATCCTTGGCGACGGTGAACCCAAAATCGGTGCTCACGGAAAACCTGTGCTGTTTCTCCATCCCAAAGATTTTTTTGGTACATTGATAGAACTGGAACAGGCATGAGAGTGCCAAGCATGATCGCTATTTATTTCGTGATTTGGTGGATCACGCTGTTTGCCGTGCTGCCTTTCGGCGTGCGTAGCGCCCATGAGGCAAGTGGCACCGTCGAAGAAGGCCATGATACTGGAGCGCCGATGTTACACGGGCTTTTGAAAAAGATGGCAGCAAACTCGGTGGTAGCCGCTATGGTTTTTGCAGGCGTCTATTGGGCATATACACGTGGGTATTTTATTTAATTTCAGTTCTAACTCGTCCTCTTTTTTTCAATATCCGGCGCTTGCGGAAATCTTGATTTCAAATCGCGCTCGGTCACACTCATGTGGTTTCTCGTATATTGTTCCGAGGCATCGCGCAGCGGTTGGAAATCCCATGGAAAATGGCCGCCTAGTTTCATGGCTTCAAACATCATCAAACGGGCTTGCTGGCTTTGCAGCACTTGCTCATGAATTTTTTTGATTTCAAATTTTACTTCCACTTCGGAGCGGAATTTTCTAGCCAGTGGGTGAGTTGCGGCTACGTTGTTCAATTCATTCGGATCATCAACAAGATTGAACAGTTGATCAGGATCAGTTGGGGCGTGAATAAATTTCCATGGCCCACGGCGCAGCATATACATCGGCGAGACTGTGCCCTCGGCCAAATATTCGCCCCAGGCAGTGGCGTCAGAATGTTCTGCAGCACCTTGCAACAATGGCAGCAGGGACCTTCCATCAACCGACCGCGCCAATTTTTCGGTGCCGCCAATCGCTGACAGCGTTGGCATGATGTCGGCCAGAGACACTGGCTCTGCAATGCGGCGTGGCTTCATCGTTGATGGGTGCCATACGATTAAAGGCACATGGGCGGAAGGTTCCAGATAACTCATCTTGTACCATAGCCCGCGTTCACCCAAGAAGTCACCATGATCAGACGTGAATACTATGACGGTGTTGTCAAGTTGGTCCAGCGCTATCAGTGTATCAAGGAGTTGCCCAACCAGATCATCAACGTAGGAGATATTGGCGTAATAGCCGTGGCGGGCAGCGCGGATGTCGACCTCCAACACCGTATAATCATCCATGGCACTCACATCATAAAGCCGCTGAGAGTGAGCATCGAGCTTTTCTCTTGCTATATGCGGTACCGATGGGAGATCAATCTCTTCGTCTTTGTACAAGTCCCAAAACTTTTGACGCGCCGCATAAGGATCATGCGGATGGGTGAAAGACACTAACATCGCAAAAGGTTTTTCAGCCGAAAAGCGCGCATAATCATAAAGTTTGCGCTTGGCTTGGAAGACCACATCATCATCAAATTCAAGCTGGTTGGATATTTCGGCAATGCCGGGTTGCAATACGCTGGTCATATTATGATACCACCAATCAATGCGCTCTTGCTTCAAGCGCCAGTCGGGCGTCCAACCAAAATCGGCAGGGTAAATGTCGGTGGTCAATCGTTCTTCAAGACCGTGCAACTGATCAGGTCCGACAAAATGCATTTTGCCGCTGAGGCAAGTGCTATAGCCAGCCAGCCGCAAATAATGTGCCCACGTGGGAATAGCCGAGGGGAACTCTGCCGCATTGTCGTAAACGCCAGTGCGAGACGGCAGCAATCCCGTCATCACTGTGGCGCGGGCAGGGGCACACAAAGGTGAAGTGGAATAGCAATTTTCAAATACCACACCTTGGTTTGCCAGGCGCGACAGGTTTGGCGCTTTTACCAAAGGATGACCATAGGCGCCAAGGTAACGTGCCGCCAGTTGATCGGCCATGATGAAGAGGATATTGGGTTTGCGGTTCTGCGCCACTATATTGCCCTTATGAAAACTGTGCTGTTGTTTTTGATCAGACTCTACCAGCTTAGCCTATCATCATTTATGGGCAGAACGTGCCGATTTTTGCCATCCTGTTCAGACTATGCAATGGAGGCTTTAAATCGCCACGGGATTTTGTGTGGCGGGGCTTTGGCGATCAAGCGCATCAGTCGCTGTCATCCTTGGGGCGCTGAGGGTTTTGACCCTGTTCCAAATACTTGTAAGTGTTTTCACCAAGAAAAAGAGCCGGAATAATCCGGCCCTGAATAGTTACTATTAAAAAAACTTAGAAAGCCCAAATAGCGGCGGCTTTGATTTCGTGTTCGCCACCCCAGTTCCAATCAACATCGCAGCAGCCAGACTGATACTTTGTGGTTGGGAATTGAGTGTAAAGATATTCCATGCGCAGACGCAAGCGGTCACTCACCGCGTGTTCCATACCAGCACCAATGGTCCAGCCGAATTGATCAGCTTTCAAGTGGCTTGGAAGTGCGGCAACGATTCCGTTGAGTTCACCTTGTGCGTAAGCCCCACCACCTGTGAAATAGAAGAGTGTGTCATCCATTGCCCAACCAATGCGACCGCGTAAGGTTGCAATATAATTCATGTTGAAGCGGAAATCGGCGGTAGGCTCAGTATTGCGCACGATATCGGAGGAGGTTCCCAAGTCGGCTTCGGCACCCAGTACGATGTCGTTCATCTGGTAATTGTAGCCGATCAAACCGCCGCCTTTAAAGCCGCAGCCGCCATTATTGAACGTGTTGCCTGCAGTGTTATCCACCAGCGAGCCGCGGCCATCGAGGCACGAAAGGCCCAACCAGCCACCGACATACGCACCCGTCCAATCATATTGGGCGGCGCGCAGATTCGTCACAGGCGGCGGCGGAAGCGTTTGCAAATCTGCGGCAAGGGCCGAAACTGCGGGCAAAAGTGCGCCCAAGGCAATAGAAATACGGATTAAATGCTTCAGCATAATAGTTACACCCTTGACTGTTGAACTCACTTACGTTGGAGCTAACATGAAGCGTTAAGGTTAATGTTAAGTTAGAGAAGAGTTGCAATTTGGTAAATTTTTATGAAATCGTGCGGGCTTGACGTGTGAATTCCGGCAGGGCAAATCCGCTGTCATCAACACAGTTGCCTACCCGGAGTTGTTGCTGGGAGTGGGCGGAAAGGATTTATATGATTACGTTAACGTTCCCCGATGGTGCCAAGCGCCAAGCTGAAGCCGGGGTTTCTGCTGCACAAGTTGCGGCTTCCATTTCAAAATCATTGGAGAAAAAAGCCGTAGCCGCTGTGGTCAATGGCGTGCTGGTGGATCTGGCTGACCCGATTATGGGCGATGCCACTTTGCAAATTGTAACGCGTGAGGATGACCGTGCACTGGAATTGATCCGCCATGATGCCGCACATGTGTTGGCTGAAGCGGTGCAAGAATTGTTTCCCGGCACGCAGGTGACGATTGGGCCCGTAATAGAAAATGGTTTCTATTATGACTTCTTCCGCAATGAGCCTTTCACCACGGCAGATTTTGCGCCGATTGAAAAAAAGATGCGTGAGATCATTGCGCGCGACAAGCCATTCACCAAGAGTACGAAGACGCGCGAAGCGGCCAAAGATTTTTTCCGCGCCAAGGGTGAGAACTTCAAAGTGGAATTGGTCGACACCATTCCGGGCAATGAAGACATTAAGTTTTACGATCAGGGCGGATGGACCGATTTGTGCCGCGGGCCGCATATGACGAGCACGGGCAAGATTGGCAACGCCTTTAAACTAATGAAGGTGGCCGGAGCCTATTGGCGCGGTGATTCAAAGAACCCGATGCTGACGCGCATTTACGCAACGGCCTGGGCCAATGACAAAGACCTGGCGACTTATGTTACCGCTTTGGATGAAGCCGAAAAGCGTGACCACCGTAAGCTGGGCCGCGAGATGGACTTGTTCCACTTCCAGGAAGAAGGCCCTGGCGTGGTGTTCTGGCACCCGAAAGGTTGGACGATATTCCAACAGCTGATCGCCTATATGCGCCGCCGTTTAAATAAACTCGGCTATCAAGAAGTGAATGCGCCGCAGTTGCTGGATAAAAGCTTATGGGAAACGTCGGGCCATTGGGGCTGGTATAAGGAAGCCATGTTCGGGGCAACACCTGCGGGTGCTGAGGCTGAAGATGGTGACCGCATTTATGCGCTGAAGCCGATGAACTGTCCCGGACATGTGCAGATTTTCAAACACGGTTTGCGTTCTTATCGTGAACTGCCAATGCGCCTTGCGGAATTTGGCGCGGTGCATCGCTATGAGCCATCCGGAGCGCTCCATGGATTGATGCGCGTACGTGGTTTCACGCAAGATGACGCGCATATTTTCTGCACGCCGGAACAGATGAAGGATGAGTGTTTGAAGATCAATAATCTCATTCTTTCAACCTACAAAGATTTCGACTTTGGGCAGATCGTGGTGAAGCTTTCTACGCGGCCTGAAAAGCGCGTAGGCAGCGACGAAGCGTGGGACCGCGCCGAGGCCATCATGTCGGAAGTGCTGGAACAGATCGCAGCAGAAAGTGGCGGCAAAATCAAAACGGCGATCAATCCGGGTGAAGGCGCTTTTTATGGCCCGAAGTTTGAATATGTGTTGCGCGATGCGATTGGCCGTGATTGGCAATGCGGCACCACGCAGGTGGATTTCAATTTGCCGGAACGTTTCGGCGCGTTTTATATCGGTGAAGACGGTGCCAAGCATGTGCCGGTGATGATTCACCGCGCCATCTGCGGTTCGATGGAGCGCTTCTTGGGGATTCTGATCGAACATTTTGCGGGCCATTTCCCGCTGTGGTTAGCGCCTGTGCAGATCATGGTTTGCCCGATCGTCACTGAGGTTGATGGCTATGCCACGGAAGTCTTGCAGAAGCTGCGCGATGCTGGCCTTCGCGCCGAGGCGGATTTGCGCAATGAAAAGATCAACTACAAAGTGCGCGAGCATTCGGTGATGAAGGTTCCTGTGATTCTTGTGGTGGGCAAGCGCGAGATGGAAGAGCAGTCAGTAAACATGCGGCGATTGGGGAGTCAGGATCAAACGGCGATGAGCTTTGCTGAGGCTCTGGCCGCGCTGGTGAAGGAAGCGATGCCACCAGATTTGAGGTGAGATGGTTTCCAATAAGGACGAAGTAAAAGCCAAGAACGAAAGAAAAGTTTTCCGGTTGTTTGCCGGGGCCGTTGGTTGGCCGAATGCGGATGTTCAAATTGAAAGTCGATCTCCACCTGAACCCGATATTGTTTTTAAACGAATCGAAGGTCGTGTCGCGTTTGAGTTACTGTCTGCAACGACTCCCGAATTTCGGCAACCGCTACAAAATGCCCAAATCATTTATCCCGACAATTTACCCATTGACCAAAAGCTAAAGGAAAAAGTTTTTACCAAATATCAAAGTCAGTTTTCGATTGATCTCTT
>JAYVCU010000226.1:0-3527 GCA_043749835.1 Hyphomicrobiales bacterium
TCGCTACCCTGCTCTTGTTTATGAGGCAAAGAAATGTTCTGCTTTTTCTGATTGGCATTTCGCTTCTGGGATTTTGTGCCACCAAGTTTCGCGAAGAAATGGTGGCAACACCAATGCTTCGCGGGCCCACTGGCGGCGTGATTGCTTCCGGCTATGTTGCGGATTTTAGCACAACCAAAAACAGTGCGCGCATGCTGGTCATCTCCGTTGCACAAGCCGCCAGGATTCCACAAGGAGAACAGCCCCGAAGCATCCGCATTTTTTCCGATAAATCCGGCGATTTGCAAATTGGCGATTATATCAATTTTGAAGCCTCTCTTTCACCCCTGCCGCGCCCGGTTGAGCCCGGCGGCTTCGACTACGCCCGCATGCAGTATTTTTCATCGATTGGTGCGGGTGGCCGCATGATTGGTGCCCCGGTGGTAGAGCAGCGTCCAGTGCCATGGTCCTATGAATATCGCCGCTTTTTCCGCAGCCTGCGTTTCGCCATTTCAAAGCGCATCACGGCGGTGATCCCTGGTGCTGTTGGCCATCTGGCAGACTCAATGGTATCGGGCGAACGCTCTGGCATTCCAGGCGATATGAACACCAGCCTGCAGATTTCAGGCTTGGCCCACGTCATTTCGATCTCTGGCCTACACATGACGCTGGTTGCAGGCGGCGTGTTCTGGGCCGTGCGGGCCTTGCTGGCGCTTATCCCCTATTTTGCGTTGCGCTGGCCGATCAAAAAAATCGCCGCCATAGCAGCGCTGTTCGTCGGGCTGATCTATACTTTATTGGCGGACTCTGGTTCAGCCACGCAGCGCTCATACCTGATGATCGCGGTGATGTTTTTTGCCGTGCTGGTCGACTGCCCTGCCATTTCGCTTCGCAATCTGGCCATAGCGGCCATCATCATTCTTCTGGTCACTCCAGAAGAAAGCGTTGGCGCCAGTTTTCAGATGTCGTTTTTGGCCGTGATGGGCCTCGCTAGTTTTTCAAAGTGGTGGAGTGCTCGACAAGTAACCACACCCAAAGACCAGAAAAGCTTCGTGGCAAGCTGGGCCGGAAAAACCAAACGCATATTCGTGATCTCCGGCCTTACCACACTGGTTGCTGGTGGAACCTCCACCATTGCGGCCGTCTATCACTTTGACCGCCTGTCGCCCTATAGTGTGATTGCCAATGGACTTTCACTTCCTGTCAGTGAAGCTCTGGTTATGCCGCCTGCGCTGATTGCGGTTCTACTTATGCCCTTTAGTCTTGAATACTATCCTTTGAAAGTGATGGAGTTTGGGCTTTGGGCCACAATGAAAGTTTCAGATTGGACGGCAAGCCTGCCCGCCGCCAATATGCTCGTGGCCAAACCAAATGTTATTGGCATTGTGATGATAGCAACTGCCGCTGCAATTTCAGCCGTGGGCACAGGCGGCGTTCGCTTCGCCGGGCTTGGGCTTGCAGCACTTGGCCTGTTTGTTGCAACATGCACCACAAGGCCTGCCGTTCTGGTTGAAGACCGCGCCGCAACCGTGGCTGTGCAGGATGAGAGTGGAAACTATGTTTTCGCAAGCGGAACCAAGAATAAATTCGCCAGCGGCAAGTGGTTGCAAGGCAATGGCGAAACGACGGGTTTGATAGATGCGGAAGGCCGCGTGGGCTGGGATTGCAGCAGCGGCGATTGCTTCACTGATCTGGTATCCATGAGCATATCTTATCTGCATGAAAAATCAGGACAGGACGCTTATTGCCCACCAACGCAAATCATCATTGCAGACTATCCCTTGCACAACGCCTGCCCCAACGCGCAAGTCGTGATTGATCGTTTCGATGTGTGGCGCAAAGGTGCCCACGCCGTATCATTTAGCAATGGACGCTACATCGTTACCACTGCACGCGATCAACAAGGCAACAGGCCATGGGCCTATGATTCACGAAAGAGCATTGGCGCAAAGCCCCGCGCATCTAGTTCTGTTTCAGCAACGCCCACGCCTGCCGCGCAATAGTCATTTGTTGCGCCGCAAATTTCAACTAGAGTGCAGGTATGGATCACGCTTCATTCTATGCGTTCATACTTGCCGCAACAGCTTTGGCGATAGTTCCGGGCCCTACTGTCACCGTCATCATTGCCAACAGCTTGAAACATGGCAGCCGCGCCGGCTTGCTGAATGTACTCGGCACCCAGATTGGCGTGATCATATGGCTGGCGATAGCTGCACTTGGCCTGGGTGCCGCAATCAAGATGGTAGGTGTGTGGTTCGATCTGATACGCTATATCGGTGCAGCCTATCTGATTTGGCTGGGCATTAAGATGTATCGTTCCAAAGGTGATCTGGCCACGGCCACTGGCCGTGCAAGACCGAACGGAAGTTTTTTGCTGCAAGGCTTAGTGGTCATTCTCTCAAATCCGAAAATGTTGGTTTTGTTTGGCGCATTGATTCCACCCTTCATTCCGCATGGTGCTGATGTAATGACAACGACTTTGCAACTCGGGGGAACCTTCGCGGTGATCGCCTGTGCCAGTGATTCAGCCTATGCTATATTGGCGGGCAGGGCGGGCATGTGGCTCTCGCGCCAGCGCATTCGTAGTTTAGAAATTGTCTCCGGCTCCTGCCTCATCGGCGGTGCAGCTTGGATGGTGTTGAAGGGCAGGGCTTAAAATGCGCATTGGTTTTTACCCTGGTTCATTTGATCCCATTACATTTGGGCACTTGGATGTCATCGCCCGCGCTGCACGGTTAGTGGATAAACTGGTTATTGGTATTGGCACACATGGTGCCAAGCCCGGATTACTTTCGCCTGAACAACGTGTGGCCTTGGTGCGCGAGGTGACAAAACCTGTGGCCGAACATACGGGCCTTCAAGTTGATGTTATTATGTTTGCGGGCCTTACTGTTGACGCGGCGAAAGCGGCAAAGGCCAATGTGATTATCCGCGGGCTTCGCGATGCCACGGACTTTGATTACGAAGTACAAATGGCCCAGATGAACGGCGCGCTTACACCAGATGTTGAAACCATTTTCCTCGCCGCTTCGCCTGCCACCCGTATGATTTCATCTTCGCTGGTCAAGCAAATTGCCAGGATGGGCGGCGACATATCGTTATTTGTGCCGAACGAATCACAGGCCGCGCTGTTAGCAGCCATCGCACGTTAACACTGATCATCTGCTTGACACTGCCAAGGGTGGGCGGCATACAGCGCCACGCTTTTGCAGCAGACCCTTTGTTGCGACGGTTCAATCGGGGGAGAGTGTCCCGAGTGGCAAAGGGGGGGGACTGTAAATCCCCTGCTTTACGGCTTCGTAGGTTCGAGTCCTACCTCTCCCACCATTCGCCTCGCTAAAGCTACGGCGTGATAAATCCTATCACCACCGTCATCCCCACGAAGGCGGGGACCCAGCTTTTTTATTTCGGATTGGGATCAAAGTAGCGGGGTTCCCGCTTTCGCGGGAATGACGGTTTATGGGGGATGACGGCGATGTGGAATCTTGCTAACTGCAACGCATCGCGGGTGTAGCTCAATGGTAGAGCAAGAGTTTTCCAAACTCAAG
>JAYVCU010000227.1:0-10589 GCA_043749835.1 Hyphomicrobiales bacterium
GGCGGCGCGGGGAGATGGGTCTGGCTTCTTGCCCCAGAATTTCATCGAGCGTGGCCAGCACGGCTGAACCAAAACGTGCCCTGATTTCACTGCGCTTGCGGCTGACTACGTGGCCCACAGTTTTTAATCCAGCGCGGCGAAAAGCATGGGTGATGGCAACGTCTAAGCCCAAGGCTTCCACTGGCAAAGGTTTAATGGAAGCGGCCTCTGCGCCGATTTCTGTGATGGTATCATTGTTGTAGAAGGCCAAAGCGGAGGCCGCTGCAGCAGTTCCGGCCAAGGCCGCACAAACAATAAGGCCTTGGGCTTGCAGGTTGCGAACAATCAACTTTAACATGCTTCGTTCACCGCCGAACAGGTGAGTGGTCCCAGTCACATCAAGAAGCAGCCCCTGCTTGCCATGCAGTGCGACACATGGCGTAAAGCGATCACACCAATCGGCTATTGTGTTAAGAAGCTGCAGGTCCGCTGCCTCATCAGCCTGTGCCACCTCAAGCTTTGGCAACATGGCGCGGGCATTAGCCAAAGGCTGGCCGATGCGCAGGCCAAGGGCCGTTGCCTTTGGATCCACTGCTTGCAGCACAACTGCATTTTTAACTTTGGCCACAACAACCAGCGGTGCGGCGGCGGCTTGTGATGGTTTATTCCGCTGGAGTCGATCCGTTGACAGCCGCGGAAACCACAGCGCCAAGATTCGCCTTTGGTTCTCTAAAACCGCTTTCATCACCACTCCACTCCATCATCCACTCACCTGTCTTTCCTTGGCGGTTACGCACAAGTTCAACCTGAAAAAATGGTCGGCCCCAGCTTTCGCGGTGTTGCGGTGAAGGTGACCCACGCACCAGCCACCGGGTGTGCGCGGTGTTAAAGCGGGGCTGCGCCGCAAACCGGAGTAAAAATGTTGTCACTTGGTTTTGCGCGGCAAGAAGTGACAAACGCCTGCTTGCCGTCATATCAAGAATTTTAGGGTGCCCTGGAATTTCAATCACCACCGCACCAAGGGCAGCACAAGACAAGGCATCATTAGCGGCGCGAAGTATATCACTGGCATTGGCCACAGAGAGCAAAAGCAGATGTGCCGGATCAATGCCAAGCTCCCAAAGCCCAATTGCTGAAAGTTCGCCCCATTCATGGGCTGAAAAATCCTGTCCGATCCACAGCACGTGTTTGTCTGCGGCCACACACTTGGCAAGGCCTGCCACAAAACCAGTTGCCGCTGCTTCATGGCTCATCACAGAAAAAACTTCGTGCAAGCTTCCATGCTGAAGCCCGCCTTTTAAAAAAAAATCAACTTCGTCATGGCCAAGCGGAGTGCGACGGGAGGTGTGTTGCAATTCCGGCTTGGCGAGGAAATCTTTTAGGGATGCTAAAAGGGTGTTCATAAAAAGACGATAAGAACAAAACAAGAACTTTGTCAACGCCCTTGATTATTTATCACCGGGTTTTCCACCTTAACTGATCGGCGACAACAGGGGCTGGCCGGCAAAAAATGCGGCGAGATTATCGCGGACTAATTTTCCCATGGCGGCACGGGTTTCGCTGGTACCGCTGCCACCGTGAGGGTGAAGCACGACATTCTGTAAACTGAAAAACCGTTGATCAATTTTAGGCTCATTCCAGAACACGTCGAGAGCAGCGCCGGCGATGGCTTTTGTTTCGAGCGCATCCAAGAGTGCTGGTTCATCCACCACCGAGCCACGCGCCACGTTGATGAAAAAACCTTTCGGACCCAAGGCTTTCAAGATATCGGCGTTTACAATTTTTGCTGTTGCATCACCGCCAGGCAGAATGGCAACCAGAAAATCAGAATGTGCGGCCAGTTCAACAGCGGTTGCATAATGCTGATATCCCACATCACCGCGCTTGCTGCGCGTGCAATAAGCAATCGGCATTGAAAACCCCTCAGCCCGACGCGCAATGGCCATGCCGATACGGCCTAACCCAAGGATGCCCAGACGTTTGCCATTCATGCGTGTCAGAAGCGGGAAATTTCCCTTTGCCCAAGCGCCTGAGCGCGTAAATGCATCTGCCTGCGCAATCTGCCGCGCAATGCCCAACATCAAGGCAAGGGCCAGATCTGCAACGTCTTCATTCAACACATTTGGCGTGGTCGTTACCTTGATCCCACGGGCCTTGGCCGCAATCAAATCTATGGCATCCACGCCAACGCCAAAGCAGCAGATAAGTTCAAGTTTGGGCAAAGAGTTAATCACATCGCCTGAAACACCAAGATCGCCACGCGTTGCAAGTGCGCGAACCGTGCTTGCATGACGGGCCAGAAAGACGTCCTTGTCGGCAGCTTCCCAATAGCGGTGAACCGTATAATCCAATTCAAGTGCGGCCATATCGGTGGCTGCATATTCACCCATCAGGATCAGTTCTGGTTTAGACATCATTGGCCTCACACGTTTGTCAAAGCGTGTTTAGCCATGCGCTCCAAAGAACTCAATAATGAAGGAATGGAGGCCTTGCTTGGACTTGAACCAAGATATGCGAGTTTGCACCCCGCCGCGTAAGCTTCCGCCACAAGGCCCTGACACTAGACATACCATCTGCTCACACCTTGCGGATAAAGAAAAACCGTAGCATGAGGTTAATTCTGAATTCATCATAAACAATTCCTTAACATGGCACCATCAACAAACCTTCGCGGCATCCTTTACATGCTGGCCAGTGGCCTGACCTTTGTGTTCAACGACAGCTTGATGAAGCTGGCGATGGGCGCATTGCCACCTTATGAAGTGCTGGTGATGCGCGGGCTATCGGGTGTGTTTTTTGCACTTTGTCTGCTGTCATTTAAGGGTGAACTCCGGGTCTACCGGACGATGATATCACGGCCGGTTTTGCTGCGTGCTGGATTAGAATGCATCGCGATCTTGACCTATATTCTGGCTCTCGCGCATGCGCCGATTGGTGATGTTACGGCGATTTTTCAAACCACCCCATTGCTGGTGATTCTGGGAATGATCTTTATTCACCGTGAAAAGGCTGTGGGAATGCGGTTGATTTTGGTTGCTATCGGGTTTTGCGGTGCCTTGATGGTGGCACAGCCGTTTACCGGTGCAGTATCGCCTTATGTATCACTGGCATTTATAACTGCCCTGTTTGCCGCAGCGCGTGACCTGGCGGCAAGACAAATTTCGAAAGATATACCAGCGATGGTTTCCACGCTGATCCTGATCCTGACAGTGTTGAGCGGGGCCCTGATCTGCGGAATATTATTTGAGCATTGGTCAGTTCCGTCAGCCTATTACATCGTGCTTACGATTGGTGCTGGGCTATTCATGATGCTAGGGCATCACTTTACACTATTGGCTTACCGCAACGCTTCGGCCCAACAGGTAGCGCCCTTCTATTACAGCTTCCTGGTTTTTGCGGTTCTGTTTGGATTCGTCATTTTCGGTGATGTGCCAAACATCTTGAGTTTTACAGGTATGGCCGTTATTGCCGTCAGCGGCCTCATCCTGCTTTCTAAAGAAAAGAAGCTTGAAAAGAATGCCTATCAACATCCTGATTTGTGATTCCGTGGGGCTTGCCTCTGATGATAAGGGCAATCCTGATCCATCCGAAGCGAAAGCACATATTGAAGCCAAAGGCGGCGCATTCCATCTGGGAGGAATTCCTTACAGTGGCGCGGGCGTAGATCTTCATTTCTACTATTACCCCAACATTTCAACCCGCGACGAGATTCTGGCGCTTTCGAGCAATGCTCAGTTTGACGCTGTAATCGCTGCGGCAACTGTCATTCCCGTCGAAGCAAAATTCCGTTTCGGCGGCGTGCGTATTGGTACTGGAACGGGCAATATGGGCTCAGCTTCATGGGGTGGGCCAAATGGCATTGGCGGCACAGCACCCTTAATGAATACACCAGGTTTTAACGCGCGAGCCACAGCGCAAATGACAATGAAGGCGTTGCTGCATTTTCGTCCGAACTTACCGTTTGCTGTTCTCCATCAACGCGTCATCAGTGGCTCTTTCGACACAGGCAAAAATCTTCGCGAATTTCCAACTGCAAAACTTGAAGGCCAAGTTATTGCAATTATTGGCTACGGTAACATTGGACGTGAAGTGGCCAAACTTGCCGCAGCGTTTAATATGAAGGTTCACGTGACGGCTCGCCACGCTCACCATTCGCAGATTGCCGAAGATGGGTTTGCCGCCTTTGAAAATGCGGTTGGTGCAGCGCATGGCGCAGATGTAATTTCGATTCACACTGGTCTGGGCGCGCTGGATGCTGCAACCGGCCGCTTTGCAAATCAAGGCTTGGTCAATTCTACAACGCTAGCCGCCATGACTACCGGTGCGACAGTGCTGAATTTTGATCGCGGAGAATGTGTAGACGCCAGGGCCTTGGATGGCGAAATGGCTTCGGGTCATATTGCGAATGCGGCGATTGACGCTGATATTTTTATAACTTCCGAGGGGAAAATAAGCGGGCCGATGGTGCCGTATCTTCCTCTCGCTCAAAAATATGGTGCTCGGATTTTACTATTGCCTCATGCTGCAGCTGATACCGATCACCCCTCGCGCGTATCGGGTGCCAAGCAAGCAGTCGATCAAATTTTTGATGCGATACTCAATAAGCGCGTGACCAATCTCAAAGGCGATTTACCGCCAGGCTATGTGAATGCAGGCATGAAGCTTGGCGTTTAAGCGCTGCCAATCAGAATGCCGGTGAGAAAAACAAGAAAGCCACCCACAGCGATTTGAAGAGCCGCTTTGATGAAGGGTGTATCCATAAATTTATAACGAATCCACGAAATCACGCCCAGCTCAATCAGAACCACAATCACGGCCAAAAACAATGCGGTGTGAAATTGGGGAATGAGAAATGGTAACGTGTGACCGATGCCACCCACTGCCGTCATCACACCTGATGCAAGGCCGCGGATCAGTGGCCGGCCACGGCCTGAAAGCTTGCCGTCATCGGAAAGACCTTCCGCAAGCCCCATGGAAATGCCGGCACCAACCGAAGCTGCACAACCCACAAGAAATGTTTGCCATGTGCTGCCTGTGGCAAAGGCTGCCGCAAAAATGGGGGCCAGTGTGGAAACCGAACCATCCATCAAACCTACAAGGCCGGGCTGTACCACTTCAAGCAGGAATAAACGCTTTTCTGCCGCAGCCTCATTTACTTTTGCGTCCGGAGTGACATGGGCAAGACCTAACTTGTCGGCCAAAGACTCGTGGCCTTTCTCTGCGGCCGCCAAATCTAACAGCAATTTCTTAACCGCAGGATCATTGGTGCGCTCGGCGGCCTGCGTATAAAAACGATAGTTCTCGGCCTCCACAACTTCGGCGCGTTTGCGCATGCCATCAATGCCAAGCTTGGTGATGGTGTAGACCGGCTTATGCTTTACAAAGCCATGCACATCAGCGCGGCGGATCAGCGGAATAAAATCGCCAAACTTGGCGCGGTAAGCTTTGGTGAGCATATCACGATGCTCAAATTCTTCCGCCGCCATCTCCATGAATACTTTGGCCGAAGCGGGGTAGGTTTGCACCAGTGCATTGGCAAACATACCGTAGGCGCGAGCGTCATCTTCCTCAGATGAGATAGCAAGCGCTAGAATTTCTTGTTCAGAGAGATCGGAGAAGCTTTTCATGATGCCTCGACTACGTGTTTACACTTCGTTTAGATCAATTATCATCCATTTTGAGCGCGGCGATAAATGCTTCCTGCGGAATTTCGACGCGACCAAATTGGCGCATCTTTTTCTTGCCTTCCTTCTGCTTGTCCAGAAGTTTGCGTTTGCGCGAAATGTCCCCGCCATAGCACTTTGCGGTGACATCCTTGCGCATGGCCGATATGGTTTCACGCGCCACGATCTTGCCACCGATAGCAGCCTGAATCGGCACCTGGAACATGTGGCGCGGGATTAAATCTTTCAGCTTTTCGCACATGCCACGGCCACGGGCCTCAGCGCGGCTGCGATGCACGATCATTGACAACGCATCAACGGGTTCGGCATTCACCAACACCGTCATCTTCACCAGATCGGCCTTTTGATAATCAATCATCTTGTAATCGAAAGACGCATAGCCCGAAGACACGGATTTCAAACGATCATAAAAATCAAACACCACTTCATTCAGTGGCAGTTCGTAAACCACCATGGCGCGTGCACCTGCATAAGTAAGCTGCTTTTGGCGGCCACGGCGATCCTCGCAAAGCTTCAACACAGAGCCTAGATATTCGTCAGGCACCAAAATCTGCGCTTCAATCCACGGCTCTTCCATTGATTCAATTAGCGTTACATCCGGCATGTCAGCCGGATTGTGCATGGCAATCACCGTGCTGTCGCGCATATTAAGATTGTAGATTACGCTTGGTGCGGTGGTGATGATATCCACATTGAATTCACGCTCAATGCGTTCACGCACAATTTCAAGATGCAGTAATCCTAAAAAACCACAGCGGAAACCAAAACCCAGTGCGGCAGAGGTTTCCATTTCATACGTAAAGCTGGCATCATTTAAACGCAGCCTGCCAATGGCTTCACGCAAATCTTCAAACTTTGCGGCATCGACGGGGAAGAAGCCCGCGAATACGACGCTTTGTGCCTCGCGGAAACCCGGCAGTGCTGCATCGCAAGGGTTCTTTTCATCGGTAACGGTGTCACCCACACGCGTATCAGCCACTTCCTTGATTTGGCCGGTAAAGAAGCCGATCTCTCCTGGTCCCAAGCTTTCAACAATTTCTTTCTTGGGCCGTGAGACGCCGACACGGTCCAGCACATAGCCGCCACCGGTTCCCATCATCTTGACCTTCATGCCCTTGCGCAACTCACCATCAATTACACGGGCCAGCACCACCACGCCGAGATAGGGATCATACCAACTATCAACAAGCAGTGCTTTCAGCGGCTTGTTAATGTCGCCCTTTGGCGGGGGCAAAACCGTGACGATGGCTTCGAGAACATCAGGAATGCCCAGCCCGGTTTTGGCCGAGATTGGAATTGCGCCTGAAGCATCAATGCCGATCACATCTTCGATCTGTTGGCGAATACGTTCTGGCTCTGCAGCGGGCAAATCAACCTTATTCAGCACCGGCAGAATTTCAAGATTGATGTTGATGGCCTGATACACATTGGCCAGCGTTTGCGCTTCAACACCTTGTGATGCATCCACCACCAGAAGTGCACCTTCGCAGGCAGCGAGTGAGCGCGAGACTTCATAGGCAAAATCCACATGGCCGGGTGTGTCGATCAAATTCAATACATAGGTCTTGCCGTCTTTGGCTTTGTAATCCAGGCGCACAGTGTTGGCCTTGATGGTTATGCCGCGCTCACGTTCCAGATCCATCGAATCAAGAATTTGATCCACCATTTCGCGGTCAGACACAGCCCCGCAAAGCTGGATGATACGGTCAGCCAGCGTGGATTTGCCGTGATCAATATGGGCGATGATAGAGAAGTTGCGGATGAGGGAAATATCGGTCATTGCGGCGGTGTATGGCGGCGTGGGGCGGGTTGGTCAAGCGCTGTGCAAATGCTTCAAATGCACAAGCAAACCAGCGGTGGAACTGTCCAGCCACCCAGACACTTTTCCCTCCACTGCTGGCTGCAAGCCTGTAGCCAGTTCTTTGCCCAGTTCCACGCCCCATTGGTCGAAGCTGTTAATCCCCCAGATGACGCCTTCAACGAAGACGCGGTGTTCATAAAGGGCGATGAGGCGGCCCAAGGTGAAGGGATCGAGCTTTTTGTAGGCGATGGTGAGTGACGGGCGGTTGCCGGGGAAGACTTTGTGAGGGGCCAAAGCTGCCGCATCCTTTTTAGACATACCAGCGGTAATGAGTTGGGCTTCTGCTTCTTTGAGCGTTCGGCCCTTCATCAAAGCCTGGCTTTGCGCGAGGCAGTTGGCCACGAGCAATATGTGGTGTGTGCCGCTGTTTTTTTCATGCGGTTCCGCAGCAATCAAAAATTCCACCGGAACAACATCGGTACCTTGATGCAGCAACTGAAAAAACGCGTGCTGACCATTGGTTCCTGGCTCGCCCCAGACCACAGGGCCCGATGACACTTTCAGCGGCTTGCCATCTTTACCAACACGCTTGCCATTGCTCTCCATATCAAGCTGCTGCAGATAAGCTGTGAAACGCGAGAGACGTTGGTCATATGGAATAATGGCGCGCGACGTATATCCACAGGCATTGCGGTGCCATACGCCGAGCAAGCCCATGATCAGCGGCAGGTTTTCATTGGGCTTGGCAGTGGCGAAGTGTTGATCCATCGCGTGCGCACCGTGCAGAAAATCCATAAAGTGCTTTGGCCCGATTGCGATCATTAAAGACAGGCCGATAGCCGACCATATGGAATAGCGCCCACCCACCCAATCCCAAAAACCAAAGGTGCGATTTTCAGCAATGCCGAAAGCTTTCACTTTATCAATGGCGGTAGAGAGTGCACAGAAATGCTCGCCCACCGCCGCTTCGCCAAGCGCTTCCACGATCCATGCTCGCGCGGTTCTGGCATTCGTGAGGGTTTCGATGGTGGTGAAGGTCTTTGAGGCAACGATGAAGAGCGTGGTCTCGGGCTTCAAGGTTTTCAACGTGTCGGCCATGTGCGCACCGTCGACGTTAGAGACAAAATGGGTTTTGGGCCCATCATGATACGGGGCCAGCGCTAAGGTCGCCATGGCGGGGCCCAAGTCTGATCCGCCGATGCCAATGTTCACCACATCGGTTATTTTGCTGCGGCGGATATCGGTAGCAAAGCGCGACATGGCTTCAAGCACATCGTGAATATCGTGCACCACATTGTGGCCATTGACGAAAACCATTTCCGATTTTGGGCGGCGCAACGCGGTGTGTAACACGGCGCGATGTTCTGTGGTGTTGATCACGTCGCCGCGCATCATGTGATCACGCGCAGCCTCCACTTTGGCCGATTTTGCCAAGGCGAAAAGCAATTGCATGGTTTTGTTAGAAACGCCGCATTTGGAATAATCCAGCAGCAAGTCTGCGGCCTGCGCTGAAAACGTCTCAAAGCGCTTAAGATCTTTGGCAAAGGCTTTGCGCATGCCCAACGGCTGCGACTTGTGGTGGGCTTTGAGCCGTTTGAGTACTGTCGCGGTAGCTGGATTCATAAACTATCCCCTGAGTGTTGCGCCAACTGCTTTCTGAGCCGCGGCCACGATCTTAGTCGAAATTGCTTCAATGTCAGCATCAGTGAAGGTTTTTTCTTCGGGCTGTAACAAGACTTCCACAGTCATGGATTTTTTACCGCCTTCAAGCTGATAGACGTCGAAGACTGAAGCATCGTTGATCAGAACTTTATCAACTCCTTTTACAGCTTTGATGAGTTCTGCTGCTTGCACTTTGTTTTCGACAACGAAGGCGAAATCGCGTGAGACTGGCAGTAGATCAGAAATGCTGAGGGCAGCGCGCGAAGCAGACTTTTGCCTGGATACAGGTAGAGCATTTAGAATGATTTCAAACGCGACCACAGGGCCTTTCATATCCATCGCTGCCAATACCTGGGGATGAATTTCACCAAAGTGTGCCAACTTGATTTGTGGGCCCATTTGAATAGTACCGGAGCGACCGGGGTGGAACCAGGCGGGTGCGCCTTGCACAACTTGCAACGTTGACGCTGCGAGGCCACAGGCTTCAATTACGGCCAGCACATCAGCCTTGGCATCAAAGGCATCTACGGCGCGAGCAGCGCTTTGCACACTGCGGGTGATCGCCTGGCCGCAGCGAATGCCAGCAGCGCGCAAGGTTTCATCCGCCATTTTATCACCAGCGTAAACGTGACCGACTTCCGCGAGTTGCACATTGCCGAAACCACGCGCCGCATTGCGGCCAGCGGCAGCGATCAGGTTGGGCAGCAGTGATGGCCTCATGTCCGAGAGTTCCGACGAAATCGGATTGCCAAGTTTCAATTCGGCCTGGCCTCCACCAAACAGCCTGGCCTGTGCTTCAGGCAAAAAAGCCCACGTGGCGCATTCGTTGAAGCCACGCGTGGCCAGTGTGCGGCGAGCTACCAACATGCGCTTTTGCAGCGGGTTCAAAACAGGTCGCGCAATATCATACGGGCGGCTCATTGGTGCATTAGGCACTTTTTCGAGGCCGTAGATGCGGCAAATTTCTTCCACAAGATCAGCTTCGCCGTTCACATCTGGCCGCCAAGTTGGCACCTGCGCCACGCCATGGTCTGAGACAGTAAATCCCAGATCGCGCAAGATGCGTAATTGCTCCGTCCACGGGATATCGACGCCGCCGAGAGATTTCACACGGGTTTTGCGTAGAGTAAAACTTCGCACCGTGTTCGGCACAGCTCCTGCAACCACCAGATCGGAAGCCTCGCCACCGCAGAGATCGAGAATCATGCGTGATGCGATTTCCGCGCCCACCTGCGTGAAGGCCGGGTCAATCCCACGCTCGAAGCGGTAGCGTGCGTCTGAGTGAATAGAGAGTTTGCGGCCTGTGGCAGCCGTGAGGCGCGGATTGAAATAGGCAGCTTCCAAGAATACGTTGGTGGTGGTTTCAGAACACCCGCTTACTTCACCTCCCATGATGCCGGCGATGCTTTCGGCGGCTCTGTCATCTGCAATCACCGTCATGCCAGCACTAAGCGTGTAGGTTT
>JAYVCU010000228.1:0-15268 GCA_043749835.1 Hyphomicrobiales bacterium
ATCCTATTTGCCTTGAATTCGCCACGAGCTGTTCCTATATTGATCCACGAAATGGAGTTTGAAACATGTTTCAAGGTGCTGGTGTTTTCGTTCTCGTCCTTCTGGCCGTTGTGGTGTTTTATCTGCTGCGTGCCATCCGCATGGTGCCGCAGGGCTATAACTACACGGTTGAGCGTTTTGGCAAATATACCAAAACGCTGCATTCAGGCCTGAGTTTCATTGTACCATTCATTGACAGGGTAGGGCAGAAGCAAAATATGATGGAACGGGTTTTGCCGGTGCCTTCGCAAGAGGTGATCACGCGCGACAATGCCATGGTGACGGTTGACGGTGTGGCCTTCTATCAAGTGATGGACGCTGCCAAGGCCTCATACGAAGTGAACAATCTGGAAAACGCCATATTGAATATGGTGATGACGCAAATCAGAACGGTGATGGGCTCTATGGAGCTGGATCATCTGCTGTCACAACGCGATGAGATTAATCAAAAGCTTCTGGGCACGGTTGATCAAGCCACCATTGGCTGGGGTGTAAAAACCACCCGCATTGAAATTAAAGACATCAGCCCGCCACGCGATTTGATTGAAAGCATGGGCCGCCAGATGAAGGCCGAGCGCGACAAACGCGCGGCCATTCTGGAAGCTGAGGGCCAGCGCGCTGCTGCGATTCTGAAAGCTGAAGGCAGCAAGCAGGCCGTGGTGTTGAATGCAGAGGCCGAAAAAGATGCGGCATTCCTTGCGGCCCAGGCCCGCGAACGCCTGGCTGAGGCCGAAGCTAAAGCCACGACAATGGTGAGCCAGGCGATTTCTTCAGGCAATGTGCAGGCCCTTAATTATTTTGTAGCGAATAATTATATCAAAGCCCTGGAAGCTCTGGCGCAATCACCCAACCAGAAAATCTTGATGATTCCACTGGATGCAACATCCATTCTGGGTTCTATTGGAGGGATTGCGGAACTGGCAAAAGAAGCCTTTGGCAACAGGAACAGCGGTGGTGAGGCAACTGTTGTAAAGCGGCCCACACCGACTGTGCCGCGCAGTTGAGGTTTTGATGGATCAATTTTTTCCAGCACTTGGCGTTTTTCCAGCACTTGGCGCGTATTTCTGGTGGATTATTGCTGCATTGCTTTTGCTGGCCGAAATGATGGCTCCGGGTTTTTTTATGATATGGCTGGCCGTTGCCGCAGCATTGACTGCCGTCATCCATTTGGGCTTGCCCATGGCTTGGGAAAGCGAAGTCTTAGTATTTGCCACGCTGGCCATATTGGCTGTGGCGGGATCCTGGCGCGTGGTGAGCCGCAGTTGGGCTGTAAAATCTGATCAGCCGCACCTTAACGAACGCAGCGCCGGGCTTGTGGGGCGCAGTTTTTTGTTGTCGCAAGCCATTGTGAATGGCAGTGGCAAAATTTCCTATCAGGATACTTTATGGGATGTGGATGGCCCCGATATGCCAAAGGGGTCGCGGGTGCGTGTGACGGGTGTTGAGGGTTTGCGGCTGCGGGTTGAGGCAGGCGTTTGAAGCTGGGTTTGGGTGTGACTGCCTAAGGCCTACACAAAAGACTTCGTCACACTCGGTGAAAACGGAGTATCCTTCTTTACCGTAGAATCAATGCGAAGATGGATTGCCGCGGTCGCGGGAATGACAGGTCGGAATAATTTTATTCTGTCTCAGTTCTCATCGGATTAATTCCAGGTGAGTGTGCCGCCGTTTCTGGCGATGATGCTTTGCAAAGAGGCGCGGAACTCGGCGTTTAGCTCTTCACGCTCCAGTGCGTAGGCCACGTTGGCTGACAGGAAACCCACTTTGTCGCCGCAGTCATAGGTGTTGCCGACAAAGCGCAATCCGTGGAACTTTTGTTTGGTGGAAAGAGCAATCATCGCATCAGTGATTTGAATTTCGCCGCCGGTTCCCGGCTTTACATTTTCAATTTCAGCAAAAATTTCAGGTTGCAAAATATAGCGGCCAGAAATGATGAGATTAGACGGAGCAGCTTCGCGCTTGGGTTTTTCAACCATCGCGTCAATTGAGAAATGATTATCTTGCCACTGACTTGCGCCGACAACACCGTAACGGTGCACGTGTTCCATGGGCACCTCTTCGACGGCAATTACATTACCGCCGCCGCGCTTTTCGTAGACCTCAACCATTTGAGCAAGGCAGCCGGGATTGGCCTTGATTATCATATCTGGTAATAAGACAGCGAAGGGTTCAGAGCCTACCAGGTAGCGTGCACACCAGATGGCGTGGCCCAGACCTAAGGGTTGCTGTTGGCGCGTGAAGGTGGCTTTGCCAGCACCGGGCAAATCTTCGTCCAGTATATCAAGCTGTGAGGACTTGCCGCGTTGGCGCAGCGTACTTTCCAATTCATACTGTTTATCAAAATGATCTTCGATGACGGATTTGTTGCGACCAGTGACAAAAACAAAATGTTCTATGCCTGCCTGTTTGGCTTCTTCCACCACCATTTGGATGAGTGGCTTATCCACAACCGTGAGCATTTCTTTAGGCATGGCTTTGGTCGCTGGCAAAAACCGTGTGCCCAGTCCAGCCACAGGGAAGACAGCAGTTTTTATGGAGCGCATCAATGACCTGTTATTTACCGTGAGTTCACGCGTTGCTTCGAATCTTATATATCTATAATGCTTCAGATGGCAATTTGATCCACACGGTTAAGATTTTTGTACAGGATATTATCATGGCGGTTTTAGTGACGGGTGGCGCAGGTTATATTGGCAGCCACATGGTTTTGGCGCTGACCGATGCAGGCGAAAACGTGATTGTGCTGGATAATTTAACCACTGGATTTGCCTGGGCCATTGCACCGCAGGCCAAACTGGTGAAAGGCGACATTGCCGATGAGGCACTGGTTGCGCAAATTATAGCCGAACACAACATTGAGGCTATCATCCATTTTGCGGGATCTATTGTGGTGCCGGATTCGGTTACTGATCCGCTGGGTTATTATTTAAATAACACGGTGAAATCGCGCGCGCTGATGCAGGCTGCGGTGCAGGGTGGGGTGAAAACCTTTATCTTTTCATCCACTGCTGCGGTTTATGGCAACCCGCTGACGATGCCCGTATTTGAAACCGAAATGCCTGTGCCGATTTCGCCTTACGGCACATCCAAGCTGATGACGGAATTGATGCTGCGTGACAGTCACCATGCTTACGGCTTGAACTATATCGCATTGCGCTATTTCAATGTGGCAGGTGCTGACCCCAAGGGCCGCACTGGCCAATCTACACCGCAGGCCACGCATTTGATTAAGGTGGCCTGCCAAACGGCCTTGGGCCAACGCACATCCATGGACGTGTTTGGCACGGATTACCCCACAGCAGATGGCACGTGCCTGCGTGATTATATTCACGTGAGCGATTTGATTGCGGCGCATATGGACGCGCTGGCACATTTGCGCAAAGGTGGCGAGAGCGGCATTTTCAATTGCGGGTATGGCACAGGTTATTCGGTTCTGGAGGTGATCAAGGCCGTGGAAAAGGCTTCGGGGGGCCCGGTAAATCACCGATTGGCACCGCGCCGTGCGGGCGATCCTGCGGCCATTGTTGCAGGTGCTGAGCGGGTGCGCAGCGTTCTTGGCTGGCAGCCCAAGCACAATGATCTGGATTTCATCGTGCAATCGGCGCTGGCCTGGGAGCGGCATTTGGTAAGGCGTAATGCGGGGTGAGAGTTTAGCGTAAGCCACACTGTTACCGGGCGCGGGAATGACGAATATAGTTGGGCCTTCATTTCGTTGCCGCATTTGTGCTGTTAGAGTGCCGGCGATTCTTAGGGAGTGACGGGATGCGGAAATTTTTGTTGGCGGCGCTGTTCAGTGTGGCAATGGCGGGGCCGTCTTTGGCTGATGCCAAGTTTGAAACATTTGTTGAATCGCTGTGGCCACGGGTGCATGCGGCTGGGTTTGAACGCTCACTTTTTGATGCGGCGTTTAAAGGCATTACCGAGCCAGACCCCGTGGTGATCAAGCTGGCGCAGAACCAGCCTGAATTTAAATCCACCACAAATGAATATATCGACAAGGCGGTGACGTCGGTTCGCATTGACACGGGCAAAGCCATGTTGAGCGAGAACGCCAAACTGCTGGATGCCATTCAGGCGAAATATGGCGTGGACAAGCGGGTGCTGCTGGGGATTTGGGGTATTGAATCCAATTTTGGCAAAGACATGGGCTCGATGAGTGTCATGCGCTCTTTGGCCACGCTGATGTATTTCGGAAATAAGAAAAAATATGCGGGTGAGCAGTTGATTGCTGCGTTCACGATTATGAAGCGCGGTATTCGCCCGCCAGATAATTTTACCGGCTCCTGGGCTGGGGCTTTGGGCCACACGCAGTTCATTCCCACCACTTATCTTTCGGCTGCTGCCGATTGGAACGGCGACGGCAAAAAGGATATTTGGGGCAGCAAGGAAGATGCGTTGGCCTCGACGGCTAACTATTTGAAAATTTCGGGGTGGAAGGCGGACCGGCCCTGGGGTGTTGAGGTGAAATTGCCGGACGGGTTTGATCGCGGGCTTATTGGCCGTGCGCATTGGAAAATATTTTCTGACTGGGCCCGGCTGGGGATCAAGCCAGCGGTTGGTGACACTTTACCAGCACCCGGTGCAAAGGCCTTCGTGATGATCCCACAAGGCATGGATGGGCCGGTATTTTTGGTGACGCAGAATTTCCTGGCTTTGCTGTCGTATAATTATAGCCATGCTTATGCTTTGGCGGTGGGGCATTTGGGAGACCGCATCAGTGGTGGCGCAAAGGTGCAAGCCGCATGGCCGCCGCAAAATACGGATTTGTCGTTCAATGAACGCGTTGAATTGCAGCGCCGTTTGACTAATCAAGGCTTTGATACCAGCGGCAGCGATGGCCGCTTTGGTGCGAAGACCTATGAGGCCGTGTTAGGTTTTCAAAAAAAGGCCAGCTTGGCGCTGGATGGGTTTCCCTCCCGCAAGGTGCTTGAGCGTTTGCGCAAGGGCAGCTAAAGTAGCTTCATGCGGTTGCTTTTGTCCTTTTTGTTAATCGCTTCGCTGTTCAGTTTTGCACAGGCGCAAGAACAACCGGCGGGCGTGCACGATTCCAAACGCCGGATTCTGATTATTGGGGATCAGCTGGCGGGCGGCTTGGGTGCGGGGCTTACGCGCATGGCGGAAAGTGACACTAACATTCAAGTGGTCAATCGCTTCAATGAATCATCGGGCTTGGCGCGGCCGGAGATTTATGATTGGGCCTCAGCAATTCCCAAAATAGCCGAGGGCAAGAATTTCACCACCGCCGTTGTGTTGATCGGATTCAATGACCGGCGTGAGATGCGCGATGGGGATAAGGTTTTGAAGTTCGGTTCGCCAGAATGGGATACGCTTTATAAAACGCGCGTGGATGGTGTGATTGATGCACTTGTGGCGCAGCACATGCAAGTGTTCTGGATGGGTGAGCCACCCGTGGGCGATCCGGCCATGGATGCGGATTTACAGAATATCACGAGCTTGCAGAAAGAGCGTGTGGTGGCCAAAGGTGCCAGCTTTATTGAGTTGCGAACTGCCTTTGCCAATGCACAGGGCGGATATACTGATCGCGGGCTGGACGATATAGGCGCTGAACGGCGCTTGCGTGAGAACGATGGCGTTACGTTTTTCAAGCAGGGCAACAATCGCTTAGGACAGATTGCCTTGGCGGCGATTACGTCTGGTTCGCCATCACCCGCGCCGGCTGTGGCTGGTTCTGCGCCGGACGTCGTCCCCAAACCTGCACCACCCATAGATGACCCGGGGCCTCTGTTTGGGCAAGAGGGTGTTGATGTTGCAGGCGCAGCGCAAGGCACTAAAGAGATCACTGCTGCAGTGGCCCAGGAAAAGGCTGTCAAGCAGGCTGCATCGGAAAGTTTGATCGGAATTGCAGCGGCCAAGGGCAGCAATGCGGATGCGCTGTTTACAACAGGAACCTCGGCACCTGCGCCTGCGGGCCGCTTTGATGATTTTACTGTACCTGCTGCGCCCTGATCACTCCATAAACCAGCCGTGACTGACGACGAGGGATTGACCCGTCAAGGCATTGGTCGGAAAGCTGGCAAAAAGCAGGGCGATTTGGGCCACGTCATCAACCGTGGTGAATTGGCCATCCACTGTACCGCCGAGCATGATTTTTTTTACCACGTCGTCTTCTGAAAGCCCGAGGGTTTTGGCTTGTTCGGGAATTTGTTTTTCGACCAATGGGGTTTTGACAAAGCCGGGGCAGATGACGTTAGAGCGGACGCCGTGGGCAGCACCCTCCTTGGCGACGACTTTATTGAGGCCAATGAGGCCGTGTTTTGCGGTGACATAAGCTGATTTCAGTGGTGAGGCTTCTTTCGAGTGCACTGAGCCCATGAATATGATGGAGCCAGAACCCTTGGCATACATGTGGGGCAAGCAGGCTTTTGACGTCAGGAAGGCACCGTCTAAATGAATGGCCAGCATCTTTTTCCACTCAGCAAAGGGATAATCTTCCAACTTATGCACGATTTGAATGCCAGCGTTAGACACTAAAATATCAACACCGCCCCAGGCCGCAACCACCGAGGCCACGCCAGCGTTTACCTGGTCTTCACTGGTGACATCCATGGCCACGGACATGGCTTTGCCCGGGCCTTTCGCATTCAGATCGTCGGCTGTGGCTTTGGCGGCGTCACCATTCAAATCTGCTATGGCGACACTGGCACCTTCCTGAACAAAGCGCAGAGCAATATTCTGGCCAATGCCAGAGGCAGCACCAGTTACAATGGCGACTTTATTTTGCAGCAACATGTTTGTGATTCCTTATTTTAAATAGTCGTGAACAACTTCGCCCAAACCGAACGTGATATCAGCAAGAATATGTGTGGCGGAAAGCACTTCGCGCACGGGAAGTTCTGCCACCGGGGCTAGGGCGTGATCAAACAGCTCCAGGCCTGCGGGGCCGGACCACGCGCCTTTGAGGTTGATGTCCGTCAGGTAATAACGCACCAACTCGCAAATGCGCGGTGTGCAATCCACATGCGGAATGATTTTGAGCAGGAAGCTGGGTGTTTCCATGCTGGCTTTGACTTTTGCAGAATCCAGCGTGTTGTGCTTGTAGCCCATGGTGCCATTTGCCACGCGCAGGGAGCCATAATCCAACGTGCCCACCAAGGTGTCTTTTTCTGCTCGAAGTTTGGGTTGGCCGAGTTTTTTGGGAAAGCCCCAAATTTCGCGGCCACCGGCAATTGGTGCATCATCATCCAGATACATGGAATGCACGTAGCCTCCTGCAACACCGTTATAGGTGACGGGGATGACTTGACCACTTTCGGTGTAATTTCCAAAGCCGGTTGAATCGGGCATGCGGATAAATTCGTATTTCACGATGGCGTCAGTGAGTTGTAAAGGCTCTGGCACCACGGCGCGCAAAGCATCCATATCTGTGCGGTATGAGATGATCAGATATTCGCGGTTTAAAAAGCGATATGGCCCGCGCGGATAGCTGGCTGGTGAGGGGCATGGCAAAGGCTCTGGCCTTAACCTCAGTGATATTCATGATTGCACAACCTTTCCATGGTCAAAGGTTACCATGCCCTCTGCCGGGATTTTGCGGGCCTTCCAAGCTGGTGATGCCATGGACTTTATCACATCTGTGTGGCCTTCGGCCCAATGCTCTTCCACCGACAGGCGCGAAAATTCATAGTCTTTTGACTGGCTATCAATTTCGTTTGAGCGTTTGATCAGATGCATCACTGTTACGCTGGCTTCTTTGCCCATGCTCTGCAACAATTTTACGTCGGCATCGTCAAGAAGGTTGGGCGGAAGTTTTTTGAGAAGATTCATGGCGGCGGCATGTAACTTGTGCTCTGCCATGGCTGCGGCGGTATTCATGCGCGTGCGGCTGGAAAAGCGAATTTCTTTTTCACGCTCGATTGCTTCAAGAATGGTGTTCGGAATTTGACCCATGGATAAAAACAGATCAACCTGGAAAATACAAAGTGGATCATTCGGGTTTGAAACATCCACCACATAATATAGCGGGGTGTTGGAAACGAGGCCGCCATCCCAGTAATATTCGCCCTCAATCATCACAGGAGGAAAGCCGGGCGGCAAAGCACCCGATGCCATAATATGATCAACGGTGATCTTATCTGTGGTGCTATCGAAATAACGGAAATTGCCAGTGCGCACATTTACAGTGCCGACGCTGAGGCGAGTTGCGCCCTTATTAAGCAAATCAAAATCCACCAACTCGTTCAAGGTGTCGCGCAACGGGGAGGTATCGTAGAAGCTGGTAGCACCAGGGCTGCTCGGCAAAGCCAAAAATGGGCTGATAAGACGCGGTGCGTAAAAGCCAGGAATGCCGAACAGTGTGGCCGTCCAGCTTGAGACTTCATTGAAAATGCCGCGGCCTTGTGCGCCTGGAATAAGTGATAGACCTTGCAAGCCGGCTGATACTTTTTGCTAGAAAGCTTTAAGGTTAGTGACGCGTTGGTTAGGTGCATTACCAGCGATAATGGCTGCATTGATGGCGCCAATCGAAATTCCGGAAATCCATTCTGGTGATTGGCCCGCATGATCCAGCGCTTCATAGGCGCCGGCTTGATAAGCCCCAAGCGCCCCGCCGCCTTGCAGAACGAGAACACGTTTTTCTTTTGATAAGTCTTGTTGCATTGCAACATGATAGAGTATTACACGAGGTCCAGGAAATGAAACTTTGGAAAGACTGCAACCCCGCCCGTGCGATCACAGAGTGGATTGCTTACCGGGCTTATGTCAGATAATTGAAGTTATTCAGATCAAGGAATCGAAAATGGCAGACCACGGACAGTCACCCTCGCAACCCGCTCTTACTGGCATGGAGGCGCACCGAGCGACGTATCAGGGCTTTTTGCAGTTGTCGATGGCGGGCACGCTGCACTGTCTCTTTGTGTTGGTTGCACTGGTGACATTTCGTTTCATGGATTACCCCCTTAATCTGTTGGTAGGTTTTGGTGGCCTTATTATCGGTAGTTTGGTTATCCTAATTGGTTTGCGCATGGGCGGCAAATGGATACCATCGGTGATTGTGTTGGTTGTGTATGGGTTGTTCGTCGCCAATAACATCCACATGTCATGAGTGATTACTAAATGAAAATCGCGGTTCCTGCAGAAGCTGTTTCAGGAGAGCGCCGCTGTGCGGTTTCTGCTGAAGCTGTTAAGGCTTACGTGAAAAAGGGTATGACCGTTGCAGTGCAATCTGGTGCGGGGGCGGGCTCCAACATTTCAGACGATCAATATCAAGCGGCAGGCGCCACGATTAGTAAGGGTGCCGATGTGGTGAAAGATGCGGACATTGTAGTGTCTGTGCGCAGGCCTTCAAATGCAGTTTTGAAGGCGATGAAGAAGGGCGCAGTTTTGACTGCGGGTTTAGAACCTTACGGCGAGCGCAAAGGATTAGACGCCATTGCCAAATCGGGTGTGACGGCATTTGCCATGGAATTGATGCCGCGGATTTCACGGGCGCAGTCGATGGATACTCTATCGTCGCAAGCCAATCTTGCCGGTTATAAAGCAGTGATTGATGCAGCAGCTTATTTTGGCCGCGCCATGCCGATGATGATGACGGCGGCTGGCACTGTTGCTGCTGCAAAAGTTTTCATTATGGGTGTGGGTGTGGCGGGCTTGCAGGCCATTGCCACGGCGCGACGCTTGGGGGCGATTGTTTCGGCCACTGACGTGCGCAAAGCCACTGAGGAACAAGTGAAATCGCTGGGTGCGAAGTTTGTTTTTGCAGATGTGGCAGACGCGGCAACGAGCGGTGGATATGCCAAAGAACTTTCTGCCGAAGACAAAGCCAAGCAGGCGCAGCTGGTGGCGGATCATGTGAAGACGCAAGATATTGTGATCACCACGGCGCTTATTCCGGGGCGGCCAGCACCTGTGCTGATCACCCAAGCAATGGTGGAGAGCATGAAGCCCGGCTCCGTGATTGTGGATTTGGCAGTGGAGCGCGGCGGCAATTGCCCGCTGTCTAAGCCCGATCAGATTGTGGTGCATAAAGGTGTGGCCATTATTGGCACGGTGAATTTGGCAGGCAGGTTAGCTGGCAATGCCACGCCGCTGTTTGCTAAAAACCTGTCGAACTTCATTGATACGATGATTGGCAAGGACGGGAATTTGGCAATTAATTTTGATGATGAATTGATCAAGGGCACATTAATTGCCAAGGATGGCGCGTTGGTGCATCCGATGTTTGCCAAGGTTTGAGTCTACGGCACATGCTTCGAGGCTTTGCTTTGCAAAGCACCTCAGCATGAGGAATTAAATCTGCCTCAGTATGAGGAATTAAAACTGCCTCACCCTGAGGTGCTGCGAACGCGGCCTCGAAGGGTGCGGACGAGGAGCAAAAATGGAATCCGCTGTCGACCCTTTCATCTATCTCGTCTCCATCTTCGTGCTGGCGATTTTTATTGGCTACTATGTGGTGTGGAACGTCACGCCGGCTTTGCACACGCCTTTAATGAGCGTGACCAACGCCATTTCCTCGGTGATTGTGGTGGGCGCGTTGCTGGCCGTTGGGGCAGGGGCTGTAGCATCTGGTTCCACTCTGGCGATGATCTTTGGTTTTCTGGCCTTAGTGCTGGCGTCGGTGAATATTTTTGGTGGCTTCCTGGTGACCAACCGTATGCTGGCCATGTATAAAAAGAAGGAGAAGTGAGATGACAGCTTCTCTTGCCGCTCTGCTCTATCTGGTATCTGGCGCCTTGTTCATCATGGCGCTGCGGGGCTTGTCGTCTCCGGCGACGTCGCGCCGGGGCAACAGCTATGGCATGGTGGGCATGGCGCTGGCGATTTTGACAACGCTGGCTGTTGCAGCGCCTACCAATGCGCTGGTCTGGATTGTTATTATTGCAGGGATCGCCATGGGCGGGGCCATTGGCGCTTATATGGCGCGCACCATTGCCATGACCGCCATGCCGCAGTTGGTGGCGGCGTTTCACTCCCTTGTGGGTTTGGCTGCCGTATTTGTGGCTGCTGCGGCTTACTATGCGCCGGATGCTTTTGGTATTGCCACGGACGGCGTGATCCATGCGCAAAGCCGGATTGAAATGGCTTTGGGGGCTGCCATTGGAGCGCTGACGTTCACCGGCTCTATTATTGCATTTCTGAAACTGGATGGCCGCATGTCGGGCGCACCCATCATGTTGCCGGGGCGGCATGTGATCAACGGCGCATTGGCTGTGGCACTTGTTGCTGCAATGGCGGTGTTTTTTGGTGCGCCATCTGCGGTTTTGTTTTGGGGCATTGTACTGATCAGTTTAGCCTTAGGCTTGCTGCTGATTATCCCCATCGGCGGAGCGGATATGCCGGTGGTTGTGTCCATGCTGAACTCTTATTCCGGCTGGGCGGCAGCGGGCATTGGCTTTACGCTGCACAACACAGCACTGATTATCACCGGCGCGCTGGTGGGTTCATCAGGTGCCATTTTGTCTTACATCATGTGTAAGGCGATGAACCGCTCGTTTATCTCGGTTATCCTTGGCGGCTTTGGCGGGGCGGTGGCTGCGGCCACGGGCGGTGGCGAAGCCAGGCCGGTGAAGCAAGGTTCGGCTGATGATGCGGCGTTTATGATGAAAAATGCTTCATCGGTCATCATCGTGCCGGGTTACGGCATGGCGGTGGCGCAGGCGCAGCACGCGGTGCGCGAATTAGCAGATCATTTAAAGGCGGCTGGCGTTTCGGTAAAATACGCCATTCATCCGGTGGCGGGCCGTATGCCCGGACACATGAATGTTTTGCTGGCCGAAGCCAATGTGCCTTACGATGAAGTGTTCGAGCTGGAAGATATCAACGGCGAATTTGCGCAGGCTGATATTGCCTTCGTAATCGGGGCCAATGATGTGACCAACCCATCTGCCAAGGATGATCCCACGTCACCCATTTATGGAATGCCGGTGCTGGAAGTGTGGAAAGCCAAGACGGTGATGTTCATCAAACGCGGCATGGCGAGTGGTTATGCCGGTGTGGAAAACCCGCTGTTTTTTCGGGATAATACACTGATGCTGTTTGGCGATGCCAAGAAGATGACGGAAGAGATTAATAAGGCGATGGGGTGAGGTTTTTTTGGGGGATGTTTCCTAGACCGCCGCAGATCAACAGTGATATCATTCAGCAATGCGAAAGTTCGGAAGACTATCGTCCAATTTTTTTTGAATACTGCAAATATGTGGGACTTCTTAGTAATTTCCTTGCATCGGTGCGTCAAGAATCAAAGCTCGTAAAAATTGAAGACCGCTTAACCTTTATTATCCTTAAAGTGCTTCTCAACAGAATCTCAAAACTGATACTTGCCAACGTCACTTTGTCGAATGAGGGTCTAAATGGTGAGGCCACTTCGATTATTGATCGCTGCATATTCGAGTCTGCCGTAAATGGGATTTGGATCTCACACAACAATAGTGATGCAAAAAATTCGGTATCTTTCTGACGGACTAAAGTCCGACTTGGAGCTGCGTGCGCTGATTGAAGAAAACATTTCAAAACGCGACGGGGTTCCACTTCCAATTGAGAGTCGGATGCTTGGTAGCATCGAGAAATGCATTTCGGCGTCCGGCCTCGCAATAGAAGAGATAAAGGCGGCGAAAAAAATCCCGCCGTTGTCAGAAAGACTGAAAACAGTTGGAGGAACGCCGCTTCAATATGTCGTCCAAATGCGAATGGCATCACACGCGGTTCATGGCACCTGGACGGGACTTCTTAGTCAGTATCTGGAAACAGACGACGGATTGGATTTTCGTCCAAAGGACGCAATTGTTCGAACAATTGCTGCCCAAATGGTCATGAATTGTACGGTTTCAATTGATCTCTTACAATCATGGCTGCGATGAGCATTATTTGAAGGGGCAGATCTCGATACGCTAGTCTAAGACACCGATTCAGTCCTCGCTGAAATCGAAACACTTTTCAGGAAGCATCACGAGGCCTACGAACGAATGCGAGAGTAATAGCTCGAACGCTACTTTGTCGATGCTAAGAAGATGACGGAAGAGATTAACAAGGCGATGGGATAAGTCCCCCCACAATCCCCTCCCCCTTTGCCACTGAATCGTCTAAGTTCCCCACCAACACCAACAGCAAGGCGGAAATTCGGTATGGCGCAAGAGGCAATTACGGTTGAACAGCCACGGGTTCACCTGTTGCATATGGTGGTTTTTACCATTGTGGTTGCGGTGATTGCGGCCGTGCTTTTCCCGCGGATTAAAGATGCGTTTATGGCGAATCCAGGCCTGAATGGCTTGATCGTGGGCGCGCTGTTGTTAGGAACACTTTATGCTTACCGGATGGTGTGGCGCTTGTTTCCCGAAGTGCGCTGGTTGAACGGTTTTCGCATGGGGCAGGGCAGTTCGGAATCGCCGCCGATTTTGCTGGCACCGATGGCTACGCTTTTAAGTGACGCTTCGGGCCGCACGGTTTTGTCTCCACAAACGATGCGTTCAATGTTGGACTCGCTGGCTTCGCGTTTGGATGAAAGCCGCGACTTGCTGCGCTATCTGGTGGGTCTGCTGATTTTTTTAGGCCTGCTTGGAACATTCTGGGGTTTGCTGGCCACCGTGACTTCGGTGGGTGATGCCATTCGCGGGCTTGATGTAACCTCGGCGCAATCGTCCAGCGTATTTGAAGAATTGAAAAATGGATTGCAAAAGCCGTTACAAGGCATGGGGCTTTCATTCTCGTCATCGCTGTTTGGTTTGGCGGGGTCTTTAATTCTTGGATTTTTGGATCTGAAGGCGGCACAAGCGCAGAACCGTTTTTATCACAGCCTTGAAGACTGGCTTTCGACCATCACTGATGTGCAGGCCGGTGACGGCAACCATACGTCCATGCCCGCATTCCTGCGCATTGATTTGCAGAATTTGCAAAAGTCGATTGAGCGGCTCGGTTCGCATCTTGATCAGGCGCGGGGCGGGGCAACGCTTCATGCGGTGCCTGTTAATGGCAATGATGCCGGAGCGACGGAAGAACTGGCCGATGCCGTAGCCAATCTGGTGCAGCAGATGCGTGAAGAGCAGAAGATGGTGCGGCAATGGATACAATCGCAGCAAGTGCAACAAAGTGAAATTCAGCGGCTGTTGATCCGCCAGCAGGGTAAATAGATGGCAGGACGTTTATCGCGCAGAGGCCGCAACGAAGATGCGCCTTATTGGCCGGGTTTTGTGGACGCAATGGCGCAGCTGTTGCTGGTGATCATCTTTCTGCTTTCGGTTTTTATGATCGCGCAGTTTTTATTGGCACGGCAAATTTCAGGTCAGGATTCGGCTTTAGGGCAGTTGCGTTCACAAATTAGCGAGCTGACACAATTGTTAGCTTTGGAAAAGGGTGCGAAATCGGATTCAGATGCACAGCTTCTGGCGCTGAGTGATGATCTCACGGCGCAGAAAGCCAAGACCGCTGATATATTGGCCAGTTTACAGGCCGAGAACGCCAAGGGTGCTGGTGCTGGCACCACTATCAGCGGGCTGACCACGTCACTCGATACAGAGAAAAAGATTTCATCTGAAGCCCTGGCCAAAGTGGAACTTCTAAACCAACAAATTGCCGCGATGCGCCGCCAGCTTTCCACGATTTCGTCGTTGCTGGACGATAGCGAAACACGTAACAAAACCTCTGAAACGCAGATTGCCGATTTGGGAAAGCGCTTGAACGTGGCGTTGATGCAAAAGGTGGAAGAGCTTTCAAAATTCCGTTCAGAATTTTTTGGACGCTTGCGGCAGATCTTGTCGCAGCGCTCAGACATTTTGGTGGTGGGGGACCGCTTTGTGTTTCAGTCCGAAGTGCTGTTTCCAAAAGGTGGTGCGGAATTGAATTTGGCTGGGCAAGCGGAAATGGCCAAGCTGGCTGATGCTGTGAAGCAGTTGGAGAGGGAAATTCCAGCTGATCTTAAGTGGATTTTGCGGGTGGACGGCCATACGGATAATGACCCGATTGTGGTGGGTACCAAGTTCCTTTCCAACTGGGAACTTTCGTCAGCGCGGGCAACAGCTGTGGTGAAATATCTGGTGTCACAGGGGGTGGGGCCCACACACCTGGCGTCTGTTGGTTTTGGTGAGTTTCAACCCCTTGCTCCGGGGGATACGGAGGAAGCCCGATCGCAAAACCGGCGCATTGAGTTGAAGTTGACGGAACGGTGAGGTTTGGCAGGCCCCCCCTCCGTCATGCGTTCCGCATGACACCTCCCCCCGCAATGGGGGGAGGATAAGTAAGCCTCCTTCCTCATCCTCCCCTCTTGGGGGAGGTGGCGCGGTAG
>JAYVCU010000229.1:0-2458 GCA_043749835.1 Hyphomicrobiales bacterium
CGTCGGTCAACCGTTTGTGGAACTTGATTTTAGCGTTGATAAGCCGATAGCGCATATTGCTGTGCGTCTCAACGATGTGTGGCCATCTGGTGAGGTGAGCCGGATTAGTTATCATCTCCAGAATCTTACGCAACGCGAGTCACGCAGCGAGCCGATGCCGCTGGAACCGGGCAAGCGTTACCGCATGAAAATCAAGCTGGATGACGTGGCTTACAAATTACTCCAAGGTCACAAGCTGCGCGTGGCGATTTCCACATCCTATTTTCCGATGATGTGGCCAGCGCCGGAGAGTGTGAAACTCACGGTTTATGCAGGCGGCTCTGAATTGCATGTGCCGATCCGCAAGAAATACGCAGCGGGGCAGTTGGTCAGCTTCAACTCGTCCGAGGCTGCCAAGCCAGTTGATCTCAAACACGTTAAACCCGCCAACAGCAAACGCGAGATTACGGTTGACCCCAAGACCGGCGAAACCCGGTTGGAAATTGTCGATGATTTCGGTACGCAAGTGATCACGGAACTGGGACTGACGCTGTGGGAGGTAGGCCGCGAGAATTATTCAATCCTGCCGGATAATCCACTTTCAGCAAAAATGGAAACCCATTGGACCGCAGGCCGTAAGCGCGGTAAGTGGCAAACACGAACAGAGACCTATGGTCGCTTAACGTGCACCAAGACCCAGTGGATCGTGTGGGGCAAAATCGAAGCCTTTGAGGGCAAGAAGCGGGTGTTCGCAAAAGAATTCAACGAGAAGATTGCCAGGTTGCTCCAATAGCCATGTATCAGCCGCCGCATTTCAAGGAAGTACGGCTTGAGGTTTAGCACGCGCTGATCGCACGTATGGTAAAACTTAGCACCAAGGTGACGGTGTTCAAGTTATCACTGCTGGTGGACAGTCGGCGCTGCCTATGCTTCAAAACCGCAAGGCAACATAAGGCAAATCACATTGAGTGCAGAAACTGATACCGAAACCAAACTTGCACAAGTTGCACAATCGTATGACGCGATGCCCTATGTTTCAGTTGGCGTAAAACAAAGCCAGCCGAACCGACTGGCGGCTATTGCGCAGATTTTCGGTCTGGCCGCCAAGCCACTGGCGCAGGCCCGCGTTTTAGAACTGGGATGTGCGAATGGTGGCAATCTTCTGCCTTTGGCATTGCGATTTTCGCAGGCTGAATTTGTTGGTGTTGATATTTCACCCGTGCAGATTGCATACGGCAAACAGCAGGCAGAAGCTTTGCATATTAAAAATCTTGACCTGATTTGTTGCAGCGTGACGGACCTGCCCGCCACACTGGGCCAATTTGATTTCATCATTTGCCATGGCATTTATAGTTGGGTAGAAAAACCCGTGCAGGATGCTATTTTCAATGCGCTTAAATCCCACCTTACAGCGCAAGGCATTGGCTTTGTGAGTTACAATGTATTGCCTGGCTGGCGCATGAAACAACCTGTTCGTGATGCTGGCTATACGCTCCTGCCGCAGGGTCTTCCTCTGCTCGAAAAGGCACAAGCCGCACGCGAGTTAATGTCTTTTTTAGCCAAGCATAGCGACCCTAGAACAAGTTATGGGCTGGCACTTCGCGAAGTGGCGGGGCGACTTACCCAAGCCGGCCTTGACTATGTGGCCCATGCATATCTGGAAGATGTAAACGCGCCCTGCACACTCACCGAATTTGTGCAGCGTGCTGGCACGGCTGAGCTTTCCTATCTTGGTGACAGCGAGATTAATGAGATGATCCCCATCGGTGTTTCGCCTGAACTGCAGCAGGAGATCGCGCAGCGCAGCGGCGGCGACCAGGTGGCGATGGAACAGCTGATGGATTTTATCACGGGTCGGCAGTTCAGATATAGTTTGCTGGTGCGCGGTGATCACGCCAAACACATGAGCCGCGAACTTTTTGCGGATCGCCTCAAAGGCCTGCATTTTTATTGTCGCAGCAACACCAGCCTTCGTGTGGAAGCTGGGCTGACGGTTTTGATCACTGATGGCATGGCCGCGTGGCCAATCTCTGATGACGTTTACGCGCAGATAATGGGACGGTTGATCGCGGCTTACCCGGCAAGTATTCCATTCGACACTTTACTTGCAGGCTTGGGCGATCCCGACGCTTGCGCACCAGCACTGTTGGCTTTGGTGATGTATGGTGTGGTTGATCCGTCCAGTGACGCGATGGAAATTGCCAATACACTGCGCGGGAAGCCGAAAGCTTTTCGACTTGCAGCCCATAGCGTTAGAGGCGGCGGCACACAATCAACGACGATGGTGCACGGCGTTGTGCAGATTGATGCTGCCATGGCGCATTTTTTATCCGCCATGGATGGCACCAAAACTGTCGAACAACTTACAACTGATTTTGTAAAGCTGTGCACCAGCGGCCAGTTTCAGCTGTCGAAAAACGATCGCACGTTAAGTGTGAAGACGGAAATTTCCAGTGCAGCGGCCGTGCAAGCCAAAGAA
>JAYVCU010000230.1:0-11654 GCA_043749835.1 Hyphomicrobiales bacterium
GGGCCGATCGCTAATTTCAATCTCGGACAACTTGCGGCCAAAGGCTCACTCTATGTCACGCGCCCTACGCTTTATTCTTATATTTTAACCGACAAGGACTTTCAGCAAACCGCACGCGATGTGGTGAGGATGGTGTCTCGCGGAAAAATAAAAATCCGCATTAACCAGCGCTACGCACTGGGCGATGCCGCCAAGGCCCATCAGGATTTGCAGGCCAGGCGCACCATGGGTGCGAGTGTGTTGTTGCCCTAAGCCGCAGCATACACGCCCTAGTTCGTCATTCCTGCAACGCGGCAATCCACCTTCAGAATGATCCAGATGGATACTCCGCCTGCGCGGCGTATGATCGTAGCGAAATCAACCCTAGCATCCATCCACAGGCTTAGCGGCAAGCGCCTGCCACGGCGGCGTGCAGGCGGAGCTTCCGGCCACGCAGATAAACTTGCCAATAGCATTAGACGGTATGGCGTGGGCCGTATTAATGGATTTACCAGAGGCATTAGACAGTGTTGAAACCACCATCCCGATTAACTGTCCGCTGCCGTTAAATACCGGGCCGCCGCTCTCGCCGCGCTGCGTGCCCATATGCAAAACCATGGCGTCTGGATAGCCAAAGGTACCATACGAAACGGTGCGGCCAAAGTGCATGGATTGCAAGTTGCCGATGCGCGCCGTGTCGCCCTCGCCGTGCGGCTTGCCTAATGTATAAACCAATGAGCCAGTAGAACTGCAAGCCGCACTTGCAGGCACCACGGCGCGGCCAGCGAAGCTGCGCAACTTTATCAAAGCCATGTCATTAGATGGGAAAATCGCGCTCACTACGCCAGTGTAAATCCGGCCATTGGCGGCGCGCGCCGAAATCTCATTGCCTTTGGTCACAGCCACGTGGGCTGCCGTGACCACATAGCCATCGGAAGAAACCACAAAGCCACTGCCGGACGTAATAGGTGTTGTGCTCTCGTTACCGGAGCTCGCTGCATAGATGCCAGTATTCTGCGTAGCAACAGTGAGGGTAACATAAGTCGGGCTGGTAGCGGAAAGTGTGTTGGCGACTGAAGCGGCACCCGCAGCCCCGGCCAAGCCTGAGGCTTCCGCATTTTGATTAACCGCGATGGGGCGGCTTTCAATATCCACCGCTTGGTCAGCCACACAAGCTGAAAGAAATAACCCAGACATTCCAAAACAAATTGCGCGAAAGAAATTCAAATTAGGCCACCAGTTGTTGGTTTGAACTTTAGTAGAAAATCGTGGGCGTAACAAGGAATGTGGTGAGATAGGTTCAATGCGTTGCAGGATTGGCACAATCACAGGTCTGTCCATTGGAAGAGGTACTCCGCCGATTCGGTTTTGGTGTAACGCTGCTGGATGAATGTTTAAACGGGCAGAGGGATAGGAATGACGCTCCGATTGTAAGACAAGCCGACACGTTCATCCTCGTCGAAACAAAACGGCCCGCCGAAGCGAGCCGTTCCGTTAGATAAATCCAGTGTGGATTAGAACTTGAACCAGCTGACAAAAGCAGCGGTGTAAGAACCATCGTAAGCGCCACCTGATTGGTAGTTGCCTTCGAGACCAAACTTCAACTGCTTAACTGGCGAATAATACAAGCCAGCGTCAAACGAAGTTAAACCAGCTGTCTTGTCTTGAGTCGTGATCGACAAGGCACTAAAGTCATGGAATACGCCAAATTCAAGCGATGCCGAGTCACCCAATGCAGCCTTGGCATAGCCACTGGCAACCGTGAAGTTTTGGTTAGCAGCGAGATTTGAGCTAACAAAGCTACCATTGTTGCCTGTACCCACAGCTACACCCAGAGAAATTGGCGCGAAGTTAATGCCAATGCCGCCGGATACCGAGTAAGCTGCGTTACCACCAGCATTGCCCCAATAACCACCGTTCAGATCAAAGCCAAATATATCCATGGCGTAACCGATCTTAGCGGTTCCACCCACGGCGCTGCTGTTGCCAACATTGTTCGTGTCTTCAAGCTGAGCGGCAAATGTCAGTGGACCGTCAGCATAAGCAATACGGAATGCTGTTGGATCGCCCTGTGGCGAACCAATGATGGCACCAAAGGGATCGTTGTAAGCACAGGTGCAGGTTGCGTCAAAGCTATAGCTGCTCTTCGACAAGGCGCCAAGGATACCAGCGCTCAACGTCAAGTTTGGCGTAAACTTCCAATACCCATTGAAACCGTCTGTCGTCACAGCGCCGTTGCCGGAGTTATAAATGCCACGGACGTCATTGGCTGGTGCCAAGAGGTTAATATTAACACCGACTTCACCAACAGCAGTATCAGTTTTACCATGTACGGAGACGCCAGCGCGAGCACGAACATCAGTTGCGTAATTATCAGATGGCCCACTTACCGCACCGGCAAAATTTCCTACCAAACCGCCAGGAACTAATGCTGGGTTACCAACGGTGTCAACACGACGTCCAGTGACGATAGCAGCACGGATATAGCCGTCAAATGTGACCGTCGTTGTCGCAGCAGCTGGAGCATCAGCAACGGCGTCCAGTGTAAGTGTATCCATCTGGGTCTTCAAAGCATCCAGATTTTCAGCGCGTGCGCCAATCGAAGCAGCCACTAATGCGGCGGTTCCGAGAAGAGCGAGATTGATGACTTTCATTATATAGTCTCCCAAGAGATTGGAATTTCATTGCGCCCCCCTTAATCCCCTGCAAACGAGAGGGTGGACGATGCACGATTCAGTCGTACAATGGATGCGTTTTTAACTATCAACTCTTAACGGTCAACTTATAAAGCCATGAACCAAACACAATTCCATTTGCTGTGGCAGAACAGACACAGTTGTGAAACTGCTGAATCAGAAGTGGTTTATTTATGGTTAACAAATTAGACAATGCCCAATATATTCATATAAAAGCGACTCGCCATCACACAGCGTGGTGTGTTAGCAGTTTGTTAACGAATGCAATCAGTGCGCATCATAAATTGATGAATTAAGGTGGGGCGATGTTCTATTGGCAACCGAGCAAATGGGTTCAATATGCCATGACTGCGGCATTGCCGTGGGGTGCAGCCGCATGGCTCAGCACCGACTCCCTGGTGAAAGATATTTCAACCCGCGCTGCCGCTGCCGCAGGTGATTGGGCCAAAGTTTCGCTTAATGTGCGCGATGCCACAATCTCAGGCGCAGCACCCAGCCAGGACGCCTCTGATGCCATTATAAGAGCCATAGCCTCAACCTATGGTGTGCGCTCCGTCGATGCAACTGGAATAACCATTGCCATGCCCAAGGCTGCTGAAGTCGCTCCTAAAGCAGCAGAGCCAGTGGCGGCAGAAGAACCTTTGGTTGCTCCCACCATCACAGCGGCAAACCTGGAAAATAATATCCCAGTGATCACGGGAACCTGGCCCGAAGGCAAAGCCAAAACCTTGGAAGTGACAGTTGATAACCAGGTCTATAAGTTGGGCACAGACCCTGAACTCACGTCCGCAGCAGGCAACTGGACTTTACAAGCCACAGCCCCATTGCCCGCAGGAACTTATTCTGTAACAGCCAAAGACGGCGATGGCGCAACGGCACTCGCCGCCACTGAAAAGCCAGCGGAATTACAGGTTGCAGCCCCAGCCGACCCCGTGGTTGAAGCAGTTGCAGCCCCTACTATTGCCGAGGCAAAAGTCGATGGCGGTGTTGCCACAATCACCGGCACATGGTCCGAAGGCAAAGCCAAATCCCTTGATGTTACTGTGAACGCCAAAATTTACACCTTGGGCCAATCGCCAGAACTCACCAGTAAAGACGGAAACTGGGTGCTGAGACTCTCAGACCTTGCCCCTGGTTCTTACGCTATTTCTGCCGCAGACGGCAATGGCGGCCCGGTAACAACATCGGATAAGCCGCTCAATTTTGAAGTTGCGGCCCCAGTCGTTGAGGTGCTTGCAGCGCCCACCATTGCCGAGGCAAAAGTCGACGGCGGTGTTGCCACAATCACTGGCACATGGCCCGAAGGTAAGGCCAAATCCCTTGATGTGACAGTAAGTTCTAAAGTTTACACCTTGGGTCAATCGCCGGAACTCAGCAATAAAGATGGAAACTGGGTACTGAAACTCCCAGACCTTGCCCCTGGTTCTTACGCCGTCTCTGCCGCAGTCGGGAATGGCGGCCCGGTAACAACATCAGATAAGCCGCTGCAATTTGAAGTGGCCGCACCGCCGCCGCCTGCGCCGGAACCTTTGATTGCCCCAACAATTGACGATGTTCAATCCTCTGGCAATCAAGCCACAATTATAGGAACGTGGCCGGAAGACAAAGCCAAGTCTCTTGATGTGACCGTAAATGATAAAACCTATACGCTGGGTACTGCCCCAGAGCTCACGTCAGACGCTGGCAAATGGACATTGAAACTGACGGACTTGGTTCCCGGCAGCTATGCCATCTCTGCCTCAGACGGCAATGGCAATCAAACCGCAAGCGCTGCCAAAGTCTTAAACTTCGAAGTGGCGGCACCACCGCCTCCGCCTCCAAAACCTTTGGTTGCGGCAACACTTGACCCAATTAAAGTTGAAACCGATAGGCCCGTCACCATCACCGGCACTTGGCCTGCGGGCATGGCAACTGGTCTTTCGGTTACGGTAAATGACAAAACCTCAGTCTTAGGCAAAGACGTCGATTTGCTCACGGATACCAATGGCAAATGGAAGTTAACTGAACCTGTCGATCTGGCACCCGGAAAATATAAAGTGGTGGTAACGGATACCAACGCCGTGGGCGAATCGTTGCAAGCCTCTGGCAGCTTTGAAATCAGTGCTCCACCCCCACCGCCACCCCCTAAGGCAGAACCTCCAGCAGCTCCAACCATCGAAACCGCAACGTCTGATTCGGATCACCCAACGGTTAAAGGCACATGGCCTGTTGCTGCTGGCAATAGTTTGCAAGTGGAGCTTGATGGTGTGACGCACACGCTGGGCAAAGATTTCGATCTCTTGTCCGATGCTTCAGGTAAATGGAAATTGACGCCTGCAAAACCAGTTGTCAATGGCACTTATGATGTGATTGCCAAAGTCACGGCAGCCGATGGTCAATCCGCAATGGATGCCAGCAAGGCAGAACTAACAGTTACCGTGGCCCCACCAGCCCCCGCACCAGCAGCGGAGGAACCCTATGATTGTGAGGCCACACTGGCCAAAATCGCCGCCGTGTTCCCCATCCGCTTTGAATTTGACCACGCGGATTTAGGAATCCAATATCAGCAAGCCCTTGGCCAATATGCAGCACTGCTGAATGATCCACGCTGTGCCGCCCTTCATGTGCAAGTGGCCGGCAATGCGGACTATCTGGGTCCCGAACACTACAATATGGGCCTAAGCGAAAACCGCGCCGGAACCGTTGTGGCTGCTCTGACCGCCGCTAAAATTGATGCAGGCCGCCTGTCACCAATCGGCAACGGCACAAGCAAACCGCTTGATCCGGCCCATTCCAACGATGCGCGCGCCAAAAATCGCCGCGTTGAATTTTCGGTGATGAAGTAAGGGGAACGCCATGAATGAACTATTGAATTGGAATGATGCATCCATCCTTTGGCAACACCATTGGTTTTGGCTGTTGCTGGCTTTTCTGATTGGTTGTGTTGTGGGGTGGCGTTTCAACGTCTGGAAATTGAATTAAGTTAGGGGACACATCTTGCTGCATTATCTGATTGAACTCGCATTCTTTATGTTGCTGGCTTACATGTTTGGCTGCTGTTTTGGATGGTTTCTGCGCAATGTATTCGGCACCCATCCACACGTGGCCGATGTGGCAGCACCAAGCGTTGCTAACGCTGCGGTGGCGCCTATTTTGGTGCGCCCCACGCCTATGCCACCGCCACAACCCGTGGCGATTACGCGGCCGCAACTAATACCAAGACCGGCACCCATTCCCATAGCTAGTCCCGTAGGCGTGGCACTTGCTGAACCTGTCGGCAAAATGGCGCGTCCTAAAGGTCTTTCAGCGGCCCGTGGCGGCAAGGCTGATGATTTAAAGCGCATCAGCGGCATTGGCCCGAAGAATGAGTCTATTCTGAATAATCTGGGCATGTTCCACTTTGACCAAATTGCAGCATGGACAGCAAAAGAAGTGTCCTGGGTGGATGACCATCTGCGCTTCAATGGTCGGATCATGCGCGAAGAGTGGATCCGCCAGGCCCGCCTGCTTTCCACTGGTAAGGAAGACGAATTTACCCGCGAGTTCGGCACCGGCGGCCTTAAAGATAAAGATGGTCAAACCCTTTCTGGCAGCCAAACACGTAAACGCTAACGTGCACCCCGTTGCATTAAAAGGCCCGCAAATTCGTGGCGAACCTTTATTGTCTGTACACGGATCAGTTGCTGGCGCTGGTAATGGGGGCTGTGCTGGCCACGCTCATATCTTGCGGTGTTCCACGCTTCAGATCCACCGTCATCGGGGCAACGGTGCTTGGTGCCAAGCGCGAACGATAAACATGCAAATTCTGCATCACCTTTTGCACATATTGCCGCGTTTCATTAAATGGAATGCATTCAACCCAATCCACCGGATCAACTTGCCCGCCGCGGGGATCCCCATAGTAAGCCACCCAATCATGTGAGCGTCGCGGGCCTGCATTATAGGCCACGAGTGTCAGAATATAGGAGCCGCTTAGCCCATCCACCAAATCTGCAAGGTGGGCTGATCCCAGTTGCACGTTATAATTTGCTTCCTTCAAACGACTGGCGGAATATCCAATATTATATTGCCGTGCCACAAGAAGCGCCGTGCCCGGCATCAACTGCATTAAACCTTGTGCGCCAACACTGCTGCCAGCGTTAGGGTCAAACTCGCTCTCTTGTCTGGACAAAGCAAAAACCAAAGATTTCTCAATTGGCTTGCCCATCTGTGACCAGTTCGGCAAACCGTAAATGGGATAGGCCCAGGTATCAAGCTCATGGCCTTTCAGCGCAGCAGCTTTGGCAAAACGCAACGCCATCGTGGTGCCGCCGGCGTTCTGCACAATTTCCGCAACAGCATTTAACTCATCGCGTGTTTCAAAACGCGTGGCCAAGGCCATCATAAAAATCGGCAGCTGGTTCTTGGCTCCCAGTTTTGCAATAATGCGGAAGGCACGTATCACTTCGTCGTTCTCCACGCGGGATTTTGCTGCACCACTTGAAGCTGCTCCGGAAATATCCTCGGCCTCTTTGCCGCGCCCCAGTTCCTCACGCGCCAGCTGGCCATAATAAAGTGTAGATTGCACGGCGGCAGCCTGAAAAGCTGTACGCGCCGCAACCTTATCATTGTTGGACTTGTGCGTACGGCCGATCCAATACGATGCACGCGCACGGTCTGTTCCGGTTTGTGCCAGTTTTTTCAATTTCAGGAAATGGGGCAGGGCTTGTTCGGGTTGGTCGAGATAACGCAAAGCCACCCAGCCAGCCAAAAACTCACCGTCAATGGCATATTCGCCAGACGTTAAACCATGGTTTTTTGCAATTGTATAAGCCGCTTTCCAGTGAGCAGATTGCAGCGGCCCGGTTGATCTGCGCACAATGCTGCGGCGTTCCTCAAACCAGGCATTTGCATCACCCATTGCCGCTCCGTCTTTTGGAACTGCCGCTAAAATAGCGCGGGCCTTATCAAATTGTTCCGCCTTGCGGTAAAACCGCGCCAACGTATATTGCAACGCCAATTCAGCGCGCATTGCTGCGGGCAGGGCAGCATAATCGCGGTCAGCACCCGACCTGAAATTAATCAAAGCCTGTGCAACCTTGGCGGCGTTTTGATAGTCCCCGTTCAAATGATTACGCGCTTGGCGAATGGCTGCAGATGGTTCTTGGGCATAGACCAACCGCGAACAGCGGTATTTATGATCGTCGGTGGTAAGCTTTGCCGAAAATTCGCCCAGTATTTTCGTTTCAAGTTCAGCGTCCACATTGGCATTGCCCCAGGCCTCACGCAGCGCCGCATGCGCACGCGTGGCATCGCCACCTGCATAACCCGCACGCGCCAGCACCAATGAGCCGTAAGGCGTAAGCGTCTCGCGATTTTGAAAATGGGCAATGATTGTGGCAGGTGCTTCAGTGTTGTCATAGAGCGCCTTTTCAGCGCGGCGTAAAAGCGTTTCGGCCAGTGGCCAGTTCGGCGCGGCATTCAGGAATGCCATAATGCGCGTATAACCTGCTTCTGGCCCATGATCACGCAGATAGAAAAGTTCGACAAGTCTAACAGCTGCTTGATCGCCAGATTGCTTTGCCAAATCGCCTGCTATTAAATAATCACCAGCCAGGGCTTTTTGTAGCGCCTCAACCGCCAAATCCGAAGGCATGGCCCGCGCCGCAACCGAAAAAACAGCAGGTGTTAAGCCAGCAACCGCAAGCCCGGAAACCGATCCTAAAAACCGACGGCGTGAAACCAAATGCATCATTAAGCCAACCTTTGTACACAAACACAAACACACCCACAGCCGCTGCCTCGACGCAGTCAGGGCAATTCTCAGTTGAAAAGCCCCAGCTTGCTGTTCAGGCAGTGGCAGACTATGCTGCCTACCACCGACAAGCCATCATCAATAACGTGGCGATGGTTTCTAAAATCTTACCACCAAGAGGTTATCGTGAAGTTCCAAGGCTCCATTCCCGCACTGCTTACCCCCATGAAGAACGGCTCGTTTGATGAGAGCGCTTTTCGAAAGCTTATAGGCTGGCAGTTGAAGGAAGGAACCCATGGTTTTGTTCCCGTGGGCACAACCGGCGAAAGCCCAACCCTCACCCCTGACGAACACAAAGCCATCGTGCGCATCTGCGTGGAAGAGGCCAAGGGCAAAGCTTTTGTGATAGCTGGCGCTGGCTCTAACAACACAGCCGAAGCCATTGAATACACTCACCATGCCAAGTCCGCAAGGGCCGATGCCGCACTGGTGGTTGTGCCCTATTACAACAAGCCCACGCAAGACGGCATCTATGCGCATTATTCCGCCATTGCCAAAGCTGTGGATATTCCCATTTTCGTTTATAATGTGCCAGGTCGCACGGTGGCCAATATCAGTATTGAAACTTTGGCTAGGCTTTCACATGATTTTAAAAACATCGTCGGCGTGAAAGACGCAACAGCCGATCTCACACGTCCCTCGCTCCAACGGCAACATTCCGGCACTGCATTTATTCAACTTTCGGGTGAAGATGGAACAGCCCTGGGGTTCAACGCGCACGGCGGCGTAGGCTGCATATCTGTAACCGCCAATGTGGCACCGCGCCTATGCGCTCAGTTGCAAGAGGCAACATTGAAGGGTGATTATGCCGCTGCTCTGAAACTTCAAGATAAATTGATGCCGCTGCATCATGCCCTGTTTGTGGAATCCAGCCCCGGTCCGGTGAAATATGCTGCAAGCCTGCTTGGCCTTTGTGCGCCGGATACGCGGCTGCCTTTGGTGCCGGTTATTGAAAGCACAAAAGCGGCGGTGCGTGCTGCGCTGGTTCACGCGGGCCTGTTGAACTGATATGTCCTCAAAGGCCGGCGGCGCAAAAGCGGCGCGTAAACAAACTGGAATTAAAGTGGTGGCAGACAACCGTCGCGCCCGCTTTGATTATGAGTTGCTGCAGACCTTTGAAGCGGGAATTGAACTGAAGGGCTCGGAGGTTAAGTCTCTGCGCGTGGGCCACATCAATTTGGCCGAAGCTTACGCTGCGATGAAAGGTGCAGAACTGTTTCTCATTAACTCGAATGTGCCCGAATATCGTGAAGCGAACCGCTTCAACCATGAACCCAAACGCCCGCGCAAACTGTTGCTGCATGCCAAAGAAATTCAACGTTTGTCGGTGGGGGTTCTGCGTGAAGGGCTGACCATAGTGCCGATTAAAATGTTCTTCAATCCGCGCGGTCGCGTCAAAGTGGATATTGCCCTGGCCAAGGGCAAAAAGCTGGTTGATAAACGCGAAACCATTAAAGCGCGGGACTGGAACCGCGAAAAGTCGCGCCTTCTGCGCGAGTCATAAGCCGGTGATTCTGGTGGCGCTGGGCAGCAATATCGCAGGCCCCTGGGGCAGCCCGTGCGAAACAGTTCAACAGGCTTTGCGTGAGTTAAACCGCTTTCCCTTGCGTGTGCGTAGCACTTCCAGCTTACTTATCACCAAGCCGTTTGGCGTAACGAACCAGCCGGATTTTGTAAATGCCGTGGCCATCATCGAAACATGCCTGCCGCCTTACGTGTTATTGCGAAAACTCCACATGATTGAGCGCGTCGCTGGCCGAAAACGCGGTCGCAAATGGGGGCCACGCACATTGGATGTAGACCTGTTGGATTACCACGCACAAAAAATTCACCACAAAGCGAAAATGCAAAAGACATTGGTCTTGCCGCATCCCGGCATTCAGAACAGAACATTTGTTCTGCTACCATTACAAGAGGTTGCCCCGAATTGGAAACACCCCACGTTAAGGCGTAGCGCATCTCAAATGCTCCAGCATTTAATGCCTTAGCGCTAAATTAAACGTTCTCACGGAACATCCGCGTTTTTAAAAGGTGCAACTGGTGAACAGATATCTCTGCGTCAGCTTAATGTTTTTCACAGCGGCCGTTCCTGCCGCTGCTGAAACCACTCAGCCAAAGCAGTTTTCTATTGTTGGCGCGACAGACTTGTCGCCCCCAATTGTGAACCAGCGGGCACTGCCGGTAAATCAAGCTACAATCGCCAATGATCAGCCCACGCGAGACGATGTAAATTTTCCCACAACGCTTCCAGCGGGCACAATTGTCGTAAAAACGCTGCAGCGTAAACTCTACCTTATCGAGGCCAACAACCGCGCCATTTCGTGGCGTGTAGCCGTGGGACGCGAAGGGTTTGCGTGGAAGGGCAGCACGGCTATCACCCGCATGGCGCAGTGGCCAGATTGGCGACCACCTCTTGAGATGCTGCAGCGTGAAGCCGCCAACGGGCATGTCATTCCAGATTTTGTAAAAGGCGGCCCAAGCAACCCCTTAGGTTCACGCGCACTCTATTTGGGTGGCAGCGCCTACCGCATCCATGGCACAGACAAACCGTGGACTATTGGCCAAGCCAGCTCGTCGGGCTGCATTCGCATGATGAACGCAGATGTTGAAGTACTCTATAGTCTCACGAAAATTGGAACGCACGTCATTGTCGAATAATAATTTTACGCTGCGCAAAAATATTTCAAAAAAAATTAATCATAAACGCAACCTTAACCTAAATCGTCCAAGGTAATGTGAGTTGGAGGAGAGTTCTCCTCAGTGTGTCAGTGTGTACTGGAGTTGAGTATGCGTAAATTTGCCCAAGGCGCCTTTGGCGCTCTATCGTTAAAGTTGGTTATCGCGGGTTTTGCAGGTCTGCTGCTTTCTGGTTGTTCAGACAGCATTGAGCGTTTCAGCTCAAATTATAACAACCCCTCAGATTCTGATCCGGTTTACACCGCATCAATCCCCAAGGTCAGGACGACATATTCCGCACCAGTTTACCGCGCACCTCGCCAACTTGCTGACGCGGGCGACAGTGCTTCAAATGCCATTGTGCAAAGCCCAATTGCAAGCGCACCTTTGGCCAAGCCGCCCGTTTATGATTACACCAAGTCGTATAGCAAAACGTATAAGCAGTCGAAATTCATAGCCGCAGCGCCCGTTTTAGTTCAGCCAAAATTAGCCGCCATAGCCCCGACTTATGTGAAACCACATTACAAGGC
>JAYVCU010000231.1:0-8648 GCA_043749835.1 Hyphomicrobiales bacterium
AATCTGTTCTTCCGTAAATCGACTGCGTTTCATTCTCTGGTCCTCGTTGTTGGGCCAGAGCTAACTTCAATATGGATTAAGATACGGGGGCAAGGTCAAAGGGGAGAAGACTTTGCCCATCGCTGACAGGCACTGTCAGGAATCTTGTGCGTGAGGCCCTAGTGATAAATAGGAGACAATCACATGGCTTTCGCGAAAAAACTACGGAACTAACTTTTGACTGGGCGCGATCCCCTGAGCCCTACAAACTGATCCAAAAATAAGTAGAGTCTAATCCTGAGTGAGAAGAGGACGATGAAGAAGAGAACGTTACTGAGCACCTTACAATTACACTATTGCGCAAACTTGAATTTGGCGCGAGTATATCCCTTCAAAGAGGCGCATCAGAATGGTGCACAGCCACTGGCGCCCAGAGTTACACTACTGTAACGGCGGGAGGCTGAGCCATGGATGCAACAACAGGCAGAAGATCAGCGGGCGCACGGTGCATTGCATTGGTGGGCCCCTATCAAAGCGGCAAAACGACTTTACTTGAAGCGCTCCTCTACCGCACTGCCGCAGTGCCGCGCCAAGGTAAAGTCTCGAGCAAATCCACGATCGGAGACGCCTCAACTGAGGCTCGTGCCCACGCAATGAGCGTCGAATTAAACGTCGCCACTACGCAATTCATGGGAGACAGTTATACGTTCATTGACTGCCCCGGCTCTGTTGAGTTCGCCCAGGACACACGCGGTGCGTTGACAGGATGTGATGCCGCAATCGTGGTTTGCGAAGCCGATGAGAAGAAAGCTCCGGCCCTACAACTCATCTTGAAACAGTTGGATGAACTTCGCATCCCCCGAATGCTCTTTGTTAACAAAGTCGATAAATCAACTTCGCGCCCGCATGAAGTTCTGCGCTGGCTTCAGCCCGCAAGCTCAGTGCCGCTGGTTCTGCGACAAATTCCAATATGGACGAACAACACTGTTTCAGGCTTCGTCGATCTGGCGCTGGAGCGTGCCTATGTCTACCGCGAACAGGCCGAGAGTGAAGTTGTAGCCATTCCTCTAGATTTGCATGAGAGCGAAAAAACCGGACGCTTCGCCATGCTGGAAAAACTTGCCGATCATGATGATGCGATGATGGAGGCGCTGCTAACCGATCATGAGCCTCCGCGTGACCGCGTATTCCTGGATCTCGCTCAAGAACTCGCCGATGGTTTGATCACGCCGGTTCTTTTCGGTTCAGCAGAACACGGCAATGGCATTGGGCGACTGCTGAAGGCGCTGCGCCATGAGGCCCCCGACATCATACAAACTGCTGCGCGCCTTGGCCTTGCCCCGACCAGTGGAGCAACAGCACTCGTCCTTAAAACCATGCACACGGAGCGCGGTGGCAAACTCTCGCTCACTCGCATTCTCGTCAAAGAACTAGCCGACGGAGCCACCGTTTACGGCGGTACTGCACAAGATTCACGCATCGGCGGCATTTTTACTTTGTTTGGCCAAAGTCAAACCAAACTTGCCAAAGCCATGGCGGGCGATACCGTCGCACTGGGCCGACTTGAACACATTGCAACTGGTGAAACCATTTCTACCACCAAAGGTTCCACACCTCAACTTATCAACCATGCAAGCCCACCAGGCGTTTTTGGCAAAGCAATTTCAGTGAGCGAGCGCAACGACGAAGTGAAACTTGCAAGTGCACTCACCAAACTCATCGAAGAAGATCCGTCACTCGCCTTGCAACACAGCGAAGCCACGCATGAAATTGTGCTCTGGGGGCAAGGCGAAATCCATCTGCGCGTGGTGCTTGAAAAGCTTCAAAACAAATTTGGATTGCAGGCCGTCACCGCGCCGCGCCGCATTGCCTACAAAGAAACTATTCGAAAATCCAGGCAAGTACGCGGGCGACACAAGAAGCAATCCGGTGGCCACGGCCAATACGGTGATGTGATCGTCGAAATTCAACCACTGCCACGTGGCGCAGGCTTTGTTTTCAGTGACACTGTTGTCGGTGGAACGGTTCCCAAACAATATATCCCCGCTGTTGAACAAGGCATTCGCGAATGGTTGGAGCGTGGCCCACTTGGCTTTGAAGTCGTGGACTTCGCCGTCAACCTTTCCGACGGTTCTTATCATGATGTTGATAGTTCAGAGATGGCCTTCAAAATGGCAGCCCGCATTGCCATGGTCGAAGCCATGCCGGAATGCCAACCCATCCTGCTTGAGCCAATATCCGCTGTGGAAATCCACGTGCCAAGCGATGCAACATCCCGCGTGAACCAAATTGTAACCGGCCATCGCGGCCAACTCCTGGGCTTCGACGGCAGACCAGAATGGCAAGGTTGGGACACGGTGAAGGCTCACATGCCTGAATCGGAACTAGGCTCGCTGATTGTGGAACTTCGATCTGTCACCGCAGGCGTGGGCACCTTCACTTTCGCTTTCGACCATATGGCTGAACTAACCGGAAGAGCGGCTGATCAGGTGGTGATTGCACACGGGAATAAAGTGGAGGCATCGAGCGATCGGTAAATAGCGGAAATGGAGGCTGCTGATGATAGGTTGATAACGTTCTATTTGGTTCACCGCTAGACTGTGATCAGGTTATTCAATACGCGCGTGAAGCATCGGGAGAGTCAAAGGCAGTTTGGTAACGCTAACGATGAACTCGTATCTGAGTCACAAACAGATCTTGGAGAGCCGTTGTTAAATACGCATCCGACATCTACCCACCTGAGATCGAAGGCATTGGATTGACCATACTTGGTATCAGCCTTTTGCATGCAGGTCTTCAAGCCTTGCGCCGTCTAGACTTTGCAAATGTATCAAATGCTACAGCTAGTACGATGATGACGCCGATGATAATTTGCTGGATGTAGGAGGAGACATTTAGCAAGACGAGGCCGTTGAGGAGCACTCCTATGAGCACGGCACCCACTACTGTTCCAAAGATAGAACCTGAACCGCCAAACAGACTTGTGCCGCCGATGACCACAGAGGCAATCACCGTGAGTTCGTAGCCAGTGCCTGCAACAGCCTCGGCGGAGTTGAGGCGTGCGGCCAACACAAATGCGCCAAGGCCTGCGAAAAAACCCATGATGATGTAAACACTGCACGTGATGGCATTCACGTTTAACCCTGCGAGACGCGCCGCCTCGGGGTTGCCGCCGACAGCATAGACGCGGCGGCCAAAGCGCGTGTAGCGCAGAACGATGTGGGCGATGATTGCGGCGGCCAAAAAGATGATCACTGGCACGGGAACCGGACCAATGCGGCCCTGGCCCCACCAAGCGAAATCAGGCTGGAAACCCGAGATTGGTCCACCGGCTGCGAATAATAAAGCAGCACCTCGAAACACTGACATACCACCCAGTGTGACAACAAAAGCTGGAACCTTTAGCTGCGTAATAGCAATACCCTGCAAGGTTCCGCCAATGATGCCGATGGCAATGGCTGCTAGAGCTGCAAGCGGCCAGCCATAACCAATCGAGCCATCACCAACGGTAAAGCGATCTTGCATGCCACCCTTGGCGACGGCTGCCGCTACCAGGCCTGCGAAGGCCAGGAGTGATCCCACCGAAAGATCGATGCCTGCGGTGAGGATAACAAAGGTCATGCCGATGGCGAGTAATCCCGTGATCGACACTTGACGCATGACATTAAACAGATTGATTGATGACAGGAAGCGCGGCTCGATGATGGCGAAGACGGCCATGAGCACCAACAGGAAGATCAATGGCGCGAAACGGGCGAGGAAGGAAAAAGCATCAAAGCTGTTGCCGAATTGTTTTTGTGTGAATGCTGCCATTTACATCTCCTATGTCCATACGGCCCGATCTTCGGCCATTGTCATCATCGTCATGAGTTTTTCCTGGTCAGCTTTCGCGCCCGAGATTTCACCCGTGATGCGGCCTTCGCGCATGGTGACAATCCTATCCGCCAGAGCCAGAATTTCAGGCAACTCAGACGAGATCACAATGATCGCGATGCCCGAAGCGGCCATTTCAAACAGTAGATTGTGCACTTCAACTTTTGCGCCCACATCAACGCCGCGTGTAGGTTCGTCGACAATCAACACTTTAGGCCGCAAGGCCAGCCAGCGCGCCAGAACAACTTTCTGCTGATTGCCACCAGAAAGGTTTCCAACAATCTGGTCGGGCGACGACATTCGGATGTTGAGAAGCTTTTTATATTCCTCAACGAGGACATCTTCTTTTCGGGCACTGATGAAAACGCCGAGAGACGAAATACGGTCATGCGATGCAATGGAAAGATTGGTTCGGATGGCAAGGGCCAAAAACAGGGCTTGCTGCTTTCGGTCTTCTGGCACAAGGCCAATACCTTGGCTAATTGCATCCCGGGGCGATGCAATTGTGACTTCTTGGTCTTCGACAAAGATTCGACCAGAGTCAATTTGATCGGCTCCGAACATGGCACGCGCTGTTTCCGTACGTCCCGCACCAACAAGACCAGCAATACCGAGGATTTCACCTTTTTTGACATCGAAGCTGATATTGTGCAATTCGATAGCACTTGCATCCGTGCTCTTTCGGCGACGGGACAGTCCTTCCACACGTAGCGCAATCTGATCCGTTGCATATGTGGTCTGGCGTTTTGCCAGAAGGCCAAGTTCGCGCCCAACCATCATGCGGATGATATCTTCAATCGTCGTGTCCGCCACTGCTCCAGCGCCTACATGGCGACCATCGCGCAAGACAGTGTAGCGATCACAAATCTCGAAGACCTCTTCTATGCGGTGCGTGACAAAGATTGTGGCGATGCCATCGTGCTTCAAGCTGCGGATGATTTCATAAAGTTTTTGAACTTCTGTGCGACTGAGGGCTGACGTGGGCTCATCCATGACGATGAGCTTGGAACTCATGGACAGGGCGCGGGCGATCTCAACCATTTGTTGTTCAGCCACCGATAGATCGCGCACAAAGGCATTGGGGCTTCGGTCTAAGCCAATACGTTCTGAAAGTGCGCGCGTTTGGCTTTCGAGGGCGCTGCGACTGATGAAAAGCCTTGAGCCTGGTTCTCGGCCGATGAAGACATTTTCCGCTATAGTCATATCGGGCGCGAGTGTGAATTCTTGATAGATGGTGACGATACCAGCCTTTTGCGCTTCTAGCGGACTGACGAAATGAACTGGCTTGCCGTCAAATTCAATTGTTCCCTGATCGGGCTTTTGTGCGCCGGACAAAATTTTGAGTAAGGTTGACTTGCCCGCCCCGTTTTCGCCGAGAAAGGCGTGGATTTCGGCGGCCCCGACGTCGAGATTGACAGAGTCAAGCGCCCGGACGCCGGGAAATGACTTTGAAATTCCGACCATATGTAAAATTAAACTGGATGGCGCCAATGCGTTCATGTGAATTCAACCACATCCCGGCGAACCAAATCTGGCTGACCGGGATGGGTTTGATTGTTACTTCACTTCGCCAAGACGCTCAGCAATGTTTAAATTATCCTTGGTTACGGCAACGGGCGTCAACAGGGTAACCTTATCTGCAGGCTTCTTACCAGACTTGATAAAGTCCGCCAAAATTTGAACGCCCATGGCACTTTGCTTGCCGGGGAACTGTTCGATTGTGGCCGTCAATCCGCCATCGCGAACTTGGGCGATTGCTTCTGGCAAAGCGTCAAAGCCGATGATTGCGATGCCTTTGAGGCTTCGGGCCTTTACGGCTTCCATCGCACCAAGTGCCATATCGTCATTGGCAGCAACGATTACTTTTGGTGGTTCTGCCATTCCGGCCAGAGCCGCTTCAGTTACGGACAATCCCTTAGCACGGTCAAAGCCTGCGGTCTGTTCGAAGACAATCTTGTATTTGTCTTTTGCGCCATCAAGCACATTGTGTAAGCCCTTGTTCCGGTCAATCGCCGGTGAAGCACCAGATTGTCCCTGAAGGTTGATGATTGTTGCTCCATTCGGGAACAACTGAACAATTAGATTACCTTGGGCCTCGCCACCCTTAACGTTGTCAGCGCCGACATGGGCGAGTATGCCTTCAACCTGGGCCACTCGCCGATCAACAGTGACAACCGGAATGCCTGCGTCGACCGCCTGCTTTAATGCCGGCGCCATGGCGTCTACTTCGTTCGGGCTGATGACAATACCCTTGACCCCCTGGGTGATGGCAGCTTCAATATCAGCAGTCTGTTTTGGCGAGGACACTTGGCCATCACTTTCAATGACATCCAGTCCTTGCTTGGCGGCCTCAGCCTTGAATGCTTTCATCATATGAACAAAGAAGGGGAATGTGAGACCTGGCACCGAAGTCAGAATTTTATCTTTAGCGAATGCTGGTGTTGCCGCAAGTGACAGTGCGATTGCGCTGGCAACAACCAATCTTCTTGTTAGTTTTTGCATTTTTTTATCCTCCCGCGAAAAATTTCGCAACATCAGGATTGCACGGCAAATCGTCTTTTTCAACGGTAAATCACGAAGCGAATTTACTATGATTCTTCCTGCGACTATCTACGCCCGCGTGGTGGCTTTCGGCATGGCAAGCGCGGGCCCTCTCAAAGACTTCAACTTTGCAGCAGTGGCGCATCTACTACAACCCCAAACGTCCACAGTCATCGCCCGGTTACAGGCCGCAGCGCCCGTCGCCATCACCCCAAAACTAATTCCTCGTGACGAAGTGTGAACCGGAAATATAGCAGACCACCTAGCATATGATATTTGGTGGAAATCGGTGACGGCAAATGAGGCGGTTTCATGATCGGCAGTGATCCAAAAAACGCTTATACCGTCATCTAACCGGAACTCTCCGTTTTTTACATCTCTGACGAGTCTTGTAATTGCTGCTGGATCGCGCAATCATCAGTTCAAAGTAATTCATATCGCTAATAGCAGCAGGGAGAAATAGTGATAGAGCAGCCAGTTATTTCCTTTGAGAATGTGACCAAATCTTTTGGTTCCGTTCACGCTGTTTTGGACAATAATCTGAGCGTTAGAGCAGGAGAATTCCTTTCTATTTTAGGGCCTTCAGGCTGCGGCAAAACCACCAGCTTGCGCATGATGGCGGGTTTTGATCAGCCGAGTTCAGGCCACGTTTTCATTCGGGGAAAAAAGGTCAACGGCATTCCCGCCTTCCAGCGCCCAGTAAACATGATGTTCCAGCACTATGCGCTGTTTCCCCATCTCTCCGTGGCGGATAATGTTTCCTATGGTTTGCGTCAGCGGCGGCCCAAACCCAGTGCGAAAGACTTAAGCAAATCCGTATCCGAGGCCTTGGCCATGGTGCGACTCGAAGGTTATGAGATGCGCCGAAGCTACGAGTTGTCTGGTGGTCAGCAGCAGCGCGTGGCTCTGGCGCGGGCCCTGATCAACCGTCCCGCCGTGTTGTTACTCGATGAACCACTCGCCGCACTTGATCGCAAGCTGCGCCGCGAGATGCAGATTGAACTGCAGAATCTGCAACGCAATGTTGGCATTTCATTTCTGCTGGTGACGCATGATCAGGAAGAGGCCCTATCGATGTCAGACCGGGTTTGCGTGATGCGCGAAGGGCGCATTGTGCAGACGGGATCGCCGCGCGAACTTTATGACAAGCCCATCAACGCCTATGTGGCCGGATTTGTTGGCAAGGCGAATTTCTTTCCTGGCCAAAAACCAGCGACTGTATTAAGCGTGCGGCCAGAATTGATTGAAATTGCAACCACGCGCAAGACCCTGCCTAAGGGCATGGCCCAACCTTATGATATTACGGTTTTGAACCGCATTTTCTTGGGCGAGCATACAGAATATCTGGTGCGGCATGAGGGTATGGGTCAATTCGCCGTGCTTTCGCCGCGCAAGTCTGAAAGTTCATCTGGTGGTTTTGATATTGGTGACAAGGCCGTCGTCGGCTGGCGCAAAGAAGCGGCACAAGTTCTGGATAACAACTGAGCAAGGGAGACTGAAATGAGCAAAGATAAAGGTTACATTACGCCACAAAAACTTCTGGAAGAGATGCGGCGCTATGAAAAGGGTTCCGTTACGCGCCGACACTTTTTGGGTGTTACAGGCTTGGGCCTCGCGACAGCCGTAATGAGCACGGCGGTTCCGGGTCTACGCCCCCGCAATGCCTATGCTGCGCTTTCGGGAACTGTGAACTTCACAACCTGGCCAAATTATTTTGCGCAGGAAAACATCGACAACTTCACCAAGAATACAGGCGTTAAAGTCAATATCACGATCTTTGGTAGCAATGAAGAAATGCTGGCCAAGCTGCAAGCTGGTTCGACGGGTTGGGATTTGTTTGTGCCGACCAATTATACGATCTCGACATATAAAAAGCTTGATCTCATCGAACCACTCGACCTGAAACTCATGCCGAATTATGATCCTGCTTTGCAAGACCCACGCTTCACAGGTCCCGGCACAATTGATGGCGTGACTTATGCCGTTGTGAAGGATTGGGGCACCACGGGGTATGTGGTTGATACGCGCAAGGTGAAAGCTGTGCCTGAAACGTGGAAGGATTTTTTTGATGCGGCCAATGGCCAGCTTGCAGGTAAAGTGCTGGTGCATGATTATCAGCTCACCACCATCGGTGGCGCACTGAAAGCTTTAGGACATTCTTTCAACTCCATCGATCCTAGGGAAAATGCCGAAGCAGAAAAACTCTTGCTGGCAACCAAGCCACATCTGTTTGGAATCAACTCCGACTATCAACC
>JAYVCU010000232.1:0-2305 GCA_043749835.1 Hyphomicrobiales bacterium
CGAACTTCATGCTCGCCGGTTTGTTCGGCCTTGGTCACATTTTTATAATAAGCCGCCTTGGTTGGCAGATTGGCTTTGAGGGTATCAAAACTCCAGATCACATCTTCAGGCGTAATGGGTTTACCATCATGAAACTTTGCTTCTGGTCGCAACCGAAAAGTGGCCGACGAAATATCATCAGGGTGAGAAACGCTTTCCGCAATCAGGCCGTAACGTGTGGCGGCCTCATCAAGCGAGCCCACCATCAAGGTTTCTAATACTGTAACCGCCACCGGGTCGCCCTTTAGTGAGTTTGGATTAAGCGAGTCAAACCCACCCAAAGCCCATTGCCTGATCTTTCCCAATTTTGGAGCTGCCGGATTGACATAATCAAACTGTTTGAAGCCGGGTTGATATTTTACATCGCCAAACAAGCTGAGGGCATGGGTAAATTTTGGTTCATCGGCAAGCGCCGGAGACGCATTGGCAAAGGGAGCAAGGCCAGCAATTTTCAATATATGTCGGCGGTTGATCATTTGAAGTCTCGTCCCTTGATTCGAGTTAGCTTGAATATCACAGGTGTTCACTCAAAAGAAAACACCGGAAACTGCTGCTTCCGGTGTTGAACTTCAATATTTAATCGCGGTCAAATCAAGGCTTCGGCAACGGCAGTGGCGCATCAGACAGGCTGTCAAGATAGGCAATCACATTGGCGCGGTCTTGATCATTACGAATGCCACCAAAGGCCATTTTTGTACCCGGGATATATTCCTTCGGTGCCTTCAGCCAAGCATCAAGCGCGTCAAATTCCCAAGGCTTGTCGCCCATGGCTTTGAAACCGTCTGAGTAACTGAAGCCATCAGCTGAACCCATTTTGCGCCCAACAACGTTCCACAAAGCAGGGCCAACCTTATTAGCGCCGCCCTTCTCAAAGTTATGACATGCTGCACAAGCCTTGGCACCTGCCATGCCCTTGCCAACATCGGCTTTGGCCAGCAGAACAGGCAATGGCTCAGCTTTAACTGCAGCTGCTGCGTCAGTTGTGGCAGCTTGGGCAACTTCAATGGCATAGCCAGGTTTTTCGGGCGCTTCTGTTTTGAACAGTTCAGAGCCAAAATTCTTCAAGCCCAAAACCAAAAGTCCAGTGGCCAAAACGGCGCCTGCTATTTTATTGAATTCCAAGCTTTTCATGGAAATTGCCGAGCCTCGTGATTATTCGTTTTCGGCGCGGAAACTAATGGTTTCGGTTTCGCCCTGCAATATCTATAAGGTCTCATGAACAATTTGCCGCGCCCCCAGAAAACCCCTCAGATAAACCCATGATTGAGCATCACAATACCATCATAGTTATTCCCGCCCGCATGTGGGCAACAGGTCTTCCGGGCAAGCCCTTGGCTGATATCAACGGATTTCCGATGGTCGTACAGGTCTGGAAACAGGCCGTTGCCGCCAATATCGGCCATGTCTTGGTGGCCGCCGCTGAGAACCAAATTGCCGATACCGTGCGGGCCGCTGGTGGCGATGCAATGGTTACCCCGCTCAATTTGGTCAGCAGCCTAGACCGGATTGCAGCCGCCTTGAGCATGCGCGATCCCGCAAGGCGGTTTGAAAACATATTGAGTATACCGGCTTATTTGCCAATGATTGAAAAACTGGCATTGCAGCGCTGCCTGGCTGGTTTGACCAACGAGGCTGTTGATGTGGCCACACTTGCCGCCGCATTGGATGATCCGGTTTTGATCCAGGACCCAAAAATCGTCAAAGCCATCGCTCCTCTCAGTAGCGACAGGGAAGTGGCCTATGTAAGAGATTTCGTTCGCAAGATTGATGAAACCGTTGAACCGCCCTTTTGGCAGCACATTCCAATCTATGCTTATCGCCGTTCAGCTTTGGAGAAACTAGCCGCCCTCGACCCCAGCACGCGCGAATCCTTGCGTGGCCTCGAGCAAATGCGCGCCCTTGACCATGATATGCGGGTGGCCGTAGTGAAGGTTGACAGCGTGCCTTTGGCCGTTAATACGCCAGCCGATTTAGAAGCGGCGCGCCGCATGATGAAAGCTTGAATTGATGAAATATAAAATTGCCTATCAAGGCGAACCGGGCGCTAATTCCCATATTGCTTGCCTTGAGGTGTGCCCTGATTTTGAACCTCTGCCGTGCCGCACATTTGAGGATGCGTTCCAAGCCGTTAAAGACGGCCATGCCAAACTGGCCATGATCCCGATTGACAATTCTGTCGCTGGTCGTGTGGCCGACATTCATCATCTCATGCCAGCTTCTAACCTATCCATCATTGGCGAGCATTTTCTGCCGATCCATTTTCATC
>JAYVCU010000233.1:0-28115 GCA_043749835.1 Hyphomicrobiales bacterium
GCTGATCACGCCCATCGCCATGGAAGAAAAGCTGCGCTTCGCCATCCGCGAAGGCGGCCGCACCGTAGGTGCCGGCGTTGTCGCCAAGATCTCGGAATAGAGATCTCTCAAAATTTAATCTGGGCCGCCAAAGCAATCTGGCGGCCCTTTTTATTTCGCCATTCACTTGAAACAGACCAGCTCTAAATTTGCAAATTATGAAGGAAAGAAAATGATTGTTGTCACCACGAATGATCTACCCGGATACCGTGTCACACGTGTAGTCGGTTTGGCGCGCGGTATTACTGTGAGGTCACGCAGCGTGGTCGGCAACATTGGCGGTGCCATTCAATCGATTTTCGGCGGCAATATTACCATCTATACCAACCTCGCTGAACAGGCCCGCGCCGAGGCGTTGAACCTTCTCACCGCTGATGCGCAACGCCAGGGCGCCAACGCCATCATCGCCATGCGTTATGACGCCAATGAAATTATGGACGGCATTACCGAAGTGCTGGCTTATGGGACTGCTGTTGTAGTTGAGCCGAACTAAAGCTGGGTCTGACAGACGTTGACCAACTTAGTCCAGTAGACTAAGTCTAGTTCATGAAAACCGTCAACATCCATGAAGCCAAAACCCATCTCTCTAAACTGCTGCAACTCGTTGAAAAGGGTGAGCCGTTTATTATTGCACGAGCGGGCAGGCCTTTGGCAAAAGTAGAAGCTTATCAAAACGAACTATTGCCGCGCATCGGTTTCACGAAGGGCAAGATTTCTGTGCCGGATAATTTTGACACGATGCTTGCCAAAAAAACTACCGACATATTTGAAGGAAAATATGACGGAACTGGCTTGCTCGAAGAATCGAAGCCAATGAATTATCCGAAAAAGCGCCGCTTTGGAACTTTGCGCGGCCAATTTGTTGTGCCAGACGACATTGATGCGCCTTTTGCAAAAGACATTGAGGACATGTTTTACGGCACTTCTGAGGGTTTCGAAGAGCACAAACCAAAGTGAAACTGCTGGTCGACACCCAGATTTTGATCTGGTCAACTTCTACGCCTGAACGAACACCACAAGCTGCGCAAATGCTACTCGAAGACCATGGTAATATACTTTGGTTCAGCGTAATTAATCTTTGGGAAGTGGCGATAAAACGTGCGCTAAACAAGGCTGAATTTACAATCGACGTTGGCCCATGGCGCGAGAGCCTTTTTGACGCGGGGTTTCAAGAACTTCCGATATTAAGTCGGCATGTCTTTTCGCTTACAGGTTTGCCCATGCTTCATAAGGATCCCTTCGACAGGCTTTTACTGGCCCAGGCAATCGCTGAGAACATGTTGCTCCTTACGACTGACAGCGTTCTAGCAAGCTATCCTGGACCCATTCGCCACTTTAAATAATCGTAAAACTAAGCCATTGACGTGAGCGCCCTTCACCCCTAAATGCCCACCATCCAATTAGGTGTGACTTAACGGAAAGGCCCAAGCCGGCTTTAGCCGCTCTGTTGCGTCAAAGAAAGAACAGTATTATTTCAATGGCTTAACTGCTGGCGAAGTGAAGGGGTATAGCTCAGTTGGTAGAGCGGTGGTCTCCAAAACCACAGGTCGTGAGTTCAAATCTTACTGCCCCTGCCAAATTGAGTTGGTTTCTTAAACGAAATCAATGACTTAAGAAAGATAACGATGGCCAAACAAGAAAACGCACTTACTTTTATACGAGATGTGCGCGATGAGACCAAAAAGGTCACGTGGCCATCACGCCGCGAATTGATCGTTTCCACTATCATGGTTTTGATCATGGTAGTGGCCGCCAGCATATTTTTTCTGGGTGCTGATGCGGTTTTGAAAATGGTGGTCGAACGCATGTTGTTGGGCATTTAACGGTTTCGGATAAGGCACTTTCGGCATATGGCAAAACGCTGGTATATTGTTCACACTTATTCCAACTTCGAAAAGAAGGTGATGGAAAGCTTGAAAGAGCAGTCGGTGCAGAAGGGCTTGCAGGATTCGTTTGAGCAGGTGATTGTTCCCACTGAAGAAGTTATCGAACTTCGCCGTGGTCGCCGCATCAAGACTGAGCGCCGCTTTTTCCCGGGCTATGTTTTAGCCAAGATTGATTTAACCGACGAAGTGTTCCATTTGATTAAGAACACTCCGAAGGTAACTGGTTTCTTGGGTTCAGGCTCCAAGCCCGTTCCCATTTCAGATGCCGAAGCCAACCGTATTCTCAATCAGGTTGCTGAAGGTGTTGAGCGTCCAAAAACCACGATCCACTTTGAAGTGGGTGAGCAAGTGCGCGTGGCCGATGGCCCGTTTGCATCATTCAACGGCCAAGTCGAGGAAGTGGACGAAGAACGTTCACGCCTCAAAGTGGCTGTTTCTATCTTCGGGCGTCCAACGCCAGTTGAACTCGAATATGGGCAAGTCGAGAAAATGAAAGCCTAACTCTGCCCGGGCGTTGATAAGACGTTCAGTTTAAACCCGTGGAAGGCCCCTAAAGCCGCACCACTAACCTTGTGAAAGAGGGATTATATGGCGAAGAAAATCGTCGGCTATGTAAAGCTGCAAGTGCCAGCCGGACAAGCCAACCCATCACCACCTATTGGCCCGGCTTTGGGCCAACGCGGTTTGAACATCATGGAATTCTGCAAAGCGTTTAACGCGGCCTCGCAGAAGATGGAGCCGGGCTCACCTGTTCCAGTGGTGATCACTGCGTTTCAAGACAAATCATTTACTTTCGAAATGAAGTCGCCCCCAGCGTCTTATTTCTTGAAGAAGGCGGCCAAGATCAATGCCGGTTCCAAGGAGCCAGGCAAGAACATCGTAGGCAAAGTCACCATGGCCCAGTGCCGTGAAATCGCTGAACAGAAGTTGAAGGGCATGAACTCCCGCGACATTGATGCCGGCGCAAAAGAAATCGCAGGCTCGGCCCGTTCCATGGGCCTGGAAGTGGTGGGCTAAGATCATGGCAAAAGCAAAACGTATTACGAAAAACCTTGAAGGCTTAGACCGCAATAAGGCCTATTCTATTGAAGACGCTGTGAAGCTGGTGAAATCCCGTGCCAATGCCAAGTTTGATGAAACCATCGAAGTGGCGATGAACCTGGGCGTTGACCCGCGTCACGCCGACCAAATGGTGCGCGGCGTATGCAACTTGCCTAACGGCTCCGGCCGCAAAGTGCGTGTTGCGGTTTTCGCAAAAGGCCCAAAGGCTGATGAAGCCAAGAAGGCTGGTGCTGATATTGTTGGCGCTGAAGACCTGTTTGAAATCGTCAACAAGGGCACCATCGATTTTGATCGCTGCATTGCCACACCAGACATGATGGGCCTTGTCGGTCGACTCGGTAAGGTGCTTGGTCCACGCAACATGATGCCAAACCCAAAAGTCGGCACCGTGACGATGGATGTGACCGCAGCTGTGAAAGCAGCCAAGGGCGGCGCTGTTGAGTTCCGCGTTGAAAAAGCCGGCATTGTGCAAGCTGGCATTGGCAAGGCGTCGTTCTCGGAAGACCAAATTGCTAGCAATGTTCGAGCATTTGTAGATGCAGTGAACAAGGCCAAGCCAGCTGGTTCAAAAGGCACTTATGTGAAGAAAATTTCCGTGAGTTCAAGCATGGGGCCTGGCCTCAAGATTGATCTTGCCGCGCTGAACCCAGCGTAACCACAAGTTTCCGTTGGTGAAGGCGTCGAGCCTTCGCAAACGGAGCCCGACAAAGCCAATAGGCTTTGCGCGGGAGGCCGACAAAGCCAATAGGCTTTGCGGCTACCTGTCCAAGAATGCGGGCGCTGGCTTTGAAACCCAGCTTAAAATTCCAGCCAGCATGAGATGGGAGTCAAAACGAATTCGTCTCTGTAAAAGAGAATGTAAGTCGGTTGAGACCTCAACAATCCGGATGCAAATTCGGGGGCAGGCCTAAAGCGCCGTTACAGCGTGAGGGCCCACGAGGCTTTTAAGTTGTAGCGGTTGGTCCAACCGGTGAAGTGCAATCAAGCACTTGACCAATGAGGAGTAGAGCACGTGGAAAAAGCTGAAAAATCACAGCTCGTCGCATCGCTCAACGCAACGTTCAAAAGCGCTGCCGTTGTCGTTGTTGCCCACAACAAAGGCTTGACTGCGAACCAGGTTCTTGACCTGCGTAACAAAATGGCCGCGGCTGGTGCAACCATTCGGGTTGCAAAAAACAGCCTCACCAAGCTCGCTCTGGAAGGCACTGACGCAAAGGGTATGATGGGACTGTTTACTGGTCCCACAATGTTGGCATTTGCCAATGATCCCGTTGCGGCACCTAAAGTGGCCGCTGATTTCGCCAAAATCCACGAGAAGTTTGTTCTCCTGGGCGGCGCTCTCGGCATCACCATGATGGATGCCACTGCTGTCAAAGCACTCGCTTCGCTGCCGTCGCTCAATGAGCTGCGCGGCAGACTTCTGGGCATGATCCAGACGCCGGCCACCCGCATTGCGGGCGTGGTTGCGGCGCCTGCCAGCCAGTTGGCGCGTGTGTTGAACGCCTATGCCACCAAAGCAGCCTGATGAAGGTTGCCAGTTAACTGTTGTTTTTAACCGACTTAAAAAGTGAGAATGTAAAATGGCTGATCTTGCCAAAATTGTAGAAGACCTTTCCAAGTTGACCGTTTTGGAAGCCGCTGAGCTTTCCAAGATGCTCGAAGAAAAATGGGGCGTTTCTGCTGCTGCTCCTGTTGCTGCTGCCGCTGCTGGCCCAGCTGCTGCTGCCGTTGAAGAAAAGACTGAATTCACTGTGATGCTCACCGCCGCTGGCGACAAGAAGATCGAAGTGATTAAAGAAGTTCGCGCCATGACGGGACTTGGGCTGAAAGAAGCCAAAGACCTCGTTGAAGGTGCTCCAAAGGCCGTGAAGGAAGGCGTCAACAAAAAAGACGCTGAAGATATGAAGAAGAAGCTCGAGGCCGTGGGTGCCAAGGTCGAGCTGAAGTAACCACAATTTTGCCATGGGGTGGTGCGAGTAAGGTATCACCCCATGCAAATAGTGAACGATTCGGGTTTGAACAGTTCTTCAAACGTCTGAGAAATCAGGCTTTTGATGAGCTGTTTATCGGCGTCTTTCAAGGCGCATTACGTTTGAATTAGAAAGTGACAGGGAACCACATGGCTGACACAAGATCCGTTGCATCAAGAAAGCGCATTCGCAAAGTTTTCGGTAAAGGCATTGAGGTGGCAGAAATGCCAAACCTTATTGAAGTGCAACGCGAGTCTTACGAGCAATTCTTGCAGATGAAAGAGCCAAGCGGCGGCCGCGCCAGCGAAGGCCTGCAATCTGTATTCAAGTCGGTATTCCCTATTTCGGATTTTGCTGGACAATCGGTTCTTGAATTCAAACGCTATGAATTTGATCAACCCAAGTTTGATGTGGAAGAATGTCAACAACGCGGCATGACTTATGCTGCACCTCTGCGCGTAACACTGCAGTTGGTTGTGTTTGAAGTTGACCCAGACACGCAAGCCAAATCTTTGAAAGACGTGAAAGAGCAAGACGTTTACATGGGCGAAATTCCGCTCATGACCAAGAACGGTACGTTCGTGGTGAACGGCACCGAGCGCGTGATCGTTTCGCAGATGCACCGCTCCCCCGGCGTGTTCTTTGATAACGACAAAGGCAAAAGCCATTCCTCGGGCAAGATCCTTTTCGCAGCCCGGGTAATCCCTTATCGCGGCTCCTGGCTGGATTTTGAATTCGACGCCAAGGATTTGATTTTCGCACGTATTGATCGTCGCCGTAAATTGCCGGTGACCACGCTGTTCTATGCTTTGGGTATGAGTGCCGAAGAAATTCTGCATTATTTCTATAAGTCAGTACCCTTTACCCAAACCAAAGATGGCTGGCGCATGCCTTATTTGGCTGAGCGCTATAAGGGCATCAAGCCAACGGTTGATTTGATCGACGCAAAAACCGGCCACGCGGTCGTTGAGGCGGGAACAAAAATTTCGCCGCGTTTGGCGCGCAAAATTGCTGAAGACGGAACTAAGGAACTGCTGATGCGGGATATTGATCTTTACGGTCAATATATTGCTGATGAATTGGTCAACGAAAAAACCGGCGAAATCTTTGCCGAAGCCGGTGAAGAAATTACCGAGAAGCTTCTCAACAGCTTGAAGGGCGACGGCTTTAAAACGCTTAACTTGCTGGATATCGACCACATCAACACGGGAGCTTATATCCGCAACACATTGAAAGCCGATAAGTGCGAAAGCTATGAACAAGCATTGATCGAAATTTACCGTGTAATGCGCCCAGGTGAACCGCCGACGCGCGAAGGCGCTGAAGCCTTGTTCAAGGGCCTGTTCTTCGATCAAGAGCGTTATGATCTTTCGGCAGTTGGCCGTGTGAAAATGAATATGCGTCTTGACCTCAACGTCGAAGACTCCATGCGTGTACTGCGCAAAGAGGACGTTTTGCTGATCGTCAAAACGCTGCATGATTTGCGCGATTCAAAAGGCGAGATTGACGACATTGACAACCTGGGCAACCGCCGTGTTCGCTCAGTTGGTGAATTGATGGAAAATCAATATCGCTTGGGCCTCGTGCGCATGGAACGTGCCATTAAAGAACGCCTATCGTCCGTTGATATCGACACTGTAATGCCGCATGATTTAATCAATGCCAAGCCAGCCGCTGCTGCGGTTCGTGAATTCTTCGGCTCATCGCAGCTGTCGCAATTCATGGATCAAACCAATCCACTTTCGGAAATCACCCATAAGCGCCGCCTTTCGGCTCTTGGGCCTGGTGGTTTGACGCGAGAGCGCGCGGGCTTTGAAGTGCGCGACGTGCATCCAACGCATTACGGCCGCATCTGTCCGATTGAAACGCCAGAAGGCCCGAACATCGGCCTGATCAACTCGTTGGCCACGTATGCCCGTGTGAACAAATATGGCTTCATTGAAACACCGTATCGTAAAGTTATTCACGGCAAGGTGACGGATGAGGTGAAATATCTCTCAGCCATCGAAGAAGCCAAATATCACATCGCCCAAGCTAACGTACCCCTCACCAAGGATGGCAAGTTTGCTGATGAGCAGGTCATTGTGCGCTTCCAGGGTGACGTGTTCCAGATCACACCTGACAAGGTTGATTTTGCTGACGTATCGCCGAAGCAAATCGTTTCCGTTGCCGCTGCGCTTATTCCATTCTTGGAAAACGACGACGCCAACCGTGCCTTGATGGGCTCCAACATGCAGCGTCAGGCCGTACCTTTGGTGCGTTCGTCTGCACCCCTGGTGGGCACTGGCATGGAAAGCATTGTGGCACGAGACTCAGGCGCTGCAATCACGGCTCGCCGCTCTGGAATCGTTGATCAGGTTGACGCCAAACGAATTGTTATTCGCGCCACGGAAGAAACTGATCCAACAAAGCCAGGCGTAGACATTTACACGCTGGCCAAGTTCCAACGTTCGAACCAATCGACCTGCATTAATCAACGTCCACTGGTTCGCACCGGCGACATTGTGAAAGCAGGTGAAATTATCGCTGACGGTCCATCCACAGAACTTGGTGATTTGGCCCTTGGTCAAAACTGCCTCGTGGCCTTCATGCCGTGGAATGGTTACAACTTCGAAGACTCTATTCTGCTGTCTGAGCGCATTGTGAAAGATGACGTGTTCACATCCATCCACATCGAAGAATTTGATGTGATGGCGCGTGACACCAAGCTTGGGCCAGAAGAAATCACCCGCGACATTCCAAACGTCGGTGAAGAGTCTCTGAAGAACCTCGACGAAGCGGGCATTGTTTATATTGGTGCTGAAGTGAAGCCGGGTGACATTCTCTGCGGCAAGATCACCCCAAAGGGTGAAAGCCCGATGACGCCAGAGGAAAAACTTCTGCGCGCCATCTTCGGTGAAAAAGCCTCTGATGTACGCGACACTTCGTTGCGTTTGCCTCCTGGTGTTTCCGGCACAGTTGTTGAAGTGCGCGTGTTCAATCGCCACGGTGTGGATAAGGACGAACGTGCCTTGGCAATCGAGCGCGAAGAAATTGAACGCCTGGCCAAAGATCGTGACGACGAGTTGACCATCCTTGACCGTAACTCTTACGGCCGCCTTCATGATTTTCTGCACGGCAAAACCGCAACCGGCGGCCCACGTGGCCACAAGCTGGACGGTAAAATCACGGAAAAGAACCTGGAAGATATTCCACGTTCGCAGTGGTGGAACATCACGCTCGGCAATGAAAAGTCGATGGGTGAGTTGGAAGCCATGAAAGTCCAGTATGACGACTCCAAGAAGCGCCTTGAAACGCGCTTCATGGACAAGGTTGAAAAGCTGCAGCGCGGCGATGAATTGCCAACTGGCGTGATGAAGATGGTAAAAGTCTTCGTTGCTGTGAAGCGCAAAATTCAACCGGGCGACAAGATGGCCGGCCGACATGGCAACAAGGGTGTGGTCTCGAAGATCGTTCCCGCCGAAGACATGCCTTATCTGGAAGATGGCACGCCGGTAGACGTAGTGCTGAATCCTTTGGGTGTGCCTTCACGCATGAACGTGGGCCAAATTCTTGAAACCCATTTGGGCTGGGCTTGTGCCGGCATGGGCAAACGCATTGGTGCGGCACTGGAAGTTTACCAGTCCACACTGAAGGCTAAGCCGGTAAAGGAAGAACTGCAAAAGTTCTATGGCAAGAATGCTGAGATTGATGCGATGGATGATCATGACATCATCGAATTCGCCCACTCGGTAAAAAAAGGCATTCCGATTGCGACCCCAGTGTTTGATGGCGCACGCGAAGAAGACATTGCCAAGATGTTGACCGATGCAGGCCTTTCAACCTCAGGTCAGATCAAGCTTTATGATGGCCGCACCGGGGAGGCTTTCGACCGCCTCGTCACCGTCGGCTACATCTATATCTTGAAGCTGCACCATTTGGTGGACGACAAGATCCATGCGCGTTCCATCGGGCCTTACTCGCTTGTTACGCAGCAACCGCTGGGCGGCAAAGCACAGTTCGGCGGCCAGCGCTTCGGCGAAATGGAAGTTTGGGCCTTGGAAGCTTACGGCGCTGCTTACACCTTGCAGGAAATGCTCACCGTCAAATCCGACGATGTGGCAGGCCGCACCAAGGTTTATGAAGCCATCGTTCGTGGCGATGACGCGTTTGAAACCGGCATTCCCGAAAGCTTCAACGTGTTGGTAAAAGAAATGCGTTCGCTGGGCCTCAATGTGGAATTGCAGAATGGTGCATCCACTGAAATGGCCAGCCCACCGCAACAAGTGCCACACGAAAAACATTGAGTAAGAGGGGGAGGGCGCAACAATGCGTCCTCCCAGTTTGAGATTAGAATTTTAATTCGGACGGCAAGCACAAAGCCGTCCACTTTAAGGAGAACGACGAATGAACCAAGAGCTCATGAACGTCTTCAACCCGGTCGTCCCGGTACAAGCTTTCGACCAAATCCGTATCTCAGTGGCCAGCCCTGAGAAAATTCTGTCATGGTCATTCGGCGAAATCAAAAAGCCCGAAACCATCAACTACCGCACGTTCAAGCCAGAACGTGATGGGCTGTTTTGTGCCCGCATCTTTGGGCCGGTGAAAGATTACGAATGCCTCTGCGGCAAATATAAGCGCATGAAATATAAGGGTATCATCTGCGAAAAGTGTGGCGTGGAAGTTACTCTGTCCAAAGTGCGGCGCGAACGCATGGGCCACATTGATTTGGCCGCTCCCGTGGCACACATCTGGTTCTTGAAGTCAGTGCCTTCGCGCATCTCCAACTTGCTGGACATGACGTTGAAGGATGTTGAACGTATCCTTTATTTCGAAAACTATATTGTGGTTGAGCCAGGCCTAACACCGCTCAAGATGCATCAGCTTTTGGGCGAAACCGAATATCTCAAAGCCCAGGAAGAATATGGCGAAGACAGCTTCACTGCCTCTATCGGTGCCGAAGCTGTGCGCGACATGCTAAACGCAATCAATTTGCCGCAACTGAAGATCAGCTTGCGCGAAGAATTGAAAGTGGCCACGGGCGAGTTGAAGCCAAAGAAATTGGCCAAGCGTTTAAAGCTGGTGGAGAATTTCTTGGAATCCGGCAATCGTCCAGAATGGATGATCCTGACTGTTGTTCCGGTGATCCCGCCCGAACTGCGCCCGCTGGTTCCATTGGATGGCGGTCGTTTCGCCACGTCGGATCTGAACGATCTATATCGCCGCGTAATCAACCGTAACAATCGTTTGAAGCGCCTCATTGAACTGCGCGCACCAGATATCATCGTGCGCAACGAAAAGCGCATGTTGCAAGAGTCGGTTGACGCGCTGTTTGACAATGGTCGTCGCGGCCGGGTGATCACCGGTGCCAACAAGCGTCCGTTGAAGTCACTCTCTGACATGCTGAAAGGCAAGCAGGGCCGTTTCCGCCAGAACTTGCTGGGCAAACGTGTGGACTATTCAGGTCGTTCGGTTATCACCGTGGGCCCGGAATTGAAACTGCATCAGTGCGGCTTGCCAAAGAAGAAGGCTTAGGAATTGTTCAAGCCTTTCATTTACTCGCGCCTTGAAGCCAAGGGCCTGTCCACAACGGTGAAGCAAGCCAAGAAGCTGGTTGAAAAAGAAAAGCCCGAAGTCTGGGATATCTTGGATGAAGTGATCCGCGAACACCCAATCATGCTGAACCGTGCGCCAACGCTTCACCGTTTGGGCATTCAAGCCTTTGAGCCGGTGTTGATCGAAGGCAAAGCCATTCAGCTGCATCCTCTGGTTTGTACAGCCTTCAACGCAGACTTTGACGGCGATCAAATGGCTGTGCACATTCCGCTGTCGCTGGAAGCGCAGTTGGAGGCGCGCGTGTTGATGATGTCTACCAACAACGTGTTGCATCCGGCTAACGGTCAACCGATTATCGTTCCGTCGCAGGATATTGTTCTGGGCCTCTATTACTTGTCATTGATGAATGACAATGAACCAGGCGAAGGCATGATTTTCGGCAACGTGGCTGAAATTGACCATGCACTTGCCGCAGGTGCAGTCACTCTGCATGCCAAAATCAAAGGCCGCGTCACGGAAATGGACGTCGATGGCAAACTCAAAACCCGTGTTGTTGAAACAACGCCGGGCCGCATGAAGATTGGCGAATTGTTGCCAAACGCCGTGAACATGTCTTATGACTTGTGCAACAAGGTAATGGTAAAGCGCGACATCTCCAAGATGATCGACTCGGTTTACCGCCACGTGGGCCAAAAAGAAGCAGTTATTTTCTGTGACCGTATCATGGGCCTTGGCTTTTATAATGCTTACAAGGCCGGAATTTCTTTCGGCAAGGACGACGTTGTGATCCCTGCCGCCAAGGAAAAGCTGGTGGCCACAACCAAGATTCTAGTCAAGGAATATGAGCAACAGTATTCGGACGGCTTGATCACCCAGGGTGAAAAATACAACAAGGTTGTTGATGCTTGGGGCAAGTGCAACGAAAAAGTGACCGAGGAAATGATGGCGGAAATTTCTGCCGTTCATAAGGATCCAAAAACCGGCCGCGTTCTGCCCATCAACTCGATCTATATGATGAGCAATTCGGGTGCGCGTGGTTCGGTAACGCAAATGAAGCAGTTGGGCGGCATGCGCGGCCTGATGTCGAAGCCATCTGGCGAGATTATTGAAACCCCGATTATTTCGAACTTCAAAGAAGGCTTATCGGTTCTTGAATACTTTAACTCCACTCACGGTGCTCGTAAGGGTCTTGCGGATACTGCGTTGAAAACGGCGAACTCTGGTTACTTGACGCGGCGTCTGGTTGACGTTGCACAAGACGCCATTATTTCTGAAACAGACTGCGGCACCAAACATTATTTGACCACGCGTCCACTGGTGGATTCGGGCCAGGTAATTGTGTCTTTGGGCCAGCGTGTTCTGGGCCGCACAGCTGTTGAAGATGTGCTAGATCCGGCAACGGGCGAAGTGATTGTTCCCATGGGCCGAGAGATTCTCGAAGCCGATGTGGAAAAGATCGAGCGTGCCGGTTTAACCGAAATGAAGATCCGCTCCGTGTTGACCTGCGAAACCAAGTTCGGTGTGTGTGCGGCTTGCTACGGACGCGATCTGGCACGCGGCACACCCATTAACATGGGTGAAGCCGTGGGTGTTATTGCGGCTCAGTCAATTGGCGAGCCGGGCACACAGCTTACCATGCGCACCTTCCACATTGGTGGCGTGGCGCAGGTTCTTGACGAGTCATTCGTTGAAGCCGCACAAGAAGGTCTGGTCGAAATCCGCAACTCGGTTGTGGCCAAAAGTACAGCTGGAAATCTGGTCGTCATGGGCCGTGCTGCTTTGATTGCGATTAAAGACCCGCAAGGCAATGACCGCGCCACTTATAAAGTGGGTTACGGTTCCAGGCTTCTGGTTAACACCGGTGATCATGCCAAGCGTGGTGCGCGTATTGCTGAATGGGATCCATTCACCCGTCCAGCCCTCACTGAAGTTGATGGCATCGTAGCTTTTGAAGATGTGGTTGATGGTGTCACCGTCAATGAAGCAACTGACGAAGCCACGGGCATTACCAACCGTGTGATTATTGACTGGCGCACCAACCAACGTGGTACCGGACTTAAACCTGCAATCGTGATCAAAGACGAAAATGGCGAAGTGAAGAAGCTACCACGTGGTGGCGAAGCACGTTACCTGCTTTCAGTGGATGCGATTTTGTCGGTTGATCCGGGCTCAAAAGTGGGCGCAGGCGATGTTCTTGCCCGTAACCCACTGGAAAGTGCGAAAACCCGTGACATCACGGGAGGTCTGCCACGCGTGGCCGAACTGTTCGAAGCGCGCCGTCCAAAGGATGCAGCCGTCATCGCTGAAATCTCTGGTCGCATTGAATTCGGCCGCGACTACAAGAATAAGCGCCGTGTCAAAATCGTGCCGCAGGATGACAGTGCAGAAGCTGTTGAATATCTTATTCCGAAGGGCAAGCATCTGCCTGTTCAGGAGGGTGACTTCATCGAAAAGGGCGAATACCTGATGGACGGCAATCCAGCGCCGCATGACATCTTGGCCATTAAAGGCGTGGAAGAACTTGCCGCATTCCTGGTGAATGAAATTCAGGAAGTTTACCGTTTGCAAGGTGTGGGCATCAACGACAAGCACATTGAAGTGATTGTGCGCCAGATGTTGCAGAAGGTTGAAGTTACTGATCAAGGTGAATCAACCTTGCTGAAAGGCGAGCAGATGGACCGCGAAGAATTTGACCGCGAAAACCTGAAGTTGGTGGCAGAAGGCCTCAAGCCTGCTGTGGCACAGCCTGTACTCCTGGGCATCACCAAGGCAAGCTTACAAACCCGCAGCTTCATCTCGGCGGCGTCGTTCCAGGAAACCACACGCGTGCTTACCGATGCTGCCGTTCAAGGCAAAATCGACACTCTGGACGGTTTGAAGGAAAACGTCATTGTGGGCAGGCTCATTCCCGCCGGCACCGGAGGCATGCTTGCACGCTTCCGCGCGATTGCCGACAAGCGCGACAAGCTGATCATCGAAGAACAGCAAAAGTCCCAGCTTCCGGCGGCGGAGTAAGGGAGACGATTTGAGAAAGGCCTGGTTTGTCCGGGCCTTTTTTATTGCAAAGCGAGGGCAGCCTTAATCCCAATGGCCACGGCCATTACTGCCAGCAATGCCAGAACGATTTTCCGGAACACGGCCTGATCAACATTTTTGAACTTCCTTGCGCCAATCCACACGCCAAGCAGCAGTGCGGGCAAATAAGCCAGGGCGCGGTAAGCTGCATCCCATGTAACCAGCCCTTGATAAGACTGATTAGCAAGGCCGATCACATCTGTTGCCAGAAAGAACGCCACCAGCGATGCGCGGCCCGCTGCAACACCTGCTGGTGATGAGAAGTAGAACAAGATCACTGGCGGCCCGCCGATGCCGAAAGCGCCGTTCGAGAGCCCGGATGCTGCTCCTGCACATATGGACACGACCCGCCCCGGCATCTGCTTCAGAGCAAACCCCATCCATAACAATCCCGTGGCCGCTAGCACAAAAATCGCCAGAGCCAGTTGCATGGGAGCAGGGGCGATATGGGCGAGGAACCACACGCCAATGGGCGTGGCGATGATGCAGCCCAGTGTAAGTGGCCCCAGCGAACGCCAATGAATATCCTTCCAGATGGATGGCAGCAGATTAAGTGAGGCTGCTAATTCCAACATGAAGATGGACGGTACTATTTCAGCAGGCGTATAGATCAAAGAAAGCGCCGTAATCGCCAACAATGAAAAACCAAAGCCCGAAAACCCGCGTATGATTGCGGCAAGGAAGATGATGACGATGGCGAAGATGAGCGTGAACATTGCGATAGGATAGTTCAATCTCTCATGAATCATAAACCGTTATCCCGGCGAGCGCGGGAATCCATGGTTCCTAACGCGGTTATTTTTGCCCCGCCAGCCAAGCCTTGAAATCTGCCATTGCACGACCGGTATAGGCACGCTTGCGGGCAATGGTTTTGTCCTTAAACTGCATCTTTTTGCCTTCGACGCGCTCTACCGTTACAGGCGGCATCAGGCCAAAATTGATATTCATTGGCTGAAAGCTGCTGCGATTTTCCGTGCTGGCAATATGCCCTCCAGTGATGTGATTGATTAACGCCCCGTGTGCCGTCGTGGCAGGAGGAGTTGTGAACTCGCGGCCCACAGCCTGTGCTGCCGCCATGCGCCCCGCCATCAAGCCCATGGCAGCACTTTCCACATAACCCTCCACACCCGTCACCTGCCCGGCAAAGCGCAAGCGCGGTTGCGATTTCAAACGAAGCTGGTCATCTAAGAGCTTGGGGGAATTGAGAAAAGTGTTGCGGTGCAAGCCGCCGAGGCGGGCGAATTCCGCATCCTCCAGGCCCGGAATGGTTTTGAATACCGCTATCTGTTCGGCATATTTCAATTTGGTCTGAAACCCGACGATATTATAAAGTGTGCCTAAAGCATTGTCTTGCCGCAGTTGAACCACGGCATAGGCTTTGACAGAGGGGTTGTGCGCATTGGTCAGGCCCATCGGTTTCATTGGCCCATGACGCAGCGTCTCAGGCCCACGCTCAGCCATTACCTCAATGGGCAGGCAACCGTCAAAATATGGTGTAATTTTCTCAAACTCGCGGAAATCGGTTTTTTCGCCCGCCACCAAGGCCGCAACAAACGCTTCATATTGCGCCTTATCCATTGGGCAGTTGATATAATCCTTGCCCGTACCGCCGGGCCCCACTTTGTCATAGCGTGATTGGAACCACGCTGTGTTCATGTTGATGCTCTCACGGTAAACAATGGGCGCAATGGCATCAAAAAATGCCAAACCTTCTTCGCCCGTCAGGCTGGCAATCGCGGCCGCCAGTTTGGGCGACGTAAGGGGGCCAGTTGCAATAATTACATTGTCCCACGCGGCAGGCGGAATCTCCTCAACTTCGCCACGCACAATTGTAACATTGGCCAGCCCGGAAACCTGCGCTGTAACGTCTGCAGAAAAGCCCTCCCTGTCCACAGCCAGCGCGCCACCCGCAGGCACTTGATGGCGGCTGGCAACGTCCATGATGAGCGATCCCGCCAACCGCATCTCTTCATGCAACAGACCGACAGCGTTCAGGTCTTTGTCGTCAGATCGAAACGAGTTCGAACACACCAGTTCGGCAAAATGATCAGTTTTGTGAACGTCAGTTTTGGTTAAACCGCGCATTTCATGAAGAACAACTTGCACACCCGCTTTTGCAACCTGCCATACGGCCTCTGAGCCAGCCATTCCGGCACCAATGATGTGGACGATTTGAGACATCGGAGCTGTTTAGTTGCCAACCCCGAAAGTTCAAGGCAAACTATTTGAACTTCAGGGCATGGCCTTTAGGCTTCAAGTCGCTTGCGCTTCGCCGCAGCACAGGCTTTACCCCTTATCATGCTAAAGGCTTTTGGAATCGCGCAAAGCTGTCTGGTCGAGCACCCCTCTGACGTGGCCGAGGAAGTCTTGGCCCGTTCAATTTGGATCGACCTAGTTGAGCCGACCCATGAGGAAGAAGCCCGCGTTGAACATGCGCTGGGCTTTGACATTCCTACGCGTGGTGAATTGGCCGAAATTGAAGCGTCCAGTAGGCTCTATCAGGAAGACGGTGCCACAGTGATGACCGCCACTTTGATCAGGCGTGGTGAAGATGACAGGCCGGAGTCTTCACCTGTTACCTTCATCATCAAAGGCCAGCAACTGATCACCGTGCGCTATCACCACCCGCAGGCTTTTCCACAATATGTGAAACAGGCCATGCGCCACGCCAATGGTGCTAATGGGTGGAGCGTTTATGTAAGTTTGGTCGAAGCAGTGATTGACCGCGCCGCTGATCATTTGGAGCGCGTAGGCCAAATTGTGGAGGAAACCTCCAAGCAGGTTTTCTCGACTTCGTTTTTGACCAAAAAGCAACCCAGGCGCCGAAGGAGGCCGGTTAATTTAGAGCAGATGTTAGGGAAAGTTGGTGAGGAAGGTGATTTCACCTCGCGGATGCGTGAAAGTCTGGTTTCGATTTCGCGCATGCTGGCCTTTTCGCAAGCGGTTCTTGACCAGATGCGCTCAACAAAAGAAGTGGCTGATAACAAGGCGCGCCTGAAAGTGGCGCAGCGCGATATAACCTCGCTCACTGACCACGCTGGCTATTTAACCAGTAAGATTTCTTTTCTCCTGGATGCCGTGTTGGGGATGATTTCGATTGAGCAAAATACCATCATCAAAATCTTCACAGTCGCCTCAGTAGCTTTCCTTCCGCCCACTCTGATTGCCTCGATCTATGGTATGAATTTCAAAATTATCCCAGAACTGCAATGGCAATATGGTTATGCCTATGCGGTTGCACTGATGGTGGCGTCTGCCTTGTTACCGATGATTTATTTTAAACGTAAGGGCTGGTTCTGATGAACGCCGTGATTGTGTTTTTTGGAGGCGGGATTGGAGCGGCGGCCCGTTACGGCATGAACATCAGCGTGGGCCGGCTGGCAGGAAGTGCATTCCCCTGGCACACACTCGCTGTCAACATCATCGGTTGTTTCGTGATGGGCGCGTTGACGCAAGCCATGGCCTTACGTTTGAATTTATCAAACGAAATGCGATTGTTTTTAACAACGGGTATTTTAGGAGGCTTCACCACGTTCTCAGCCTTCGCGCTCGATTTTGCTTTATTGGTGGAACGCCGCGATATGTTTGGCGCAGCAGGATATGCGCTGGCCTCGGTAGGTCTTTGCCTCATCGCGTGCTTTGCGGGCCTCGCACTCGTCAGGGAATTTGCAGCGTGAGTATTGAAGTTAAACGCCATGAAGTCTCAGCCGATGAAGATGGTATGCGAGTTGACCGCTGGTTCAAATTGCATTTCCCGCAAGTGACCTTTGCCTACCTCAACAAACTCACTCGTACAGGACAAGTCCGCGTGGGGGCAGGCCGGGTGAAAACCAATTCGCGTCTTTCCAAAGGCCAGGAAATTCGCGTGCCGCCGCTGGCTTTTGATACAAGGCCCGCCGATGCGCCCAAAGAAGATGTAAAACCGCTCACGCCGAAAGAGCGCGAATTATTTTTGTCTATGGTCATATTTGAAGATCAGGATATTTTTGTTTTGAACAAACCGTTTGGCTTTGCGGTTCAGGGTGGAACCAAAACGCATCTCCATCTCGATGGTCTTCTCATGGGACTGGGCGCTGAATTAAAAGAGCGCCCGGTTTTGGTGCACCGGCTGGACCGTGATACCTCAGGCGTCATCGTCATCGCCAAGCGCCGCGCTGTGGCCGCAAGCTTGGGCCGGCTCTTCGCCACGCGCAATGTGAAAAAAACCTATTGGGCGGTGGTGAAGGGCGTTCCCAACCCAGCGCAGGGCCGCATCGATGTGCCGCTGATTAAAGCGCGCAGTGACGACGGCGATAGAATGCGCGCTGCCAAGCCAGATGAAAAAGACGACGAACAAAGCGCTGTGACGAGCTATACAGTGTTGGACAAATCAGAAGACAAAAGCGCCAGCTGGTTGTCATTAAAACCGCTCACTGGCCGCCAGCACCAGCTTCGTGCCCATACGCATCATATCGGCACACCGATTTTGGGTGATAACAAATATGGTGGCGATTTGAATTTACCCGACGATGTTCAAAATCGCTTGCACCTTCATGCAAGGCGCATTCAATTTCCACATCCGCGAGAGGGCAAAGTGGATGTTACAGCGCCGCTGCCCGAACATATATTAGCAACATTCAAGACATTTGGTTTTAATCCGGAGCGTTTCGATGACTGACGAGACTTCGGATGAACGTTGGGAGCGCCTAAGCAAAGACCGCGTTGCTCGGCCTTTGCCGAAACGTTTTTATAAAGTTGTGACGGTTGGCGAAGATCTAACAATCTTGCTGGATGGCCGCGCCGTAAAAACGCCCATGAAGCAAAAACTCATTTTGCCGACGCGCGCATTGGCTGTGGCGGTGGCAGCCGAATGGACCGCCGTTGACAAGTTGATCAACCCAGCGCTGATGCCCCTCACCAAATTGGCCAATTCAGCGATTGATACCGTAACAAGTTCCCGCACCCATGTATTAGGCGAAATTGTTGCTTACGCGGGCAATGATCTGGTGTGTTACCGCGCTGAAAAGCCTGCTGACTTGGTGGCGCTACAAGCCAAGGCATGGGATCCGGTGCTGTTGTGGGCGCACACAACACTCGGCGCAGAATTTTTGAAAGCTAAGGGCATAGTTCATGTGGCGCAACCGTTTGCCGGCTTGTCTGCCGTTGAAACCCATATATCGACGATTGACAATTTCACGCTCGCCGCCATCCACAACGCCATGACGTTGACAGGCTCTGCTCTAATGGCGCTAATGCTGCACAGTCGCGCTATTGCGGCCGATGCTGCGTGGAATGCAGCGCATGTGGATGAAAATTTTCAAATTGCGCAATGGGGCCCAGATACACAAGCCGCCCAGCGGCGCGAATGGCGCAAGGCAGATTTCCATGCCGCGGTGCGGTTTATGGAATTGTTAAACCAGCTCACCCACTAAATCATATTCCTCAGCCTCAATAATCCGCACACGGACGATCTCCCCCACTTTTAAATTTGTGCCACCGGGGATGAACACATTGCCATCAATCTCTGGCGCATCCCATTTTGAGCGGGCCACGGCTTCATCATTCGTCGTATCAATTTCATCAATCAGGACGTCAATCACTTTGCCAACGCGTGAAGCAAGGATTTCTTCTGAAATCACCTGCTGGGTTTCCATAAAGCGTGCATAGCGCTCGGCCTTCAGGTCATCTGCAACTTGCGGCAGACCCAAATCATTGGAACGCGCACCAGACACAGGCTCATATTTAAAACAACCCACGCGCTCCAGCCTCGCCTCTTTCATCCATTGCAACAGATATTCAAAATCTGCGTCCGTCTCTCCCGGAAAACCCACGATGAATGTGGAACGCACCGCAATGTCGGGGCAAATGCCGCGCCACTTTGCCAGTCGTTCCAAAACCTTTTCCTGGTTGGCCGGCCTGCGCATATTCTTCAACACAGCAGGTGAGGCATGTTGGAATGGGATATCGAGATACGGCAGAATTTTACCATCCGCCATCAGTGGGATCACATCATCCACATGCGGGTAGGGGTAAACATAATGCAAGCGCACCCAGGCACCAAGTTCGCCCAACTCTTTGCACATATCATAAAACTTGGCCCGCACGTCGCGGCCCTTATAGGGGCTGGTAGCATATTTGATATCAACGCCGTAAGCAGACGTATCCTGCGAGATGACCAAAAGCTCTTTCACGCCTGCTTTGACCAAACGCTCCGCTTCATAAAGCACGGCGGCCATTGGGCGTGAGACAAGATCGCCACGAATGGAAGGGATGATGCAGAAGGTACAGCGATTATTGCAGCCCTCTGAAATCTTCAAATACGAATAATGGCGCGGCGTCAGATGCAAACCCTGTGGCGGCACCAAATCCATTTTCGGATCATGCAGTGGCGGCAGAGCAGCATGAACCGCTTGAACCACTTGCTCATATTGGTGGGGTCCCGTCACAGCCAATACTCCGGGGTGCGCAGACGTGATCACATCTTTTTCAACGCCATAACAGCCTGTTACAATCACCCGACCATTTTCCTGCATCGCCTCACCAATGGCGGCCAGGCTCTCGGCCTTGGCGCTATCAAGAAACCCGCAGGTATTCACAATCACCACATCAGCGTCATCATAGCCGGGGGCGATTTTATAACCCTCGGCGCGCAGCTGCGTGAGGATGCGTTCGCTATCTACCAGATTCTTGGGGCAGCCCAGCTGCACCAGGCCAACTTTAGGGACATGTACGTTCATGGGGCGGGGCATAGGCTCCAAAGCGGCTGAAGCCAAGTTTCAATTATCAACGCTTAAGCCAGCGCCGCAGCGCAACAACCGCCCATAAAGCCTCCACAATACCGAACGGCCAGGCGCCTTGCAGAAAGCCGTAAGCTGAACCCAGGCCGCAGGCTGCTGCAAAGGCCAGAACAAACCAGTGGCTGCGCCCCTCAAGGGCATAAGTGACCAGCATCATGGAAACAGCAACGAGACCAAAAAGGGTTAGTGCGTCCATCAGGCATTGACCGTGAGGCCAAACACTGTTTCAAAATTGCGCCGCAGTGCTAAGTCAACGCCGGCCATAGTTACATTAATGCCCAGCGCAGCCAAGCTCGTGACGCCGTGTTCAGAAACGCCGCACGGCACAATGCCATCGAAATGCGAAAGGTCAGGGCTCACATTCAAGCTCACACCGTGAAACGTGATACCGCGCCGCACCCGAATTCCAATGGCCGCAATCTTGCTTTCGCCACCACTATGTCGCACCCAAATCCCAACCCGGTCTTCGCGTCTTTCGGCGTTAACATCAAACTCTGCCAGCGTGGCAATCAGCCATCGCTCCAGCGCCGCCACAAAGGCACGCACGTCTCCGCCCCGCTTTGCCAGGTTCAACATCACATAGGCCACACGCTGGCCAGGCCCATGATAGGTGTATTGTCCGCCTCGGCCCGTTTCAAAAACCGGAAAACGCGAAGGTTCCAAAAGGTCAGCCGCCTTGGCGCTGGTACCTGATGTGTACAGGGAAGGGTGCTCTACCAGCCACACGGTTTCCGCAACCTGACCGTCAGCAATCAGGGCAACTTGTGTTTCCATCTTCACAATTGTTTCACGAAATAGTGTCAGCTGCGGGAGTGGTTTCCATATTATTTTCGCGTCAATTTTGTTGACAGGTGCTAATTCGTTACGCATAACCATAGTAGGCATTTATGTTTTATAACGAATGCTGGCAAGATGCACATTTGAAAAGGAATGAGATCATGATGAAGCTTACTTTGGCAACAGTTGCTGTTGTATTTGCCGTTTCTGGCGCAGCTTATGCAGGCGATTCGACTATGGGAAGTATGAATCAAGCGGCACGCACATTTTGCAACGGCATGGAAAATCCCGTTGATGTTACAATGTGCATGGGTGAATTGAAGAAGATGATGATGGGCCGCAAGATGAAACACAAGGCGATGAAGAAGTAATCGACGAAATAGTAAGGTCGAATTACGTCTTTATTTTACCGAACTGCGATGAATGAAGCTGGAGTGTTAACGCACCCAGCTTTTTTCGGTTTGAATTGGACTTTTGAGTTAATAATTCGCTTTATCATGGCCGTGGTCGTGCTGTCGCCAATTGTCATGTTTTTTTCATTGCAAAGGTTTATGTGACACGATCTGCGGTTATTTGTGATGCGGCTGCGCGTCTTTTGTTATAAGCCTGATCCGAACTCTTGTCCCTTGCCAATACAGAAAAGCGCTGCTAATAGCCCGGCATTCAAAACCACATGCAGGTGTTTGGATTGTCTCATGAGCCAAGTGCTTCGGTACGAAGTGCGTCCGCTCCACATAGAGGCCATCCTTCCGGTGTTGACAAAACGCAGATGCAATAATGCATGTGTCGGTATTTGCCAATCACGCCACTTGCAGAGGATTAACCGGAAAAGGAACTAAAATGGCTGTGAATTTCACAATGCGCCAGCTTCTTGAGGCAGGCGTTCACTTCGGACACCAGACGCATCGCTGGAACCCCAAGATGCAATCCTATATTTATGGCACACGCAATGGCATCCATATTTTGGATTTGTCGCAAACTGTACCCTTGCTGCATCAATCGCTGGAAATCATCAGTGCAACAGTGGCCAAGGGTGGCCGTGTTTTGTTTGTTGGCACCAAACGTTCAGCTTCTGTTGAAATTGCTGAAAGTGCCAAACGTTGCGCCCAATATTATGTGAACGCCCGCTGGCTTGGAGGCATGCTCACCAACTGGAAAACCATTTCCAATTCCATCAAGGCACTGCGCAAGATTGACGAGGTGCTTGAAAAACAGGGCACTGGTTTTAAGAAACGCGAAGTTCTTAAAATGACACGTGATAAAACCAAGTTTGAAAAAGCCTTGGGCGGCATCAAAGACATGGGCGGCACACCTGACATTTTGTTCGTGATCGACACGAATAAAGAACAAATAGCAATCAAGGAAGCCAATCGTTTGGGCATTCCGGTTGTGGCCATCATCGATACGAACTCCGATCCTGCGGGTGTGACTTATCCAATTCCTGGCAATGATGACGCGGCCCGTGCCGTGGCCCTTTATTGTGAACTGGTTTCAAAGGCTGTTCTCGAAGGCATCGAAAAGTCGCAACATCATTCGGGTGTTGATGCAGGTGCTGCTGAAGCACTAATAACTGAAGCCATTCCAGCTTAATCAATATGGAGCGGGGCGCAAAATCGCCCACTCCACCCCGTCATCTTCGCGATGGCGGGGATGGCGCGTAAACTTTCGCTCAGTTGCTTAATTCAAATTGGACTACTGCCTTACTCCACGGGTGACAGAGTGAGTAAAATGAAAAGGTATTTACATGGTTGAAATCACCGCTGCACTGGTGAAAGACCTGCGCGAAAAGACCGGCGTGGGTATGATGGATTGCAAAGCTGCATTAGCCGCAACGGCTGGCAACACTGAAGAAGCAGTCGATTGGCTGCGTGCCAAGGGTTTGGCCAAGGCCGCGAAAAAATCCTCTCGCATAGCCGCCGAAGGACTTGTCGGCCTTTGTATCAAGGGTAAGATCGGCGCACTTGTCGAAGTGAACTCCGAAACCGATTTCGTTGCCCGCAATGAAAAATTCCAGGCCATGGTGACTGAGATTTCAAAGTTGGCGATCAATGCCAGTGGTTCAACCGAAGCCTTAAAGACCATGCATTTTCCCGGCTCACCTCATGCTGTTGCAGAATATGTCGCAGAACTGGTGGCCACTATTGGTGAAAATATGACTGTGCGCCGCACGGCTGTGGTGACATCAAAAAAAGGAGCAATTGGCTCTTATATTCACAACCAAATCGCCCCCGGATTGGGCAAAATCGGCGTAATCGTGGCCTTGGAATCCGAGGGTAAAACCGAAGACCTCCTGGCCTTTGGTCGCCTGCTCGCGATGCACGTCGCTGCCACCAACCCGATTGCTTTGAACATGGATGCTATACCCAAAGACGTGCTGGCGCGTGAAGCCGCTGTGCTGGAAGAAAAGAATGCCGGGAAGCCCGCCAATGTGATGGAAAAAATTGTAGCATCTGGCCTCAAAACCTATGGCAAGGAAAACTGTTTGCTGGAACAGGCTTATGTGCATGACGCCAGCAAAAGCGTAACCCAAGCTGCACTGGAAGCAGGAACCAAAGCTGGTGGTGCCATCACCATTGCTGGGTTCGTGCGCATGCAACTGGGCGAAGGTATCGAAAAAGCCCAAGACGATTTCGCTGCTGAAGTTGCGAAAATGTCGGGCCAGGATAAAGACAAGGTCTAAGCTATTGGCGAGTGGGAATTGCGCTTGCGGTAAGGGCTGTTCCTGCCTATAGACCGCCAGCGCCCAACCGTTAGAGGCACTAAAAGGATGGGCGATTAGCTCAGTTGGTAGAGCAGATGACTCTTAATCATCGGGTCGCAGGTTCGAATCCTGCATCGCCCACCATCCTTTTTTTGCTAATCTTGATTTCGCAGTAGCAGCGCATATAGTCGGCACAAAGGGGCACTTTTTTGCGAAGTCCATATGAAATTTTAGGTGTTTCTAAATCAGCATCTGCCGATGAAATTCGCACCTCTTACCGCAAGCTCGCCAAGAATCTGCACCCAGACCTGAACCCCGGTGATAAAAAAGCTGAAGATAAGTTCAAAGAAGTCTCAGCAGCAAATGAATTACTGTCAGACAATGAAAAGCGTGCCAAGTTTGATGCCGGAGTGATTGACGCGTCAGGTAATGAAAAGCCACAACAGCGCCAATACTACCGCGACTATGCTGGAGCCAATGCTGCTGCCCGTGGTGCCAATCCAAACTACGAATCTGCCTCTGGTTTTTCCGACATCGACGGCATGGACGATATGTTGGCAGAGATGTTAGGCAGACAAGCGAACGCTCGCCGAAACGCGCGGGGTCAAGACTTACAATATCGTTTGAGCGTTCCATTTCTGGATGCCGTGAATGGCGCAACCCAGCGCCTCAATTTGCCTGATGGCAGCACCATCGATGTTAAAATTCCGGCTGGCATAAACGATGGTCAAAATATCAGGCTAAAAGGTAAGGGCGCGCCCAGCCAAGGATCTGGTGGCGCCGGAGATGCGCGCGTTGAAATTGCCATTTTGCCTCACCCGTTCCTTACGCGTGTTGGAGATGATCTGCTTATTGAATTGCCGGTATCAATTAAGGAAGCCGCATTGGGCGGTCCAATAAAAGCACCAACAGCCAGTGGCACGGTGTTGTTGAACATTCCAGCCAATTCAAACTCGGGCTCGCAACTGCGCCTTAAAGGCAAAGGCGTGGCGGGGCGCGGCGACCTGCTGGTGAAGTTGCGCGTGGTGCTGCCCAAACGCGCCGATCAACAGCTCAATGATTTTCTGAAAGGCTGGTCACCTGATGGCGCAGACGACCCGCGTGGGGAGATGGTGTGATGCTGCTAAAGCGCACTGATTTTATCGCCCGCGTAAACATCGACGAAGACACATTGGAAATATGGTTGTCGGAACAATGGCTGATACCGCTGCATGAAGCAGACCAAGAGGCATTCACCGAGGCCGATATTGCCCGCGCTTATCTCATCCAGGAACTGGAGCAGAACTTCGGGGTCAATCAATCCGGCATCAGCGTGGCCTTGCATCTGCTTGACCAACTGCACAGCGCAAGGGCTAGTTTGGTGAAGACTAAGCCAACGCGCTAATCCAAATTGCTATTTGCGTTGGCTCCAAAAGTCAGCCTGCAATGTAGCGGCCTCTTCGGCGAGCAACGGCCCGATGACTTTTGTTGGCCGCTGGCCGGCGTCAAATACAATATGGCAAGGCAAGTCCAAGGTGGGATTTTCAGCATGGTCACCAGTTTGGCGCTTTAAATCTTTTTCAGTTTGACCAAAAACGACTCGTCCAATCCCCGCCCAATAAATGGCACCAGCGCACATGGCGCAGGGTTCAGCAGAGCTATAGAGTGTGCATTGTGTCAGAAAATCGGCGCTAAAGGCCTTGGCCGCCCGTGAAGCGAGCAGGCGCTCAGCATGAGCGGTGCGGTCGCCGCCTTCGGATGAATAGCCGTTGCCCTGTTCCATCAGTACCTGGCCGTCGGCATCGGCCAGCACGGCACCAAATGGATGATCACCCAGTTCTCGTGCCTTTGTGGCAACGGCAAACGCTCTGCGTAACAGGGTTTCATCCAAACCGGTCACGGCACCACGCGCACTGCACCTTTGGCCGCAGATGTTGCAAAAGCTGCATAAGCCCGAAGCGCCGTTGTTACCTTGCGCGGGCGCATCTTGGCTGGCGTCCAAGCGTCTTTGCCGCGGGCTTCTTGAGCACTTTTACGCTGGGCCAATACCGCATCAGCAACTGCCAAATTAATTTTGCGGTTTGGAATGTCGATCTCAACACGGTCTCCGCTCTCAACCAACGCAATCAACCCACCTTCTTCCGCTTCAGGCGACACGTGGCCGATCGACAGTCCCGACGTGCCACCAGAAAAGCGACCATCCGTAACCAAAGCGCAAACTTTGCCGAGGCCTTTGGATTTAATGTAGCTGGTGGGGTAGAGCATTTCCTGCATGCCCGGTCCACCGCGTGGGCCTTCATAGCGGATCACCACAACATCGCCCGCTTTCACTTCGCCATTGAGAATTCCGGCAACCGCAGAATCCTGTGATTCAAAAACCACTGCGGGACCTGCAAATTTCAAAATGGATTCGTCCACGCCAGCGGTTTTCACGATGCAACCATCAACAGCCAGATTGCCTTTCAACACGGCCAAGCCACCGTCTTTCGAAAACGCATGTTCAACGCTGCGAATGGCGCCTTTCTCGCGGTCAAGGTCCAGGCTTTCCCAACGACGATCCTGGCTGAAAGCGGTTTGTGTAGGCACGCCACCGGGTGCCGCCATAAAGAACGTGCGAACACTTTCAGATTTGGTGCGGCCAATGTCCCAGTGATTAAGTGCATCGCCCAGTGTGGTGGAATGCACCGTGGGCAAATCACCATGAATAAGACCCGCTTTTTCCAATTCACCCAAAATCGACATCACCCCGCCAGCACGGTGCACATCTTCCATATGCACATCACTTTTGGCAGGTGCCACTTTGCTGATGCACGGCACGCGGCGTGAAAGCCGGTCAATATCATCCATGCTGAAATCAATCCCGCCTTCATAGGCCGCAGCCAGAATATGCAATACGGTATTCGTAGAGCCGCCCATCGCGATATCCAGCGTCATGGCGTTTTCAAAGGCTTTGAACGAAGCCACCTTGCGTGGCAGCACGCTTTCATCATTTTGCTCATAGTAACGCTTGGCGATATCAACGATGAGATGCCCAGCTTCCAGAAACAAGCGCTTGCGATCAGAATGCGTGGCCAGCGTTGAGCCATTGCCCGGCAATGAAAGCCCTAAGGCCTCAGTCAGGCAGTTCATGGAATTAGCGGTGAACATGCCAGAGCATGAACCACAGGTGGGGCAGGCGGAGCGTTCGATGACTTCGACTTCCTCGTCGGAATAGGTGTCATCAGCAGCAGCCACCATGGCATCCACCAAATCCACAGCCTTGATCTTGCCTGAAGGTGCCAAATATTTGCCCGCTTCCATCGGACCGCCAGACACAAAAACCGCCGGAATATTAAGCCGCATCGCCGCCATCAACATACCGGGTGTGATCTTGTCGCAATTGGAAATGCACACCATCGCATCGGCGCAATGCGCGTTGACCATATATTCTACGCTGTCGGCAATAACCTCGCGCGACGGTAGGGAATAGAGCATCCCGTCATGGCCCATGGCGATGCCGTCATCAACAGCAATGGTATTAAACTCTTTGGCCACGCCGCCTGCAGCTTCAATCTCACGTGCCACCAACTGACCCATGTCTTTCAAATGCACATGGCCCGGCACAAATTGCGTAAAGGAATTACACACTGCAATAATGGGCTTGCCAAAATCGCCGTCTTTCATGCCTGTGGCGCGCCATAACCCGCGCGCCCCCGCCATGTTGCGGCCATGTGTTGTTGTTCGCGAACGGTAAGTTGGCATGTTGCAATTTCCTGTCTCTGTCGCAGCTTTTAAACAATTTGGTGCAGTTGGCAAAGGTTACAAATTGCACCGCGCCCTTGAATTGGCCAAAAACCTCACCACTTGCATATGACCCGATGAAGGAGGGGGAATTATGAATACTGGTTCTTATGCTGACGCCGATAACGGCGAAACCCACCGCTTTTCTGGTTGGAAACGTACACGGGCTGAACGAAAGCCGTGGTCAATTTTGGAAATGGGCGCAGTTCTGGGTGGCTTCGTGGTGTTTTGGCCACTCGGGCTTTTGGCCCTTTATTTGAAACATCGTAAAGGTGAAATCTGGACAGGAGCAAGTGCAATGCAAGCGCCGTGGAATCAAACGTGGCAGCAGTGGAAAACCCCGCGTGACGCCGCAAACCAGTTTGCGAGTGCGTGCGGCTCATGGAAACGACGTGACTGGCAGGGCTTTGCGCCAACTGGCAATCAGGCTTTTGACGAATATCGCAAAACTAAACTTGATGAACTTGAGGCCTTGCGCCGCAAGCTTGATGAAGAACGCGCTGCCTTCGATGAGTTCCTTGGCAAGCTGCGCAGC
>JAYVCU010000234.1:0-45741 GCA_043749835.1 Hyphomicrobiales bacterium
ACTATGAAAAGCGGCCTACGTTGCGTACCTTGGCAGAAGTCACCGGATTAGGGATTTCCACGGTCAGCCAGGCTCTGCGCAATAGCCCGGACATCGCACTAGAAACCCGCAAACGCGTGCAACTTGCGGCCCAGCAAGCCGGCTATCGTCCCAACCGCGCAGGCGTTCGTTTGCGCACCGGCAAAAGCAATGTGATCACACTGGTGTTGAACCCGCAAGATGGTAGTTCAGGCTTTTTTGCCAATATGATTTATGGCATTTCTGATTCGCTGAAGGGCTCGCCCTATCATTTGGTAGTTACACCCTATTCGCTTTCTGACCCGATGGAACCCATTCGCTATATTGTCGAAACCAATTCGGCCGATGGTGTGATCATCTCGCGCACGCAGCCAGATGATCCGCGGGTGCGTTACTTGGTCGAGAATAATTTTTCCTTTGCCACCCACGGCCGCACCGATATGGCAATTGAACACGCCTATTTTGATTTTGATAATGAAGCATTTGCCTATGAGGCGCTTCGCATATTGAAAGCCAAAGGCCGTACACATGTTGCGCTGGTTAGCCCGCCGCCCAGTTTAAATTATTATCATCACACTTTAAAAGGCTTTGAGCGCGGTTTAGCTGATTTTGAGTTGACGGGGTTTATGTTGGCCAACGCTAATACCGATTCGGAAATCAGCGAATTGCAACAAGCCGGACTTGAACTTGCGCAGCGTAAAGAACCGCCGGACGCAATCATCTGCGTATCGTCAAGTGTAGCCTTAGCGATTATTGCAGGATTGGCACAAGGGCGGCGGGTGATTGGCCGGGACTATGATCTGGTGGCCAAGCCGATGACTGAACTTGTTTCCATCATGCAACCGGAAATTATTGGCATCGATGAAGACTTTCGTCGCGCCGGAAATGAATTGGCAAAGATGGTGAAGGAGCGTATTGCAGGCACCAATCCATTTGTATTACAAATGCTGGACCAACCCAAACTTCGTTGAGGCTAAACCTTTGAAAAAACCACTGATTGGGGTTCTCCCCGTTGCCCCCACCGTTTTTCATGACGATGGATCGCTTGATCTTGAGGGCCAGCGCCGCTGCATGGATTTGATGGTGGATCAAGGATCAGACGCCATTTGCATCCTCGCCAATTTTTCCGAGCAGTTTGTGATGACGGATGAAGAGCGCCGCGTTACCACCGAAGCCTGCTTGCAACACGTGGCTGGCCGCGTACCCGTAATTGTGACGTGTTCGCATTTCTCAACGCAGATTGCAGCGGCGCGGGCGCGTCATGCAGCTGATCATGGTGCGGCGATGTTGATGCTGATGCCACCCTATCATGGCGCTGCCTTGCAGGCCGACGAAGGTGCGATGATTGAACATTTCACGGCCATCGCCAAAGCTTCCGGCCTTCCCATCATGGTGCAGGACGCGCCGCTGTCTGGTGTGAAATTGTCTGTGCCATTCCTTGTGAGGTTGGCGCAAGACGTGCCACTCGTTTCCTATTTCAAAATCGAGGTGGCCTTCGCCGCACAGAAATTACGTGATCTTATTTCAGCTGGCGGCAAAAACATCGTCGGGCCATTTGATGGAGAAGAGTCGATTACGTTAATGGCAGACTTGGATGCTGGGGCCACAGGTTCCATGTGCAGTGCCATGATTCCTGATCTCATTAAACCTATTATCACAGCGCATAGTGGCGGAGACCGCGCCACGGCAGCTTCACTTTACAAACGAATTCTTCCACTGATCAATTACGAAAACCGCCAATGTGGTTTGCGAGCGGCCAAAGCCGTAATGATGGCTGGCGGCGTGATCAAGTCAGATCATGTGCGCCATCCGCTGCGGCCCTTGCATCCTGAAACACGCAAAGGGCTTTTGGAATTGGCGCGTGAAGTTAATCCACTTGCTCTGAACTGGGGAAAATAATGCGGGTTCTGATAACTGGCGCTTTCGGCATGATCGGCCGCAAGCTGACGACGCGACTGTTGGCTGATGGCGCAGTGGCGGATAAAAACATCACAGAGCTGCACTTGCAAGACGTGGCGGTGGGCAAAACACCGTCACCTCTGTGCCACCGGCACGTCGGCGATCTTTCAGCTGCAGGAGAAGCTGAAAAACTGGCCGCATTAAAACCTGATCTTGTATTTCACCTTGCTGGCATTGTATCGGGCATAGCGGAAGCAGATTTTGATTTGGGTTACCGGGTTAATTTTCACGGCACACTGGCGTTGTTTGATGCATTGCGGCTTGCCAAAATTTCACCGCGCGTGGTTTTTACCTCAACGATAGCGGTTTTCGGCGCACCCTTCCCCGCTGTGATCCCCGACGATTTTCACCTCACGCCACTCACATCTTACGGCACGCAGAAGATGATTGGTGAGGCGTTGCTGGCGGATTATACGCGCAAAGGCATTTTTGACGGTATCGGCATCAGGTTGCCCACCATTTGCGTGCGCCCCGGAAAGGCCAACGGCGCGGCCTCGAGTTTTTTTTCTAGCATCATTCGTGAACCCTTGGCTGGTCAAGAAGCGATTTTGCCGGTGCCGCGCGATGTGGTGCACACGCATGCCAGCCCACGCAGCGCTGTAAATTTTCTGATCCATGCGGCCGGGCTTGACGGTGCGCTGGTCGGGCCACGACGCAATATCACCATGCCTGGTGTGGGTGTTACTGTTCAACAACAAATCGATGCCTTGCGCGTTGTTGCCGGCAATAACGTTGTGTCTCTTATCAAAGATCAGCCCGATGATGTGATTTGGGCCATCGTGAAAAACTGGCCAACACGTTTTGACGCAAAGCGCGCGCGAGATTTGGGTTTTGTGGCTGACCGGAATTTCGAAGACATCATTCGTGCACATGTTGCCGATGAGTTAGGCGGGGTGGTGGCATAGTGCAGGGATTATAGAAACTCTCATTTACTGTATCCTCGCAAGCGTTATTAGCCCAGTTATGCGCCTGCTTAAATTATTAATATGCGTTTTCAGTTTTTAACAGCGCAAAGGGCGTTTTCATCAAAATGTAAAGGTCAAATGCAAGTGACCATTTGTCGATATATTCAAGGTCATGTTTCACGCGCTGTTCGATTTTTTCCAGCGTGTCAGTTTCGCCGCGCCAGCCGTTAATTTGCGCCCAACCTGTTATACCCGGCTTCACTTTGTGACGCGCGAAATAACCCTCCACAACTTCGTCATAAAGCCCACCTGCAGCCTTGGCTTGGGTGGCATGCGGACGTGGGCCAACCAATGACAACTGACCCATCAATACGTTGAATAGTTGCGGCAACTCATCCAGCGACGATTTTCGGATGATGTGGCCTACTTTCGTCACGCGCGGATCACCCTTGGTTACAAGTTTTGCAGCGGCGGCATCAGCGCTTACTACACACATAGAGCGGAATTTATAAACTCCGATCAGCTCGTTATTGAAGCCATAGCGGTTTTGTTTAAAGAGAATAGGCCCCTTGCTTTCCAGCTTCACAGCAATGGCCACAGCGAGCATGACGGGCGACAACGTGATCACCGCAAGTAAAGCGATAAGGCGGTCTATCGTGTCTTTGAGGAACTGGTTCCACGAATTCAGTGGCCTGTCAAAAACCGCAAGCAGCGGCAAGTTACCAAGATAAGTGTAGGCCTGGGGCGAAAGTCTAAGTTCGCCCTGCTGGCCAGACACGCGAATGTCGATGGGCAACTCCCAAATGCGTTTTAGAATTTGTAACAAGCGTTGTTCAGCCGACAGTGGAATTGCAACGACGGCCAGATCAACCTGGTTTAAACGTGCATAAGCTGAAAGATCGGCAATGGTGCCAAGTTTTTTGTATTTACGCACAGATGCCGGGCTGCGCTTGTCAAAGCGGTCATCAAACAGGCCAAGCACTTCCACATCAAGGCCAGGCGATTTTTCCAGAGTGTTGATGGCATCCTCAGCCGCTTTGCCACCGCCGATGATCACCACCCTGTTGCGTGAACCCCCCGTTAGAGGCCTTTGCTTTAAGGCCAGCCAAACTGTTACGCGCGAAGCGACTATCGTGCTTCCGGCCGCAATAACCCACAGACCTTGCCATTCAGAAGTAAGATGTAAACCCACCAATCCGATACCCAGGCCAGCACTCAAGCCAATCACCGCCCAGATCAGACTGGTTTTTAGTAGGTTTGAGAACAGCTTGCGCATCTGTGCTGCGCTATAAAGACCAAATCCGCGTGTGAAGAAGACGCAGAGAAAAGCCAATGTAAGGGAGAAAGATCCGGCCAGCGCCGGGGTTGCCGCATTGGCTTCACCATTCAAAACAATGCAAAGCACAAACGAGCTTGCAGACAATATTGCAAGATCAAAGCCCTTTAACAGGCGTATACCTACCTCATGATCAAGAAACTGCCGATTCATTCATCCACCTATGTTCGAAAACTTAGATCGGCAATGTTAACGGCTGGGAAAATACGAGTGCTGAATGCAATCTGCTTTGAACAAAATCGCGGCATAGGCAATAAAAGGTTGCGCCATGAGCTTAATGAGCAATGAATAATTCGCTAAAGGTTGCTGGCGCTGAAGGTGTCGCAGTCATTCAATGATTGGGCCGCAATTCCAGTTTTGAACCATTTCACGCGCTGGGCAGATGAACCATGGGTGAAGCTATCTGGCACAGCATAACCACGAGATGCCTTTTGCAGATGGTCATCGCCAATTTGGCTGGCGGCATTAAGAGCTTGCGCAATATCGCCATTATCAAGTTGGATTTTGGTGAGTGTGCCCAGCTTTTGGCCCCAGATGCCGGCAAAACAATCCGCCTGCAATTCCACGCGCACAGATATGGCATTGGCCTGCACTTGGCTGGCGCGGCGGCGCTGGCTGTCCACCTGATCAGCGATGCCTAAAAGATTTTGCACATGATGACCCACTTCATGCGCAATCACATAAGCTTGGGCAAAGTCGCCAGGTGCGCCCAACTTGTCTTTCAATTCCTGATAGAAGGCCAGGTCAATGTATACTTTGTGATCTTGTGGGCAATAAAATGGGCCCATGGAGCTTTGCGCCGAGCCACAGCCCGTCTGATCAAAATTGCTGAACAACACCAAAGTGGGCTTTTCATATTGTTTGCCCATGTCAGCAAAGATCTTGGTCCACACTTCGTCGGTAGAATTTAGAATTTTCGCCACAAATTTTTTGCCGGGGTCGCTTACTGCCGTGGCGCCATTGGCAGATTTATCCAGCTGTGTGGTTCTGGTCGATTGAGTGACGGATGTGGTCTGCGGCATGGAAATGCCACCGCCACCGCCGTTCACAAGGTTGATCAAATCAATCCCCAAGAACGTTTTCAAGACAAAATATACGATGGCCAAAATGATTATGCCGCGAAAGCCTATCGTGTTCAGCAATAAAGGCAACAACATGCCGCCCAAGCCGCCACCGCCTCCAAATGATGAGGAACCGCCGCCAAGCGAGCCAAATCCACCACCACGCCCGCGGTCGTCTTGGATGTTGCCGCTTTCACCTTCGTTATCAAGACGCATATTTACTTCCTCATTTATAGCGAATTTGGTCTTTCAAGACAGAATTTGCAAGGGTGTAAATTGCGCATTTTCAAGTGTGATATGACGCTGAAACAATGTGGCAATGCGTCACAAATTTTACCTTCTCCCCTTGCTGGAAAAGGTGGCGTGAAGCGCCGGGTGAGGGGGCCGATTCAGCGAGTTAACTGTTAACGCTCTCACGCGTGGACGCAAACCCCCTCATCCGTCTCGCGCCAAGGCGCGATCCCTCTTCTCCCGCAAGGGGAGAAGGAAAGTTGCCTTCCCCAGCTTGCTCACTCACGCTATTAAGCCTTTCATGACCAACACACTCACCATTGCCCTGGCTCAGCTCAACCCCACCGTGGGCAGCATTTCCGTTAATCTTGCCCAGGCCAAGGCAGAGATTGCTAAATTGAGCGGCGTTGATCTGGTGCTGTTTCCTGAACTTTACATATCGGGCTATCCGCCGGAGGATTTGGTGTTGCGGCCCACGTTCGTTGCCGCCTGCAGATCTGCCGTGGAAGAACTGGCACAGGATTTTGCGCAAGGTCCCGCTATCTTGATTGGCTTACCCTGGCGCGAGGGTGCGTTGTTGCATAACGCCGTTGCGTTGCTCAACGGCGGCAAGATCGAAACGTTGCGCTTCAAGCATGATTTACCGAACTACGGTGTTTTTGATGAGAAGCGCGTGTTCCAACCCGGCCCCGCCCCTGGGCCGATCAGTTTCAAAGGGGTGCGCATTGGTGTGCCCATCTGTGAAGATATTTGGGCCTCCGACGTGTGCGAAACGCTGGCCGAAACCGGTGCAGAAATTCTGCTTGTGCCCAATGGTTCACCGTTTGAGCGCAACAAGGATGATGTGCGCCTCAATCTTGTTGTGGCGCGTGTCAGCGAAACCCGATTGCCACTGGCCTATCTCAACCAGGTGGGTGGGCAGGATGAGCTGGTGTTTGATGGTGCTTCATTTGTGTTGAATGCAGACCGTACGCTTGCACTGCAGATGCCAATGTTCGAAGAGGCTGTGGCTGTTACGCAGTGGGAAAGAGGGGCCAATGGCGAATGGCGAATGACGAAAAGTGACGTGGCCACGTTGCCGGAAAAGAACGAAGAGACCTGGGCCGCCTGCGTGCTGGGCCTGCGCGATTATGTGAACAAAAACCGTTTCCCCGGCGTGGTGCTGGGCATGAGCGGCGGCATTGACAGCGCGGTCGTTGCCGCCATGGCTGTTGATGCACTGGGTAAAGACCGCGTGCATCTGGTGATGCTGCCCTATCACTATACCAGCAAAGACAGTTTAGTGGATGCTGAGGAATGCGCCAAGGCTTTGGGCGTGCGCTATGATGTGGTGCCAATCAAAGAACCAGTGGAAGGTTTTCTCGCTAGCTTAAAACCGATGTTTGCGGGCCAGACCAGTGACACCACGGAAGAGAATATCCAATCGCGCACGCGCGGTGCGATCCTTATGGCGATTTCCAATAAATTCGGCGCGATGGTTGTCACCACTGGAAATAAAAGCGAGATGAGTGTTGGCTATGCCACGCTTTATGGCGATATGAACGGCGGCTTTAACCCGATCAAGGATATTTATAAAGTTGAAGTTTACCGCTTGGCCGAATGGCGCAACACGCAAAGCCCGGTGATTCCGTCGCGTATCATCACCAAAGCCCCCACGGCAGAACTGCGCGATAACCAGAAGGATCAAGACTCGCTGCCGCCTTATGAGGTGCTCGATGATATTCTTGAAGGCCTGGTGGAGCTTGAGCAACCCGTGGCCGAAATCGTAGCACGTGGCCATGATGTGGCCTTGGTCAAGCGCATTCAGCATTTGCTTTATGTGGCGGAATATAAACGCCGGCAATCAGCACCCGGAGTTAAGATTACGAGACGGAATTTCGGGCGGGATAGGCGGTATCCGATTGTGAATGGGTGGCGGGACTGAGATGGAGGCCAGCACTTTTTCGTTCTCGGCTATAGTCGGTAGTAAATGATGACCCATTTAGACCCTCTGAAAAAAGATTTGTAAAGACTGTTAGAAGAAGCGGAAATTATCTATCAACAAATCGTATTACCTGGATGGGGTGGTGTACATCATGGCCTACCCAGCACTCTCTATGGTTACGTAATGTCGGCATTTGCCCAGATCGACCTGTTCTCCGCACATTGGAGTGGGAATGAAAAGATCAATCAAAGTGTATGGTGCAGTTCTTGACGAAGTTCATGCAGCCTGACGAGTACGCAAATTCATTTGCCATTCAAATGTGGCGTCACAAGCTCATGCACACTGGTTCACCCCGCAAGTTAATTGATGAACAAAATGGTACGGCCGTTCGTTGGCTGCTCCATTGGGGAGACGAACACTTGCCACGAGATCAACACTTTATTTTTCAGGACAACGGGACGGTTTTTAACATGTCCCTTTTCGGACTGTTGAACGGCATCAATCGTGCCGTCACGAAATACGGCGAGGAGCTCACTCTCGATGAGCGACTTGTGAAGAACTATCAAAAAATGCAAAATTTAATTTCATCTTACAAGCTCGGAAATAAAGTTTGAAGTTACGAGTTACGGTGAAGTGACTTTAACTTTTGTATGACATCAGGCTGAGGTCAAATAATCGCCTCAAGCCCCTTTGCCTTCACCAGAGACAGTAACTTCAGCGATGGCCCACTTGGTTTCTTTTCACCGCGTTCCCAATCACTCACGGCTTTTGGTTTTACGTTCAGATAACGCGCGAACACGCCTTGACTGACGCCCGCCTTCTTGCGCAGTTTGAGAATTTGTTTGGCGGAAAGCGGTTCGATGCTTGTGAGGCACGAGACATCAAACTCACGCATTGTCGTGTGGTCGATTAGGCCAATCTTGTTCAAGCCGCTTGCTGTTTCATGCACAACTTCACTAATGGAACTTCTATACTTCGGTTTCGCGTTCATAGAGCACCTCGCTCAATTCTTTTTCTCTAAAAGCAATTTTAAGTTGTTCGTCATTCAAGGCTAAAATCTGGTCTGTCAGCTTCTTGAGATCACTCAGTTCTTCTTCATCGATATTGCCTTTCTCATTTTTGGCAAAGCCATAGAGAAAAACACTCGCTTTCGCATTTGGAAGGCAATCACGGTTCGGTATCCGCCGGAACGACCCTGACCTGGGCGGGCAATACGTTGCTTGATCAGATTGCCACCAAGGTCAGCGTCTATCTTGCCTCGCTCGGCACGAATGACAGCATCAACCAACCGTCCCGTCTTGATATTTTCCTTGCGGGCGAAGCGCGCAAACCATTTGGTTTTCAAAATCCGCACGTGTCGCCCTTAAAGTAAATCATACTATACCTCTAAGAGGTATAGTCAAGAAAATTTGAAGGCGTCTAATACCCCGCCAGTCTCGCCAGCATCATCAGCAAACCTAAAACGCCCACAGCCCAACAGGCGGTGCGCACATATTTTATGCCCCTCATATAGACCGGCAGATAGATGATACGCGCGATGATCCAGATGGTAGCACCGATGCCGCCGGTATGCTGCGTGGCGATCAGGCCCAGATCCATGGCCACGAAGGGCACAAAATTTTCGGTATAGTTGTGAAGCGCCCGCGTGGCGCGGCCAAAGCTCAGGCCCTTGGCTGTGACCTTGGCGTCGCGCGGGGTGAACAAATAATCATCGCCAAATTCACTGCGCGCGGTCAACGCTTGCGTTAATACATGCGCCACCCACAAGATGACGCTGAGTTCTAAAACGGTTAGTTCATTCATGGTTCTTCCCCTTGGTTTTTTGTTATCAAGGCAGACTATAGCGATTCCCAGGCCCTGTCATTGAGTCGCAATGGCAGATGCAGTGCAGTTTACGTTTTACCCGCCCGCGCAGCGCTGTTGGCCGCAGCCGCTGCTTTGATCAGTTGTTTGAACGCCGCTTCGTTGAGCTTACCTCCTTCTTTGATATCGATGGCGCGTCTTGCGTTGCCTTCAAGGCTGGCGTTGAACAGCTTCTCTGGGTCCGCCAGTGCGGCACCTCTGGCGAAGGTGAGTTTAACTGCGGCTTTATAGGTCTCGCCGGTGCAGATGATGCCGTCATATTCCCACACCGGCACGCCGCGCCATTTCCATTCTTCCACCACGCCGGGGCAAGCCGCGTGGATCAGCCTGCGGACCTGCGCCAGCACCTCCCCGCGCCAATCGCCCAGCGCGGCGATGCGGTTGGTGATGTTGGTGGCGGGGTTGGAAGTGTTTGGGAGTGCGTTCATGGTGTGAGGGAGCCTGAGGGTTGCGGGAGTGGCCAGATTATTCATAACGGCATGGTGATGGTTTTCATAATTCGGTCAGTTTCAGATAGAATTTTTATTATTTTTTGATAGTGCCTAATGTCATCAAACGAGAGGCTGCGGGTCTTGCGGTCTTTGAGCCATTTCTGCGCGGGCTGATAGCCACCGATATAGAAATTCCACGCAATCTCCGGCACACCTTCAAAGCCCTGTGTGGCGTTGATGCGCACTACGCCACCTTCATAAGAAACTTTGCCGACAACAGAGTCACCTTGCCCGGTGAATTTATACGCGGCAGCACCAATGGCTGCGTCTTCCATCAAATGTAGTTTGCGAAGTTGCGTGCCCTTGGCTGAAATATCCCAGAACACATCAGACGATGCCGGATAAGGCACCCGCGGAAAATCAATTTTCAAAAATTCTTTGTAAGTCTCGCGGTAAGCCGGGCAATGCAACACGCCATAGATATAATCGAATATCGCTAGTTCATCTGGTACCTTCAACTTGCCTTTAGGTGCTAGCGCAACAGGCCTCGAAGCGTCGGTGGCCGCCGCTATAATGAGCTTGTGAATTTTAGGATCGAAATTTACGCGGCGGGTTTGGTCAAGTGAATACTGGTCCGGATAAAGGTAGAGAGGAGCAAACATTGATCCCGTCGAACGCTCGGCGCACTTTACATCACTCATGTAGCGCGAAACAAAAAAATGGTCGGTTAAATCAGATTTGTTGCTCCGCCCAAAGAGCAGAGCAAGATTTGGCTGCAGAAGATGATGGGATACAGAATATCTGGCTCTGTAAGACATTGGTATTTTGCCACTCTTCATTCCCGCTGCTGGATTTGCAAAGAAAGCAAAAAATCTCTGGTCAAAGGGTTTATGGGTGAATGGAACTACCTTAAAACTTTGAGCACTGAACTCATTCTTCAATGAATTACTAAGTGTATTCGCAGAAAAATCGATGAATTTTTCTTCTGACCTAGATTGTATACCTGTTGTATTTTCTGTCAGAAATCTTACCAGACTGAAACCTAATTCATAGGTGCGACCGTTTGCTTCATCCCTTTCAAAGAAGGGATAGTGCGGTGCATCAATCCTGATGTGTCGGTATCCGAGGTTGAGTAAATTCGACTCCCAAAGCTTTTGATATTTTGTCTCCCTTTTTCCCCATAGATCCCCGCGATAAACTTTTCCTAAGACTTTCTCAGATGTTTTATTTCCGAAATTTGCCTTTTTCACAGCAACTATAATTGCGACTCCCTGTTGGATATCAAATACATTCTCATCGGATTCCTCGATTGGCGATCGTTCAATTTTCTTTGAACTGCCATGCAAATCCAGCACATATATTGCGTCAAATGATTTCATGAGATGCCAGCGCATCCCGCGAAAAGTTGGGTTATCAATGTAGCCATGGTTAGTTATGAACCCCACTATTCCTTCACCATTTCGTTCAATGAAGTATTCCGCAAGTCTGAGGAATTTTACATAATCATCATTTAGCCATTTCGAATTCCGCTCGTCGAGCCTCTTTAGCGACGAAGGTTCAAGTTTATAAACTTCAACTAACTGTGATGCCCAAGGGCCTTTATTCGAGGATTGGCCCGAATAAGGTGGGTTGCCGATGACACACATGATGGGCATATCGCGCTTAATGGTGTTGGCTTCCTTGGCTTCGTTTGATAGCCACTGCGCAAATGGCAGAGTTTGGTTGGCGCGTTCGCCTTCTTCCAATGAGTTGGTAAGATAAACTCCTAGGCGCGGTGGATTGCCCGTAGGTTTGTATCCCATCTCCGTCAACGTCATATCCAGCTTCATGTGGCACATGGCATAAGACGCCATGAGCAATTCAAAGCCATGTAGGCGCGGGATCAGTTCTTTCTCGACGTAGCTTGACCATTGGCCTGCGGCCACGTCTTTCACCTTGGGTGCAATCTGCTTAATGACCTCGGCCAGAAATGTTCCCGTGCCTGCGGCGGGATCGAGAATCTGAACGCGATGAACTTCCTTCTTGATGGTAATGGCCTTGCCTTTGTTGTCGGTTTGGCCCGTGTCCCAATCCACCGTCACCTTGGACGTATCAGCCAACCCCAACGGCAACCCAAATTCGGATTTCAACACATCATCAACGGCGCGCACGATGAAGTTGACCACGGGTTCGGGCGTATACCATACGCCTCGTGCTTTGCGCTTGGCCGGATTATATTGCGCGAGGAACGTTTCATAGAAATGAATGAAGGGGTCATTGCGCTGGGTGAACTTGCCAAAGTCTTCAAACAGTTTTTGCAAATTGGTAGCCTGAAAAATTTCCGCCAGTTCATCCACCGTGCGGCGGATGCGTTCATCCAATTGCGGCCCAGCCACGTAGGTGAACAGATTGCGCAGGAAGGGGTTGGATTTTGGCATCAACTCCAGCGCCTCGGCGCGAGAGAAGTCATCCATCGTTTTATCATGTAGCCTAGCGCCGAACATGCCGTAAGCAATTGTCTCAGAATAAATGTCAGCAAAGTCTTCTACAGAAAGATCGTGGATCAACATGTCTTTGAAGGAATTATATTGACCCGTCAGATCGGTTTGTAGCTCATTGTCTTCCTTAAGGGAGTTAAACAAAATGTCTTTGATGAGAACGGCTTTGCCCGCCATCATCTTGGCCAAATCTTCTGCCGAGGTAATTGTCTGTAGTTTCTGTTGTGCAAAATCCTTGAGCTGGTGTTCTAAAACTGAAAATTGATCGGGCTTGGGCTGAATTCCGATCAGGTAATCTGCAATCGAAATCTGGCGAGCGAGATGGCCTTCTTTGTAAAAGTCAAAATCCAACCCATTTGTATAAATCAAATTGGGCAGAGCCTTCACATAACGCCCATGTTGCGCCTTGTTGAAATCATTCATCGCCTTCGGCGATATGTCGAGGCCAACGTCCTTGGCCTCACAATGACCCACAGTAAGTTCAGTGCCCTTGCCAATGTTCCGCGTAAATACAAAATCAGGGCGCCCTACCTTGACACCTTTGGGTTCATTGATGCAGTTAACCGCCGTGTCGATGGACTTGAAAAGCTTTTCCAAAGCAGGGCGATATGAATGTTCAGTGGCCTTGCCGCTGGCTTGAATTTTCTGAATCTCGGCAAGATAGCCACTGATGTTCACAGTCATTCCCCAAATTTTTTTGCTTATTTGGCAAAGCCTCACCAGATTAACTGCGTGTTGTCAAAGTAAGGCTGGATCAGCGGGTCAAGCCCGCCGATGGAGAATAAGGGTAATAAACATTCCCCTTGACAACATTCCTATCCTATGCTTAAAGCCTCCTCGTTCTTTCCATCGGGGTCCGGTTCATGACGGTGAACCCGGGCGGAAAGGGCGGCAGGTCCTGCGGGCGGTGTAACGTACACTGTCATCGGGTATGTCGGTTGGGTGCCTTGGTCATTATGGGCCAAGCGTGTAGTCACGGCGTTTACGGCGGGTTATTGGTTCGCCCATGGAGCCGTTTTTCGGCGCTCGTCGCCTCTATCTATACGCTGATCCGGTGTTTCTTAAGGTGAAATGTTCAGCATGAGGTAAAATCGGACGCGACACGCCCTTCCCTAGCTATAATAGCCTGTCTTAACGCGTGGGGTAACCCAGCGCACCTACCGCGGCTCTATACTAAGCCGCAACACCGCGTTGGTCTACTCCACGCGTCTCCCTTCTACCCTCCGCCAGAATTGATCTCTGGCGAACAGGGGCAGAGCTGTGCCCCAATGCAACTTGACCGTCACACACGTTGACGGCGCGGCGGGTTGGCGCTACCTCCCCCGACCATGTCCACCATTGTACGCTTTGCCCCATCGCCCACCGGCCGCATTCACATTGGCAACGCCCGTGCGGCGCTTCTCAACTGGTTGTTCGCGCTCAAAAATGGCGGGCAATTTATATTGCGCTATGATGACACGGACACGGCGCGCTCCACCCCGGAATTTGCCGATGGCATTAAGGCTGATGTGGCATGGCTGGGAATCATACCCTCACGCGTGGAATGGCAGAGCAAACGCTTTGCACGCTATGACGCAGTGGCCGCAGATTTGCGCACCCGTGGATTTTTGTATGCCTGTTATGAAACCGCCGATGAATTGGACCGCCGCCGCAAACGCCAGCAGGCACGCGGGCTGCCGCCGGTTTATGACCGCGCCGCGCTGAATTTGACGGCGGATGAGAAGGCTGCATTTGAAGCCGAGGGCCGCAAACCGCATTGGCGCTTCAAGCTGGCGCAGAAGCCGGTGGAGTGGACAGACCTCATTCGCGGCCCCGTGCATATTGATACGGCCACGCTGTCTGATCCCGTATTGGTGCGTGAAGATGGCACTTATCTTTATACGTTACCCTCGGTCATTGACGATATTGATTTTGGCATTACGCATGTGATCCGTGGTGAAGACCATGTGGTGAATACGGCGGCGCAAATCGAAATTTCGCGCGCTATTGGTGGCACGGTTCCAGCATATGCACATTATTCGATGTTACTGGGAGCTGACGGCAAGGGCCTGTCGAAGCGCATAGGTTCGCTTTCCATTCAGTCTTTGCGTGAGAGCGGATTGGAATCCATGGCCGTGGTGTCCCATGCCTCGCTGCTGGGCACGTCTGATAATATTCATCCATGTACGGATATTCAGGAATTGGTGGATGGCTTTGATCTGAATAAATTGGGCCGTGCCCCCGCCCGCTTTGATGAGGCAGAATTGGCAACGCTGAATGCAAAGCTGTTGCATATGACGCCCTGGAATGCCTTAAAAGATCGTTTGGATTATGGTGATGAAGCCTTCTGGCTTGCGGTGCGCGGCAACATCGAAAAGCTTGATGATGCGAAATTTTGGGATGATGTCATTCATCAGGATTTGAAGGTGGACGTGGCAGCGGAAGACGTGGCCTTCATCGCCAAGGCCCGTGAACTTTTGCCGGATGAACCGTGGGATCAAACCACCTGGAAATCATGGACTGAAGCGATTAAAGCTGCAACCGACCGCAAAGGCAAAACCCTGTTCATGCCGCTGCGTCATGTATTGACCGGCATGGAACACGGGCCGGAACTGGCCGCCCTGCTGCCGCTGATTGGCCGTCAAAGGGTGCTCGACCGGATGGGGATTGATTAGTCAACATATTTGTTGACATCTTTCATAGAAACAGCTAATCGGAAATTAATTCGGAATACTGAAAACAAAAAAATTTATGGCGGGAATCTTCGCCATTACAGGGTTTGTCGAACACGTGGATGGGGTACCTCATGGCATTAGTTAAGCTATGAGAAAGTTTGTATTATGAAATATTCCGAATTCCGCCGCTGGCTGAAGAAGCAGGGCTGTACGTTTGAAACACGCGAAGGTGGAACGAGTCATTTGATCGTGCGATATAAAGGCAAAGAAACAGTCTTTCCGATGCATGGCAGCAAAGAGATCGGTACAGGTTTGGTGCACACCATCAAGAAGCAGTTAGGACTGAAATGATCAGGTACCGCGTCAAACTCACACCGGACGACAATGACACATTCCTTGTCACAGCGCCGGATTTTCCTGAGGTGATCACGTTTGGTGATACGCGGGAAGAAGCGCTTGTTTATGCAGTGGGCGCATTTCGCGAGATGATTGCGGCCAAAATTCACTATAAAGAACCAATCCCCAAGCCTTCGCGGATTAAAGCGGGGGAGCCTTTTATTACTCTCCCAATCCAAACTGAAATGAAAGTGCGGCTCTATCAATCGCTCGAAGAGTCCGGCGTGAAGAAAGCGGATTTGGCGCGTAAGCTTAATTTGCATCGCCAGGAAATTGATCGGCTGTTTGATTTCAAAAAATCAACCAGCTTGGCCAAGTACGAATCGGCATTTGCGGCCTTGGGCAAAACTCTTAAAATTGAAGTTGCCGACGCGTCGTAAACGGCGCAACATCGACCCCATGATTTTGGTTGGCCAATATGACTCGCCGTTTGTGCGGCGTGTGGCGGTGACATTGCATCACTATCACATGCCATTTACGCGCAAGCCTTTGTCTGTGTTTGGCGACAAAAAGGAAGTGCAAGTCATCAATCCACTGCTGCGCGTTCCCATTCTGATCTTAGAAGACGGCGAAGCGCTGATTGATTCAAATGCCATCCTTGATCATCTTGATCATGTCGCGGGTCATGCGCGCGCAATGACACCGCCCAACGGCGCAGATCGGCGGCGGGTATTGCAGGCCTGCGCGGTTTCCACCGGAATTTCCGACAAAGTGGTGGCGCTGTTTTTTGAACGAACGTTTCATGAAGTCGGCCATGTCAGCAAGAACCTGGACACGCGACTTTCGTCACAAATTAAAACTTCGCTTGAATGGTTGGAACGCGCTTGCGGCACGCCGTGGTATTTCGACAATAAGATGAGTCAAGCGGACGTGACGATCGGCTGCACGTTGAGTCATTTAAAATTGCGTTTGTCTGAATTTTTCCCAGCTGACAAATATCCCAAACTCCACGCCCTCTCGCGCCATTGCGAAATGAAGGAAGAATTTGATGCGGCCCGAATTGGAGCCAATGAGACGGTGCCGAAGAAATTATAGGCTGGCTTCAAGCTGTGGGATTACGTCGTAAGCGTCCGCAGGCAGAATGGAAAAACCATCTAGCAACAAAGCGCCGCGCGCCGCGCTGAGTTGTGGATCGTGAAATGTCTTACGCAGAGCGTCGCGCAGATGATCAACATTTCCGCCACGAGTTATATAGGGCAAGCCCGGTATCATTTGTGAACGCGCAATTTCAGTCAACCCTTCCAAATCTTCAAGGCGATATTTCTTGGCAAGTGCCACGCAGACTGAATCGATAGCGCATAGATCGGCCCTACCCTCACGCACGGCTTTAAGCGAATTCAGGTGGCTGCCGGTTATCAAAGGTGGTTGAAAGAAATCACGCCCATGCAAAAAATCTTTAAAACAGAGCTTAAGTGCCAGATTGCCAGACATTGAATCCACCGCATTGACCGCTGGTGTAGCACCTGAAAATTTCGCCAAAGATTTCGCCTCACGCGCGAAAATGAAACTGGAATAGTTGGCTCCGTCACAGCCATCGCAAGCATAATGTGGCGTGGCGACATACTGAAGCAAGCCTCTGAATTGATGAGTGAAAGGATAGCCACATGTTTGACTGAAAGCGAGATCCGGTGAGTGCCACACAGCATCGTGTGATTCATGGCGAAGCAACCCACCGCTTAGACCAGCATGGCGGGCAAAACCCATCCACAACTGATCCGTGGACGGATAGAGTTCGGGCCAATCATACATGGGAAGTGAAGCTAATGATGTCACGATCTGGCACTTGTTGAAGCAGTAGCAAAGCGTATACAAGGCTAACGGGTTCGCAAACCACCATGAATTACACTCATATTTTATCCAAGATTGAATGGCCCACGCTGGGTCTTATTATTGGCGTCTATGGCGTTCTGGGCGCATTGGTCTGGTTCCATGCTGGTCTGCCTTGGTTCGTCATTCTGCCAATTGGCGCTTTTACAGCTTGTCTCCATGGCTCATTGCAGCATGAGGCGCTTCACGGGCACCCAACACAGTCGCGCCGATTAAATGAGGTCTTGGTGTTCCTGTCGCCGCAATTGTGGTTGCCCTATGGCCGGTACCGTGATCTTCATTTGCAACACCACAATGATGTGAACCTTACTTGTCCAGTACGCGACCCTGAATCTTACTATCTTTTACCCGATGCCTGGGCTGCCGTTCCCGGCTGGCGCAGGCCGCTCTGCAGTTTCAATAACACACTCATGGGCCGCATGCTGATTGGTCCCGCTATAAGCGTTGTGCAATTCTGGGGCGATGAATTGATAAGTCTGGCAAATGGCCGACGCGAAGGGTTGAGATGCTGGCTTGGCTTCGCCGTCTCATCTATTCTGGTGTTGGTCTATGTTATCTGGTGCAAAATGCCTATTTGGGAGTATCTCTTTTTGGTTGCCTATCCTTCCGTGTCACTGGCACTGGTGCGTTCTTATTGTGAACACCAAGCTGCGGAAGATATAGGGCACCGCACAATTTTGGTTGAGGCCTCGCCGTTTTGGGCGTTGCTGTTTTTGAATAACAACCTGCATATTGCACATCATGAGCGTCCTGGGTTAGCTTGGTACAAACTTCCCGCCTTTTATGCGGCAGAACGCGTACATCTGATAAACCGCAATGGAAATTATGTGAAGCTTGGCTATGGGCAAATTTTCCGCAGCTATTTTCTGCGGGCTAAGGAAGATGTGGCTCATCCAAACGTTGATTGGTTAGAAAGCCATTGAAACCGCAATTCAGCGTGATTATCCCCACGCGAAACCGCGAAGACTACTTGCGCCAAGCGGTGAACAGTGTTTTCGCGCAGCGTGATATTTTATTTGAATTAATTATTGTGAACGATGGCGAACCGTTGCAGCTGCATTTTTCTGATCCGCGTGTATCGGTTTTAGACAATGCCAAGCGCACTGCTGTGCCGGCACGAAACCTTGGCGTGAATTTTGCTAAAGGTGAGTTCATCGCCTTTCTTGATGATGATGATTTTTGGATTGATGATCAACATCTCGGCAAGGCGTTGCGTGCATTTCATCAGTGTGCAGATTTTTACTTTGCAGATGGTCAAATGCACTTTACCGATGGCACAGTTAAATTATTTAACCGAGATGCAACACGAGAGACTCTGAAACATGACAACACCATTTTAATTTCAGCAGTGTGTTACCGTCGCAGTTTACATCAAAGTATTGGAGCTTTTGATGAGGGTATTCCCTATTATTGGGACTGGGATTGGTTTTTACGTGTAGCCGCAGCGGGCTACACGTTGTGCCATGAATCACATCCCGCCGTAGCGATTCGCGTACATGCGGGCAACATGTCTCACCAGAACGACACGGCACGGCGGGCCAATCTGGATGTCTTAATTGCCAAACATCGCCTTGGGGAAATTGCGTTAAAAAATCACGCCGATTTCGTCTAAGCTTATGATTATAAAAGAGTAAAATGGATTAATTAAAAATTAACTGCTTATTCCTTGGCTTTCTTCGATTTCAATTCAAAAGAACCGCTTAAAATAAGGGTTTTCAGAGATGTTACAGTCGAGTATTCAATGCGCATCGTGATTCGACAACAAAGGAGAAAATCATGGCTGACGAAAAAATTGTGACCGTTGCGTTGACGAAGATCGCCGCTGATTTGGCGGAAAAGCATGAAATGTCGAAGAAGGCCACTGCGGGCATGCTCGGCGATTTCATAGAAGCTATGGTGAAGCACCTTAAGAAGGGCGCTAAAGTGCGCATCACTGGTCTTGGTATTTTCCAAGTGAAAAAGCGCCCTGCCCGTCTGGGTCGTAACCCGTTGACCGGTGAGCAAATCAAAATTAAGGCCTCCAAAAAGCTGGCCTTCCGCGCCGCTAAGGAAGTTAAAGAATCGATCTGATCGTTTTTTAAATCATGAATTAAAAAGTCCCACCGTACTGGTGGGACTTTTTTGTTGAGTTCATTTCATCGTGCAGGCAATTGCGGGCAGCACAAAATCTCATTAGTCTGGTTTTTCAAAGGAAACACTTATGAAAACTTCGGCGCGTGTTGTGGTGATTGGTGGCGGTGTAGTGGGTTGCTCGGTGTTGTATCACCTGACCAAGACTGGTTGGAAAGATGTGGTGTTGGTTGAACGCGACATTCTCACCTCTGGCTCGACATGGCATGCGGCAGGCGGTTTTCACACCCTGAATGGCGATCCGAATGTGGCCAAATTGCAGGGCTATACAATTGGACTCTATGATGAGCTTGAAAAAATCTCTGGGCAAGCGTGTGGCCTGCATCGTTCTGGTGGTTTAATTCTAGCCGATACACCGGCACGCATGGAATGGTTAAAGATGGCTCACGCCCGCGCCCGCTATCTGGGGCTTGAGACGCAGTTGCTTTCGATGGCAGAGGCCAAGAAACTCAATCCACTATTGGAAGAGAAGTACTTCGTTGGCGCGATGCTGGATGCGGCTGATGGCAATCTTGACCCGGAGGGCACTACGCATGCTTATGCCAAATCGGCCCGCATTGGCGGTGCTGAAATCTATCAAAGCACGCGCGTAACAGATTTGCAGAGCCGCACGGATGGCACGTGGGATGTGATTACTGAAAAGGGTAATATTCACGCCGAGCATGTTGTGAATTGCGGTGGGCTGTGGGCGCGTGAAGTCGGGCGCATGGTCGGGCTGGAACTTCCGCTATTGGCCATGGAGCATATGTATCTTGTCACAGATGACATGCCAGAAGTGGTGGCGTTCAATAAAGAGCATGGGCATGAGTTGCCGCACATCATCGATTTTAAATCTGAAATCTATATGCGCCAGGAGCGGTCAGGCTTGGTGTTTGGCACTTATGAGCAAGCGTGCAAGCCGTGGCAACCCAAGGAGACACCTTGGGAATTTGGCCGCGAATTATTGCAACCTGATCTGGACCGTATCGCGCCCAATTTGGAGATGTGTTATCAGCACTTCCCTGCTGTGGCGAACGCAGGCATCAAGCGTGTGATCAACGGGCCATTTGTATTTACGCCAGATGGCAATCCCCTTGTTGGACCGGTGCAGGGCCTTAAAAATTATTGGGCTGCCTGTGGTGTTATGGCGGGCTTCAGCCAAGGTGGCGGCGTTGGCCTGGCACTTTCACAATGGATGGTGAATGGTGATCCCGGTTTTGATGTTTGGGCAATGGACGTGGCGCGATTTGGCGAATGGGCTACGCGCAGCTATACCAATGAAAAAGTGCGAGAGAATTATTCACATCGCTTTTCAATTCGCTTTCCAAACGAAGAAATGCCAGCTGCAAGGCCGCAGCAAACTACACCATTGTACGATGTGATGATTGCGCAAGGTGCCGTCATGGGTGATTCATGGGGCCTTGAAACGCCGCTTTGGTTTGCGCCCAAGGGCATTGAACCCAAAGACATCGTGTCTTTCCACCGGTCCAATGATTTTGTGCATGTGAAAGCAGAAGTGTTGGGTACGCGAAATGGAGTTGGCGTGACTGAGATTGCTAACTTTGCGAAATATGCTTTCAGTGGCCCAGGCGCAGAAGCATTTCTGTCTCACTTGATGACAAATAAAATGCCAAAGTTGGGCCGCCTGATCTTGACGCCAATGCTGAATGACGCTGGTAAGTTGATTGGCGATTTCACAATTGCAAAATCCAAGGACCAGTTGTTTTATATGTGGGGATCAAGCCAAGCGCAGAAATATCATATGCGCTGGTTTGAAAAGCACGTACCCAATGATGGAAGCGTGCGCATTGAACGGTTTGACATGGGGCTTGTAGGGCTTTCTATTGCTGGCCCCAAATCCCGCATGGTGCTGCAAGCACTCACCGATGCTGATGTTTCGAATGCAGCGTTTAAATTTATGGATCATAGATCCATGGACATTGGCAACTGCCCTGCCCTCATCAACCGCGTTACTTATACTGGCGACCTTGGCTATGAAATCTGGGTGCGGCCAGAGTATCAACGCAAGCTTTATGATGCAATTATGAAGGCCGGCCAGTCGCATGGCATCATTAACTTTGGGATGCGTGCTCTCCTCTGCATGCGACTAGAGAAAAATTTCCCCACTTGGTATCGTGAGTTGCGCCCTATCTATGGTGCGTATGAAGCAGGTTTAGACCGGTTTGTTGATCTCACTAAAAATGATTTCATCGGACACAAAGCCGCGCGGGCTGAAAAACAAAGTGGTGGTAAGTTGCGCCGCGTGTCAATGATTGTGGATGTGGCCGATGCCGACGTGTTGGGCGATGAACCGATTTGGCACAAGGGCAAAGTTGTGGGCTGGGTCACCTCTGGGGGTTTTGCACATTATGTAAACAAAAGCTTGGCCCAAGGATATGTTCCGAAGGAGCTGGTAGGGGATGACGAATTTGAAATTGAGCTAATTGGTGAAATGCGCAAAGCTTACATCAACCATGAACCCCTGTTTGACCCGAAGGGCGAACGAATGCGAGGTTAATCGCCTGGCGTTATAACCAAACTTGGCAACTACAGATCAACAAGAATAATGCGAATATCATTCACGTTGGTTAGCGTGGGGCCGGTGATAAGTTGGTCACCGAGCTTTTCAAAGAACGTATGGGCGTTATTGTTGGAAAGCTCTTTATACGGATCAATTCCTCGTTTGCGGGCGCGGGCCAGCGTGGTTGGGGTAATGAAGGCGCCAGCCACGTCGGCAGCACCGTCAACACCATCCGTGTCAGCCGCCAAGGCGTGAATGCCAGACGCTCCATTCAGCTTCAAAGCAAGCGCCAACACGAATTCAACATTGCGACCACCAACGCCATTACCCTTTACAGTTACGGTGGTTTCACCACCTGAGATAATGGCGCAAGGTGGCTTCGCAGGCTGACCAAATCGGCGGGCTTGCAAGGCTATACCTGCGTGAACGTATCCCACATCACGCGCTTCACCTTCAATTGAATCCCCAAGAATGATTGGTTTATATCCGGCACCGCGTGCCACGCGCGCCGCAGCCAGCAATGATTTCTGTGGCGAGGCCACCAATGTGGCGCGGGCGTTAATGAGGAGCTTTGGTGTTTCATTCTGTGCATCAGCCAAATGCCGTGTCACTGAGGCTGGCATCTGCATTCCAAATTTCGCGATCACGGCGCGCGCATCAGCAAAGGTTGATTGATCAGCAATGGTGGGGCCGGACGCCACTGCGCTCAAATCATCGTTTGGTACATCACTGATCACCAAGGTTTGGACACGCGCTGGAAATGCGGCAAGTGCAAGTCTTCCACCTTTTATTGCAGATAAATGTTTGCGCACCATGTTCATCTCATTGATGGGCGCACCGGATTTAAGCAACGCAGAATTCACCGCACGTTTTTCGTCTAACGTTATTCCATCTTCTGGCAAACTGAGAAGTGAAGAACCGCCTCCCGAAATCAAAGCGATAACAAGATCATCTTGAGTAAGGCCCCGAACGATCTCTAACATGCGAACCGCAGCCGCGTGCCCGACTAAATCAGGAACAGGATGTGCAGCTTCAACGATCTCTATATGTTTTGTTGCCATGGCATGGCCGTAACGGGTTACGATGAGGCCCGTGATTGGACCACTCCAACATTTTTCCAGCGCATGAGCCATGGCAGCGCTGGCTTTACCTGCGCCAACAACAATGGTGCGCCCCTTGGGTGGGGCTGGTAAATGTTGCGCAATAACGTGCTTCGGTAGCGCGGCATCAACCGCCGCAATAAACATAGCGCGAAGGAGTTTCTTCATATGCTCATGATTATACGAAATTTAGAAAGCTTGGAAGCGACCGAATTTCCGGTGATGATAAGCCAGCGTGTTAAGCCCTGATACGGAGGCGGCCAATACGCGACCGATAAAAATCCGGTGTGTGCCCCCGTCATGCCACGAATCGAGCTCCAACTCAAAGATTGCCGCGGCATGATCCAAAATGGGCATACCGCTTTTGCCCGCGCGCCAATCAGCTGCCGCAAAATCATAGGCTAAACCGTGATTTGGTCTCCCAGCAAAACTGAGAGCGAGCGGCACTTGATGCTCAGAAAGCAGACAGGCGGCAAAAAACTTGTTCTTTGTAATCTCGCCTGAAATCATGCTTTTGCGATTAATGCAGGCCAAAAGCAGTGGCGGCTCTGCAGAGACCGATGTGACCGCACTCACCGTTAAGCCGAAACGTCCAGCTTTGCCACATGTGGTAATAATTGATACGCCTGATGCCGCAGCAGCCATGGCCTCAACGAATTGGTGCGACAGGTTCGGTTGAGTTTCAATCATGGCGCTCCTATCGGGGGCAAAATCTATTCTGTCAAATGTCACAAGTTAACATTATGAATGTGCATCTGGAGACTCACGATGCCTGCGAAAACGCCTAAAACAATCCAGCTTAAAGACTATCACCCAACGCCTTATTTGATCAACAATGTGCGATTGGTTTTTAAGTTGCACCCAACCGAGACGCGCGTGGCAACTGAGATCAAATTTCGACTAAACTCAAAAGTGAAAGGGCGTCACCATGAATTGGAGCTTGATGGCGAAAAAATTAAACTTTTAAGCGCTGCGATCAATGGCAAAACTCTCACAAAAAAAGAGATGCGGATTACATTAAAAAAGCTGACTATTTTCAAAGTTCCCCCGCAACCATTTGTGTTGTCCCTCGAAACAACATGTAACCCACAAGCCAATACGGAATTGACGGGTCTCTATATGTCAAACGGTATTTATTGCACGCAATGTGAGGCAGAAGGATTTCGCCGCATTACGTATTTCTATGACCGACCTGATGTAATGGCCAAATACCACGTCCGCATCGAAGCTCCAGTCACAATACCCATACTGTTATCAAACGGAAATCCAACAACGACAGGGTTACTTGATCAAGCTCACTGGCATTTTTCTGAATGGATAGATCCACACCCAAAGCCCGCCTATCTTTTTGCGTTAGTGGCGGGAGATTTGGCAAAAGTGCAGGATAATTTCATTACCATCGAAAACCGAGAGGTCAAACTTGGTATCTATGTGGAAAAAGGCAAAGAAAACCGCTGTGATTGGGCAATGCAGTCACTCAAAGCTGCCATGCGTTGGGATGAGAACGTTTTTAAACGCGCCTATGATTTGGACGTGTTTAACATTGTCGCCGTATCTGATTTTAATATGGGCGCAATGGAGAATAAGGGGCTCAACATATTCAATGACAAATATATTTTGGCTTCGCCAGAAACAGCGACGGACACAGATTATGAATCGATCGAATCCATCATTGCGCATGAATATTTCCATAATTGGACTGGCAACCGCATCACTTGCCGGGATTGGTTTCAACTCTGCTTGAAAGAGGGACTGACAGTTTTTCGCGACCAGGAATTCACATCCGATCTGCGTTCGCGCGCCGTGAAGCGCATTGATGACGTTCAAGATCTGCGTGACTCTCAATTCCCCGAAGACTTTGGCCCCCTTCAACACCCTCCCCGGCCATCTCAGTATATTGAAATCAATAATTTCTATACGTCGACGGTTTACGAAAAAGGTGCCGAGATTTGTCGCATGATTAAAACTATAATCGGCGCCAAAGCCTTCGGCAAAGCAATGCAACTATATTTCAAACGTCATGACGGCGAGGCGGCAACTGTTGAGCAATTCATTCAGTGTTTTGAGGTTGCCTCGGGCCGCAAACTGAAGCAGTTTTTCCGGTGGTATGAACAAGCTGGCACGCCGCAGGTGTCTGTGAAAGAAACTTATAATCAACTACGCAACGTTTATTCGCTTACACTTTCGCAAAAGACAAAGCGATTGAGAGGGCAGAAGCCGAAACTTCCATTCCATATCCCGATCGCGATAGGATTTATAAACGCTGATGGAAAGGCAACCAAGCGCAACGATAGGCTTATCGAACTTACTAAAGCGAAGCAGATATTCAAATTTAAAAATATCTCATCGAAACCCGTGCTTTCGATCAATCGTGGATTTTCGGCACCCATTGTTATCAAACGCAAGATGTCTGCCAAAGACCAACTTCTGCTCATGTCCCATGATAGTGATAACTTCAATCGCTGGGAAGCGGGGCAATGCCTGGCTTTGGATTTGATCCTTGATTCCTATCGTGGTGCCAACTCGTCTGTTTGGAAAGATCGGGTCAAAAAATACGGCGAGGCACTTTTTCGTGTATTGCAAAGTGAAGGCTTGGAAGATGCCTACAAGGCAAAACTATTAGAGTTTCCCGACTACGAAGTGCTGATGGCCAGGTTAGGCAAAAATATTAATGCCGACACGTTAGAGGCTGCTCGAAATGCCTTTCTCAAAACAGTTAGCCAAGCCAATAATCTGGCAATCAAATTACTGTTTGCAGCAACCGAAGATCAGGGACCTTATGACCCCAGTGCAGCACACAGCGGCAAACGTACGTTGCGCTATAGTTTACTGTGGCTGGCTTTTGACGGTGACTTGGAATGGGTTCAGAAAGCCATCGAAAATGAAAGTCAGCGTGCTGATAATATGACGGCGGCTTTTACGGTTCTCACCTTGGGTGCTCATGCCAAAAATAATCTGGGGCAAAAAATTGTTGATATTTTTTATCAGCGCTATAGCCAAGACTCGTTGCTTATTAACAAATGGTTTACGGCACAGGCCCTGGTACCAGGGCCTGATGCGTCAGCACGTGTCAAAGCCTTGGCCTCACATCCTAACTTTAAATGGACAACGCCCAACCGAGTCTATGCCCTATTGCGTAATTTTATTGACGGCAATTTCAGCGGTTTTCATGCCGTGAATGGCGCAGGTTATGAATTGGCGGCTGATGCAATTATTAAATTGGATGATATTAATCCTCAGGTAGCGTCACGTCTTGCTACAGGGTTTAGCTCTTGGCGCATGTTTGATAAGCCGAGACGTGCCACCGCGCAAAAATCGATGCAACGGATTCTCAAAAAGAAACCGCTTTCGCCTGATGTTTATGAGATCATATCAAGAACATTGAACGCGTAAATTAACCATGTACCACTAGGCAAATCACTGCGTAATTTGTTATCGCTAATGCACTGCTGCTGTTGCGTGAACTGCGTTGATAACTTTTCCGTAAAGGTATGCAAATTGGCGAAAGCCCAACTCAAAGAACTTTTCTTCCGTGATAGCTCGCTGCGCCTGCCGCTGGTGGCCGGGCATGGACTTAAAGTAACAGAGCGCACAATGCGCATTCTGATTACAACGTTGACTGGTCTGTTTGTGACCATATTGGCCGCAGCATTGCTTTCTCAACTGTGGGCCAGCCGTAGCCAAAGCTTGATTGACGAAAGTCGGTTGACGCTCGTAAACGCCGAGCGTGCGGCGCAGAATATCAGGCTTGCCGCTGTGGAATTTGGCCGAAGCGGCCTCTCATTGGATCAAGATTTACTCGATAAATCTGTGCCGGCTGATGCCACTGCACATGATCGGTTTTTTTTACTGCTTGATGGTAAGGGAACGATTGTTGCCAGTGTGCCTTACCATAATGAATGGCACCTTAAGTCGGTTACGTCGGTTCTGGGGACGGGCTTTGTTACTAAAGCCGTGGTAAACGGCAACGAAATGGCCCCGCTGGTTTTAGCGTCGGGTGATGATGCCTTCATGGCGTCACGTGACCTTAGCAATATGCCAGGCAGCCTGCTGGCTGTGCAAAAAAAAGATGACGTATTGTCTATTTGGCGCAGCAGCGTGGGCAAGCTCACCGCATTGTTCGTCGTGACGTTGATGGTGCTGCTGTTATTGGCCGGCGCATTTCACTGGCAGGCCGGCAAAGCATTTGATGCTGACGAAATGCTCACCCATGCAACCAGCCGCCTTGATAAAGCGCTGGAAGGTGGTGAATGCGGCATGTGGGATTGGAACTTAATGGGCGACAAGATTTTTTGGTCGATGTCGATGTATGAAATTTTGGGAATGACTCCAAAAGGTGATTATCTTTCATTCCGAGAATTCTCTGAACGCTTGCACGCCGATGACGCAAGGCTGGACTATTTGATCGATGATCTGCTGCGCGGCAAGCGTCAGGATTTCGATCAGGAATTTCGTATGCGTCACGAGAATGGCAGTTTCATTTGGTTGCGTGCACGAGCTGCGCTTGCCAAAGGTCGGGCTTCGGATGATCCGCATCTGGTGGGAATCGTGTTTGATATTTCAAAACAGAAAAGACTCGATACACTCAATCAAGAAGCTGAACTGCGTCTAAAAGATGCGGTTGAGAATATCTCTGAAGCTTTTGTTTTGTGGGACACGGAAAGCAAACTGGTTTTATGCAATAGCAAATATCAGCAATTCCATTCTCTCGCCCAAGAAGTTTGCGAACCTGGGACACCTTACAGCGTTTTGGTGGCGGCGGCTAAAGAACCGGTCATCCAGCAATTTGTATCCGCAGAGCGCGATGTGTCGTCGGGGGCTCGTTCCATGGAAGTGAAATTTGCTGATGGCCGCTGGTTGCAAATCAATGAGCGCCGCACCAAAGATGGCGGGTTTGTTTCGGTTGGCACAGATATTACAGCATTGAAGCGGCAAGAAACTTACCTTTTGCAATCCGAGCGCAACCTTATGGTGACGGTGCGTGATTTACAAAAAGAACGTCAACTGGCTGAAGAGCAGTCACAACGGCTTGCTGAACTGGCCGACAAATATGCCTCTGAAAAAACCAGAGCAGAAGCTGCCAACAGATCGAAATCAGAATTCCTGGCTAATATGAGCCATGAATTACGCACACCACTGAATGCTATTATAGGTTTTTCTGAGATCATGGCTCAGCGCATTTTCGGGCCACTGGGTTCTTCCAAATATGACGAATACGCAAATGACATTCGCAAAAGCGGGCAGTTTCTTTTAGACGTTATCAACGACATCCTTGATATGTCAAAAATTGAAGCGGGCAAAACTGATTTGGAACTTGCGCCCGTTCAAGTTCGCGAGGTGATTGATGAAGTGTTGCGAATTATCGGACCACGTGCCGCAGAAGGAAAAATTACGATTGAAAAAGAACTGCGAAAGATTCCGAGCTTCTTGGCAGACAAGCGCGCTTTAAAACAAGTGCTTATCAATATCATGGCCAATGCTGTTAAATTCACACCTGAAGGCGGCATTGTGCGCCTTGTAGCAACGCACGACAAAAACATTGCACGGCTTCAGATTATTGACACGGGCATCGGCATTCCTGCGCACGCTATCGCAAAAATCGGGAGACCGTTTGAACAAGTGGAAAATCAATTTACCAAAAGTAAGGGCGGTTCCGGGCTTGGTCTGGCCATTTCAAAGTCACTTGTAGCTTTGCATGGAGGCACACTGAAAATTGCTTCACGCGAAGGCAAAGGCACAACAGTGACAGTTGATTTTCCTATGGTTGCTGTGCTGGCAACGCAAGCCGCCTGACGCTTCACTTCCGATGCGTTGCCCTATCCTGAATGGATTTAGCCAACAGTGCGCGTTCATCCGCTGAAAGCTTCGCGTAAAAACTTTTTAACATCGCCCCACTTTTTGCCGCCATGCTATTTGGGCCAGTGGTGAATTCGTCAACAAGTGCGCCCACGTGGACCGCGTCATAGTCTGGTTTCTGCAATTCGGTGGCGATTTTTTCGGCATTGATCGATGATTGTTTTCTAACACTGTCAAACTCATTTCTATTTTCGCGAAAGGCATCGCCCAGCTCTTTGCGGCGCTCACGTGATAATTCGCCGAAGAACCGTTGCGGTACGAATTGCAGATAATTCGCTGCGCTTGCCCTATCGATTGGATTGCGTCTAAAGTTGTGACCGAGTATTAAACCAAGAATAATCAAATTGATCATCAGTGAAGCCATAAGGCAAATGCGCCAAAGTCCATGTCCGGTATTGGGCAGCCAGGATTTTTCAGAGCGAACTGATTCAAGATCCGTCATGAGGCACTTTCCGCAACCAGGTTGGCTATGTCTTCTAAATCTGCTGAGTTGAAATCCTGAGTTGAACCGAACATTGCAGTGTCTGTTACGCTGGCAATAGCGCCGCTTAATGTGCCTTGCGTACCCAGCCAAATGCCAAAGACAAGCGAGGCCGCAAGTACCGCTGGCATTTGCCAACGCCAAAATTCAGGAGGTGTTTGTCTTGCAGGTTGCGGGAAAGGCAGAATATTGCTTGGGCCTGCATCTGATAAGCGACGGGCCATACGCTGTTCAAAACCCAGGGGAACTTTTGGCCCGCTTGCCATATCAAGCAACTTTGCAAGCTCCTCGTCGGTCAAAATAATATTTTTTTTCGTCATCGATTACTCTCCATTGCCCCGAGAAGTTGCTTGCCTTGTGGACCTAAATACTCTTTCAATCCACAGCGTGCCCGCGCCAACAGGCTTTCCAGCGCATCAACGCTAATTTCCATGTTTGCCGCAGCGGCGATATTTGTCATCTGTTCAAAATGCACTAAAGTCAGGGCCAGTTTCTGCCTGTGCGGCAACTGGGCAATTGCTGCATTTACAGCTTTAGACACATAGGCCAAAGTCAGCAGTTCATCTGCGAACGGTGTACTATCTGCCACATTACAGGCTGCTTCCAATTCCTGCATCGGCTTTTGGCGAAACCGGTCCATCACTAAATTTGATGCAACACGCAACAACCATCCTTTTAAAGCCTTGGCCTCCCGCAATTGGTTTGGCTTAGCCCACAACCGCAAGAATGCTTCCTGGACAATGTCTTCCGTGTCTGCATGGCCTCCTGAAATGCGCCACACCACGCGGTACACATCTTTATAATAACGCGATACAAGAACCGCAAAAGCTGCCTGCACACGGCGCGTAGAGGCTTCCAGCAAAGCCTCATCGCTTCCGGCTTCCCAGTTATCAGCTGTCGCTGTCGACACTGTGCGAATGGCCAAAACTGCTCCCATGCACCTCATAAGACGGTCCAAAGTGCTGTTTCCGTCTCTGCCTCGTCAACTGTCTTAGTTTACGCCTTAAGCCCAGCGTAAGGCAAATGCAGTTCAGCGCGCAATCCTGGGCTGTTCGACTTTAGAATAAACTTTCCATTCAATAAATTGGCAACGCTGGCAACCAGGCTAAGACCCAGCCCATTGCCGGGCTTGGAGCGGCTTTCATCAAGGCGCACAAAGCGTTGCAGCACGCGCGGCTTGTCTTCGTCGGGAATGCCGGGGCCATTATCTGAAACGGTTATAACAATAACATTCCCCTGCTTCAGACCGATTACCTCAATATGCGCACCGCCGGATTTGTCGATCCCATATTTCATAGCGTTATCTACAAGGTTGATCAGCGCCTGGGCCATGAATTCGCGTTTGGCCCGCACCAAAAGGCCCGGTTTTGAAATAAGCGTCAAGGTGCCGTGATTGTCTTCGGCTAAAGGCGCATAAAGATCGACCACGTCTTCCAAAATTTCGTGAGCGTCCAGCTCCTGCAAGTTGCTGCGCTGTTCGCCCGATTCGAGCTGGGTGATGGAAAGTACAGCGTTAAACGTTGACAGCAGTGCATCGCTGTCTGCCAAGGTTTGTTCCATTATGCTTTTATAATTATCCACATTGTTTTGACGTAGGGCAGATTCAATGCGGGCCCGCAATCTGGTCAGTGGAGTGCGCAAATCATGGGCTACGTTACTGGACACCTCGCGCATGCCTTGAACAAGTTTTTCAATCTGTCCCAACATCTCATTTAGCGAGTCGGCCAAGCGGTCCAATTCATCGCCCGAACCCGTGGTTGGCATGCGGCCACTTAAATTGCCGTTCATAATCTCGCGGCTGCTCTCCGTAATGGCATCAACGCGGCGCAGGAAGTTGCGACTCACAAAATAACTTCCGCCAAGTCCCATCAACAAAGCCAGACCAAGGCCCCCATAAAAAGCTTTGCGGATCACGTTCAGAAACTGGTTTAGATCTTCAACATCCTGGCCAACAATAAGTTGATAGTTCTGTGGCAACTGCATGTTGAAACCCCGAACTTGGTGGCCAACAGTGCCATCTGAATCGCCAAACTTGATTGAAAAATTAATCCACGCGTTATCAGGCAAAGCATTGATCATAGGTGTGCGCAAATTGCCCGCAAGATAAGAGCCTTGCTCGTCGGCTAACATGAAAAGCATATGTGATTTTGCTTCAATGCGGCGATTAATAGCGCCCACCAATCCCGGCAGGCCTTGTGTGCCATATTGATCAGCAAGACCTGCAACTTCAGCGCCGATGGTTTCTTCATTCTGACGCTGCAACAAACCTACGGTATTGAAATAGATATAACCCAACAGTGCCGCCGTTGAGAGAAAGAAAAAAAGAAGGTATAAAGCGGATAGGCGAAACGTCGACGTTTTGAGCGGGTTGCCGTCAGCGCGCACGGATCATATAGCCCGCCCCGCGCACTGTTTGCAGAAGCGGCATGGCAAAGCCCTTGTCCAGCTTCCCACGTAAACGCGAAACATGCACGTCGATTACATTAGTCTGCGGGTCAAAGTGATAGTCCCATACATTTTCGAGTAACATGGTGCGGGTAACGATATGGCCGGCGTTGCGCACCAGATATTCCAACAGCTTAAATTCGCGTGGTTGTAGAATAATGGGTTTGCCGCCGCGCGAAACGGTTCGGGTCATCAAATCCAATTCCAAATCCATAGCCCGCAGCTTTGCTTCTTTTGGATCTAGTAATTTGCGTGCACCAAGGCCTTCTACGCGGGCCAACAACTCAGCAAACGCATAAGGTTTAGCCAGATAATCATCACCGCCCGACCGAAGGCCTTTGACACGCTCATCCACGTCACTCAAAGCCGAGAGAATAAGAATCGGCACTTTATTGTCCTGGTCACGCAAGCTACGGATTAATGCCAAGCCATCAAGCTTTGGCAACATGCGATCTACAATCAGAACGTCATAGCCACCCTCACTGGCCATACCGAGGCCCTGCTCACCTTCGCTGGCGTGATCAACAACATGGCCACTTTCTTTTAGGCCTTTGACCAACCACGAAGCTGCGTCTTTATCATCTTCAACCACCAGAATGCGCATGGAACCGTCTGTGCCTTCCCATGGTGGATTTGTCAAATTGGCAGTGTGCTCAATTGGCATGGGTTACTCGCTCTTATGAGTTAATCTAAAATAGACAGGGCCGCCAAAAGCTGGCGGCCCTATCACAGATTAACCCTTGGTTTTTTCCAAAGTAACAAAATTTTGGCCCTGTGCGGTTTTCACAAGCATCAACACTTTGTTGCCGGATGCCTTTTTAAGTGCTGCATCCACGCTGGCTTGATCGGAAACGTCCACGCCAGCAATTTTCATGATGGTGTCACCTTCCTTAATACCAACTTCCGCAGCGGCAGAATTTGGATCAAGTTTCAAAACTTTGACACCTTTGCCACCTGCACCGGGGCCCACTTCCAGGCCAAAAGCCGATAAGCTGGTGCTCTCAGCTGGCGCTTCCTTGCTCGAGTCTGAATTTGCCATCTCAGGCTTTTCATTTGGCAAGGTGCCCAAGGTCACCGTCACGGTTTCAGATTTACCATCACGGATGATCGCAAGCTTCACATCTTTACCAGGAGGAATGCTGCCTATCACCTTGGCCAAGTCACGGTCTGTGGCGATTTCTGTATCATCCACCTTTACGATCGCATCACCAGCCTTAATGCCAGCCTTTAATGCAGGCGACTTCGCAGTAAGATCTGAAACTAGAGCGCCCTTGGTATTTTTCAGCCCTAAGGTATCAGCAATATCCGAACTAATCGGTTGAATCTGAACGCCCAACCAGCCACGTGTCACTTTATGGTTGGCCTTAAGACTTTCGATTACATTCGAGGCAGTCGATGCAGGAATGGCAAAGCCGATGCCAACAGAACCGCCCGAGGGTGAATAGATCGCCGTATTAATGCCAATTACTTCACCATCCAGATTAAACGTTGGTCCGCCAGAGTTGCCCTTGTTGATCGAAGCATCGATCTGCAAAAAATCATCATAAGGGCCGTTGCCGATGTCACGGCCACGCGCTGAGATAATGCCGCGTGTAACAGTGCCACCGAGGCCGAAGGGGTTACCCGCTGCCATCACGGTGTCACCCACTTTGGCTTCTGTCTTAGCCCAATCCACATGAGGGAAGGTTTTGTCAGACTTGATTTTCAACAGAGCCAAATCGGTTTTCTGGTCAGTGCCGATCACCTTGGCGTCAAAGCTGTCACCATTTTGGAATGTCAGCTTCACGGTTTCAGCGTCTTGCACCACGTGGTTATTGGTGACGGCATAACCATCTGCCGTCAAAATAAAGCCAGAGCCTAAGGCCCTTCCGCCACCTTGTGGGCCTTGCTTGCCTTGTGGCCCACGGAATTTAAAGCCTGGGAATTGGTCAAAAAAGTTTTTAAGGTCTGGTGGCATCTGGTCATTGCCGCCACCTTCGCCACTGTCGGCAATGGCTTTGTCTGATATTTTAACTTCAACGCTGACAACTGCCGGCATCACTTTTTCTACTAACGGGTTGAGCGAACGCGTGGGATCAAGGCCCGCCACATCTGCGTGTGCTATCTGTGCAGGCGGCAGCGCCACCAAAGCTGATGTAAAAACACTAGCCGTCAACAGACCAGCAGTAACGAGTCCGTAAACTGTTTTGCGAGAAAAACTAGATTTGCTGTTCATTTAAATAATCTCCATTTTGCGATGCAGCTAATCTCGACTATGCCGAGTTACCGCTATATTACTTCGCTATGAAAGATTGGTTATGCTTGTGGCATTTCAAGGGCAAAGCGCGATTAATGCGGCAACACCGTGAAATTGTGTGGGGAAATTCAGCCTTTCCACTTGCCTTGGGCTTTTAATTTCTCAATGATTTCCCTGGGCATGTATTTTTCATCATGCTTGGCCAACACAGAATCAGCAATGAATGAACCATCGGCGGCAGGGTTTCCCTCGGCCACAACGCCTTGGCCTTCCCGGAATAAATCCGGCAAAAGGCCTTTGAATGAAACCTTCATGGTTTTCGTCATATCGGTAACGCTGAAGGTGACCATGCCACCCGGTGATTTCACCAGACTGCCTTTTTCAACCAAGCCGCCGAGACGTACACTGGTAAACGGGCCAATGTGCTTTTCAGCAATTTCGCTTGGCGTGTAGAAAAACATAATCGAGTCACGCATTGCATAGAGCACAAGGCCCACAGCCAATCCCAACACACCAAGGGCTGCAAGAATTAAGGTTAAGCGCGTTTGTTTGCGTGTCATACCGTCCATATAGTCAATACCGTGAGGCAGGGGAAATCCGCCTTGTCGCAGGGGGAATTTCAATGTCGGAAAGGCTTTGAGGTAGCCAGCGCCCTCTGATAAAGCCTGACTATGCTGAAATCGCGTTATTCCATATTCTCACTCGCCCGCAACGCGATGACCTATCATAAAGATTGGGAGCGCGCATGGCGTTCGCCTACCCCCAAAGCCGAATATGATGCCGTGATCGTCGGCGCTGGCGGGCACGGGCTGGCCACCGCTTATTATCTCGCTAAGAACCACAAGGTGACAAATATCGCCGTCATTGAAAAAGGCTGGCTGGGCGGCGGCAATACTGGGCGCAACACCACCATCATCCGCTCCAACTATCTGCAAGATTCTTCTATCGCCATCTATGAATTGGCGCGCTCGCTCTACGAAGGCCTCTCGCAGGAGTTGAATTATAATGTGATGTTCTCACCACGCGGTGTTTTAATGTTGTGTCAAACGCAGCACGAGTTGCGCGCTTTCCAGCGCACGGCCCATGCCAACCGTTTGGCTGGGCTTGACTGCCGCATGATCACACCGGCAGAAGTCAAAGAGATTGTACCGATCATCAATGATGATCCGAAATGTCGCTACCCGGTTTTGGGCGCCTATTATCAACCACGCGGCGGCACCGGGCGACACGATGCCGTAGCCTGGGGTTATGCACGCGGTGCCGATGCCTTGGGTGTTGATATTATTCAGAACTGCGAGGTCACAGGCATTCAACGCGATGGCAACCAAGTGGTTGGGTTGGAAACAACCCGCGGCTTGATCAGAAGTAAAAAGGTTGGAGTTGTCACTGCTGGCAATGTGTCCACTGTAATGGATATGGCCGGCGTGCGCATGCCGATCGAGTCACTTTGCCTGCAAGCGCTGGTGTCTGAACCGATCAAGCCCGTCATCGATTGCGTCGTGATGGCCAACACGGTGCACGGCTATATGAGCCAGTCTGACAAGGGCGAACTGGTGATCGGCGGCGGCACTGATCCTTATAACAATTATTCGCAACGCGGTTCATTCCCAGCGCTGGAACATACGATCACCGCCCTCATCGAAACTTTTCCCATCATTTCGCGGCTGCGCATGTTGCGTCATTGGGGCGGCATTGTGGATATGACGGGGGACCGCTCACCGATTATCGGCAAGACGCCGATCGATGGCCTCTATGTAAATTGCGGCTGGGGCACGGGTGGGTTCAAATCTATACCGGGTTCGGGTTATGTGTTTGCTGATACAATAGCCAATAACCGGCCGCATCCCATCGCCGAGCCTTTCTCGATGGAGCGCTTCACGCAAGGCAGATTCATTGATGAATCGGTTTCCGCCGCCGTGGCGCATTAGGGGAACACAAAAATGACTCTTGAAGAGCAAGAACTGTTGAAAGAAAATTTTCACAACGAGCTTCTTGCTCTTTGTGATCGCATTGTTGTTGAAACAAAACGAAAATACAACCCAAAAGAGCTCCGCCGAATGATTCTGGAGAAAACTGGCTATCTAACAGCGTGCCATTTTCTGGATTTGCCGCCATCCGACATAACTTCAGGGCTAGGTACACTCTTCATCTTGAATAAAAGCGATCTCTCGCTTGAAACATTCGTTCAAGAAGATCCGTGGCATAATCTTTTCTCTTCAAAGCAGTTAAGTACAGCTAAACTAAGACTTAAAGTGCCAGGAACGAAGGGCTATTAAGAAATGCTGTTAGTCACCTGCCCTGTTTGCGGCGCTGCTGGCGATGAGACCGATTTTCATTTCGGCGGCCAGGCGCATATTGCGCGGCCCGCTACAACTGATCCGTTGAACATTAGCGATGAACAACAAAGCCACTATCTGTTTACCCGCATCAACCCCAAGGGCTTGCATTTTGAGCGGGTACGTTGTGATCGCGGTTGTGGCAAGTGGTTCCATGCAGCGCGCGATACTATAACGATGGAGTTCAAAGCTTTTTACGGCGTCAACGAAATGCCACCTGCCGATGTGATGGTGCAAGCCAAAGGGGCCTGGGCTAAATATTTTGCAATGCGAATGAAGACACAGAAATGACCGGAAAACCTTACCGCCTCGCCGAAGGCGGCAGTCGTATTGATCGCAATTCACGCGTGACCTTTTCTTTTGATGGCCGTGATGTGCAAAGCTTTGCCGGAGACACTGTGGCTTCCGCAGTGCTTGCGTCGGGCCAAAAACTTTTTGGCCGTAGCTTCAAATATCACCGCCCTCGCGGCGTGGTAGGCTTGGGCTCGGAAGAAATGAACGCGCTCATTGGCGTTGGTGCCGATGCACGGCATGAACCCAATTTGCGCGCCACGCAGGTTGAAGTGTTTGGCGGCATGGTAGCTGAAAGCCAGAACCGCTGGCCATCACTGTCATTTGATATTGGGTCAATCAATTCCAAACTCTCGCGGTTTATTCCCGGCGGGTTTTATTACAAGACCTTCAAGTGGCCGCAGAGCTTTTGGAAGCATGTCTATGAGCCAGTAATTCGCCGCGCCGCAGGCCTTGGCCGCGCCGCTACGGGCCGCGATCCAGACACTTATGAACATATGCACTTGCATTGTGATGTTTTGGTCGCAGGCGGCGGGCTTGCGGGAATTTTAGCTGCGGATGCTGCTGCAAAAGCTGGCGCGCGCGTGGTGTTGGTCGACGAGAACCCTGCGCTCGGGGGCGTTGCCGATCTGATCGCAGGCGCGGTCAACGGTCAGTGCATTGCAGATTGGCTGGCGTCAGTCACCGAAAATCTAGGTGCCATGTCCAATTTGCTTATCTTGAATCGCACCACCGTTGTTGGTCATTATCATCATAATTATCTGATGGCACATGAACGTGTGGGTGAACATGACCCAGCCCAACTTGTGGCGGGTGCACCACGCCAGCGCTTATGGAAAATTCGCGCTAAACAAGTGATTATGGCAACTGGAGCATTAGAACGTCCCATCACATTTGCAAACAATGATCGCCCAAATATCATGCTCGCCTCGGCTGTGCGTGGGCTTGTTGGGCGTTATGGTGTGGCCCCGGGCACAAAGGGTATTGTGTTCACCAATAATGACGATGCTTATCTTACGGCCTTTGCTTTAAAGAAAGCCGGCATAGGGGTGCAAGTGGTTGATAGCCGTGCGCGGCCTGATGGCGACCTTGTAAGGCGTGCGCAGAACGATGGTATTCCAGTTTCATTGTCCTCGGTAATTTCTGCTGTTGAGGGAACGCTTGGCGTGAAGGCGGTCAAAATTGCGGCTTACCGCAAAGGCCAAGGCCGTGTGATCACCGAGCGCAAAGTGGAGTGTGATTTCATTGCCATGTCGGGCGGGTGGAATCCGGTGTTGCATCTTTGGGCGCACAACGGCGGCAAAATCAAGTTTGATGATGCTTTGCAAAGCTTCCGACCAGACACGCACCGCGATGCGATCACAGCCATTGGTGCTGCTAATGGCACGATGAGCGTTGCTGACACAATAGCCGAAGCCCAAGCAGCAGGTGAATTAGTTGCAAAAACTGTTTTGAAAAAAGCCAGAGCAGTTAAGATGACCAAGATTGAAGTGAACGAGCCCAAACGCGCGGCACTGGAATCGCTCTGGTTTTCACCTGCCACAGGTCTTTATAACGAGGGCAATAAGCACTTCGTCGATTTCCAAAATGATGTGACCGCCGCAGACTTGGAACTTGCACAACGTGAAGGCTATGAAAGTGTGGAGCACACTAAACGTTACACCACGTTCGGCATGGCCACTGATCAAGGCAAAACGTCTAACCTAAACGGGTTAGGTGTATTGGCGGAAGCTACGGGCAAGACGATTCCCGAAATCGGTGTTACCACTTTTCGCCCACCTTATACGCCCTATTCATTCGGTGCGATTGCAGGAGCGTTGACCCATGAATTGTTCCTGCCAGTACGACGCACGGCCGCCTTCCAATGGCATATTAATAAGGGTGCCACATGGGAACCCGTGGGCCAATGGCGTCGCGCTTACACTTACACAGGTGTTGGGGAAGACCAGCATCAGGCGATCACCCGCGAAATCCTCAGTGTACGGAACAAGGTGGGGCTGCTCGATGCTTCAACGCTGGGCAAAATTGAAATCAAGGGGCCGGATGCAGCGGAATTCTTGGACCGCGTGTACACCAACATTTTCTCAACTTTGAAAGTTGGTCGTTGCCGTTACGGCTTGATGATGAATGAGTTGGGCTTTCTCACCGATGATGGTGTGACCGTGCGCTTGGGCGAAGATCATTTCCTCATGCACACCACATCAGGTGGCGCTGACCGCATTGCCGCGTGGCTGGAAGAATGGCTACAAACCGAGTGGATGCAATATAAAGTATTCGTCACACCGGTCACCGAGCAATGGGCGCAATTTGCTTTGGCTGGCCCACGTGCGCGTGATGTTTTGGCAAAGCTGGAACCCGATTTCGATATCTCAAGCGAGGCCTTTCCACATATGAGTTTCAAGACCGGAAAACTCGGCGGCTTCCCGGTTCGCATTTATCGCATCTCATTTTCGGGTGAGCTGTCATACGAAATCGCAACACCTGCAGGCTTTGGCCATTCATTGTGGAAATCGATCATGGAGGCAGGTGAGGAATTCGGCATCGAGCCATACGGCACCGAAGCGCTTCACGTCTTGCGCGCGGAAAAAGGCTACATTGTCATCGGCGATGAAACAGACGGCACAACCACGCCCGATGACGTGGGCATGGCGGGCATGGTCTCCAAAAAGAAAACTGATTTTCTTGGAAAGCGTTCGCTGCAACAGGTCGATATGAAACGCGAGGGCCGCAAACAACTTGTTGGGCTGCTGACCGAGGAACCACAAGACGTATTGCCTGACGGTGCGCAGGCCGTGGCGCAGATGAATGACAGGCCCCCGATGAAGATGATCGGCCATGTTACGTCCAGCTATTTGTCGCCAACGCTTGGCCGCTCGATTGCCATGGGGCTGATTGAGAATGGCCGCGCACGTATGGGCGAGACGATTTCGTTCCCTCTTGAAGGCCGCAAGGTAATGAAGGCCAAAATCACCGATAGCGTTTTCTATGATAAAGACGGAGGGCGCATTCATGGTTGAGCCAGAGTTTGAAAGTGCTCTTGGCCAACACGCTGAGCCAACGCATACTTACGTGGGCTTACGTGAAATCACGACGCGCGGCATGATTGATTTGCGCGGCCTGACCACAGACCGCAAATTCATGAGTGCCGTAAAAGACGTTCTTGGTTTTGAACTGCCGAAACAACCGCGAAACTCCACTGCGTTTGGCGATGTAAAGGCGATGTGGCTTTCGCCTGATCAATGGCTGATCCTGTGCGCGCGTAACAAAGCTACCGGGTTGGCTTTAGAGTTAACAAACGCTGTTTTGCAATCCCACGCTCTTGTAGTCGATGTTTGCGATATGCGCAGTATCATCAGGCTTGAGGGTGACCGCGCCAAAGAAGTGATGATGAAAGCTTGCTCGCTTGATTTCGGGCATGGTGAATTCACCCCGGGCTATGTGCGCCGTGTACGCTTTGTTGAAATTGCCGCGCTGTTTAATATCGTGGATGAAAAAACTATCGATCTTTACGTTTTCCGCTCGTATGCTCAGTTTGCCTGGGACTTTCTTTTGAAAGCGGCGCGCAAAGGCAGCGAAGTTCAGGCATTCAGTGCATCGCGCCAGGCAAAAAGTTTGTCGAAACCGCCAAACGGATAAAGATGTGGGCCTGCAATTTTAAGTTCAGGCTTTTCAAAATGGAGCTTGGCCAGTTGTTCGACAAATTCCGTTGGCTCTGAAACCGCTAATAGTTTGCTAATGTTCAGTGCCTGTTTGCGAATGAAGCGCGCCGAATGGCCGACGCCGCAGAGGGCAGCATAGCGCACCAACGTCTTGATCGACGCTGGCCCGGGAATGCCCACATGCAAAGGCAAATCAATTCCTGCTTCGCGCAGTCCCCTGGCCCAAAAAGCCAGGGGTTCTGCATCAAATAAAAATTGCGTAGCGATGAAGCCATCAATGTTTTTTTCGTTCAACCACGATTGCTTTTCTTTCAACGCCAGAAGCAAGGCGGCCTCGCCATGCACTTTGGTAATGTCTGGGTTGCCCTCGGGGTGACCGGCAATGCCAATGCGTGTTATGCCGTGGGCTTCGAATAAACCCGTTTTCATCAATTGGATCGCCGCATCAAATTTGCCAATAGGCTGGCTTGCACCGCCGCCCAAGGCCAGAACTTGCGTCACGCCAGATTTTGAAAAAGCCGCCAGCCGTTTTTTCAAATCATCTTCGTCACGCACAAAGCGCGCAGGAATATGCGGGATAGCGTGAAAACCTGACTGTTGAAGTGCTCTGGCAAGGTTGATCTGGCCGTCAACGTCACCTGGGTCAAGCAGTGCAATAAATACCTGTGAACCTTTTACCAGGTGCTGCTGCAGTATGGCCATCTTGTCGATTTGCTTTGCCGTAACCTCAACCGAAGCAAGGTTCACAAACGCAGCAGTTTTTTTTATAGTTTCGGGGCTTACGTGCAACATGGTGTCACGATGCCAAGCAACGGCACAGGAGGGCCGCCGCTTTGCGACCCGCCGTGTTGATTACCGACATATATGTCCCTCAACTGTCGTTTTGGTGCCAGACGAGGACGGTCTTGCGTTAGGCGTCGGGTTTAGCGCATGGTGTCGCTTAAGGAGACTTAGATGTTTGGCGATAAACCTTCAACGACGCCGCAAACCATCGCTTTGGTTTTGGTAGCAGAATTCACCATGATGCCTGTTACATCTGCCATTGAGCCGTTGCGCATTGCCAACCGCCTATCGGAGCAAAATCTCTATCGGTGGACTTTACATTCATTAAATGGCCAACCCGTTGCTGCATCGAATGGCATACTTACGATGGTGAATGGTGATCTTGAAACCGTCGTCCCAGAAGCCAGCATCATCGTATGCGGCGGGCTAAGCATTCAGCGCAATACCGATAAACGCATGCTCAGCTGGCTGCGCAAAGTGGCCAGGCGCGGTGCACAGATTGGTGCTGTTTGTACAGGCGCGCATATTTTAGCCGAAGCCGGATTATTAGATGGTTATCGCTGCACCATCCACTGGGAAAATTTGCCGGGCTTTTCGGAGGCGTTTCCAGATTTGAAAGCAACCGGAGGGCTTTTTGAAATTGACGGTGATCGCTTCACCAGCGCTGGCGGCACCACGGCCATTGATATGATGCTGACTATGATTGCCAGCCAACATGGACCGGATTTGGCTTCGGCCGTGGCTGAGGCGATATTACATTCGCCTATCCGTCATCATAGCGAAAACCAGCGTATGTCGCTGCCAGCGCGCATTGGTGCACGGCATCCGAAGCTGGTTTCTATAATTGAAAAGATGGAAGATAATTTGGAAGATCCACTGTCGCCAAGTTTGCTTGCAAAACAAGCTTCACTTTCAACACGCCAATTAGAGCGCTTGTTCAGGCGTTATCTTGATCGTTCGCCTAAGCGTTATTATCTGGAGTTGCGTCTTAAAAAATCGCGCTCATTACTTTTGCAAACTGATATGTCTGTAATCAATGTGGCGCTGGCTTGTGGTTTTTCATCGCCATCGCATTTTTCGAAATGCTACCGCGGCTATTATGGCCGAACTCCTTACCGTGAGCGTGGGTTACCCATACAGGCTGTTGCATAATTTGGGGAGCGAACCACAAAGGTTCGCTCCCCCGGCCTGCGTCCTCTGCGACTGGGGGCAGCAACAGAAAAGCGGCCGATTCAACTATACAAACTTTAGTTGTAAATGCTTTGTGGGGAATAAAGCCTCCAAATATCCTGTCGGTCAAGGATTTTATTATCATACAAAATAATGTTCTGTCTGTGTAAATTGCAGATGGATTCAATATGCTGAAATCAACAACCACAACACACAGTGTTATCCGTCACTCTATCCACGATTGCCAGCTTCAAAATTTCAGATCAACATCGGCAGCCTTAAGTTGGCGCGCAATCCGCCTAGGCTTGCATTACCCAAAGTCAGGTTGCCCCCATACATACTTGCTGTTTCTGAAATTATTGACATTCCAAGGCCTGAACCAGGCTTGCTTTCATCAAGACGCCTGCCCCGCTGCAATGCTGTCTGGCGTTCGTCTTGTGGAATGCCAACTCCATCGTCATCAACTACGATCATCAACCATGCGCGGGCTTCATTGGGCATTGCGCTTGCAACATAGGTCTGCACCAGCACTTGAGATTTGGCCCACTTGCAAGCATTGTCCATCAGGTTGCCCACCATTTCCTCCAGATCTTGCTTTTCGCCGCGAAAGCGCAAACCGGGATGAGCATCAACACTAATCGTAAGGCGGCGGTCTACATTAATGCGCTGAAGTGTACGGGCTAAAGCTTGAAGCACCGGTTCAACTTCAGTGGCGGCACCTATGTTTTGTGCCCGTGCTGCACGCCGCGCGCGGTCAAGATAAAGGTTTACTTGATCACGCATCACGTCAATTTGTTCGGAAACCTTGACGGCCAGTGGCGTTTTGTTATCACGCGCTTCATTGGTAATCACGCTGATGGGTGTTTTCAACGCATGGGCAAGGTTGCCCACTTGCATGCGAGAGCGTTCAACAATTTCAAGATTAGATTGCACAACAAGGTTGAGTTCATCAGCCACAGGCTGAAGTTCGCGTGGAAAATTATCTGGCAAAAATTCTCCGCGGCCGGAGCGGATGTCATTTAGCTGATGCTGCATTTCGGTCAGTGGCTGCAATGTAAAGCGCACTTGAAACAAAAGTCCCGCCAGGAGTGTCAGGCCCAACGCCGCTAGGACGGAGAGCAGCGTGCGTTGAAAACTGGAAACTTCAGTTTTGAGTTCATCAAAATTTCCGCTCACAACAAAAGCATAGGTTTTGCCGTCGTTAAAAAGCTTCACATCCTGCTCTATGGCACGCAAGTTTTTACCTTGTGGGTCAGGCATGGAAAAACCAGCAACCCCGTCTTTGTCACGCACCGTCAATGCATCTTTCGGCACAACTAGTTGTTGTTCTAACAGAGACGTAGACGAAAGTATTTTACCCGCCTCACCTGAACTTGAAATTTGCCAATACCATCCGGAAAGCGGCAATGAAAACCGAGTGTCTGTCAATGGGTTTTGGACTTGCGGCTTGCCATCAGCGCCCAGTTCCACATTGGCCAAAACACCATCAAGGGCTGCCCGGAGGCGCTGATCAAAATTGCGCTGCAAAGCGGAAACGAAAATAGCATTCAGCAGAACAGCGGCACTTAAAAGCAACACAACGGCGATAACACTGGATGAAGCAATCAGCCGAAACCAGAGCGAATTAGCCCGCATGCCCGGTTTCACTTATCGTATAACCCATGCCGCGAATGGTTTGCAGCACCTCCACGCCCAGTTTCTTGCGCAAGCGGCCCACAAAAACTTCAATGGTGTTGGAGTCACGGTCAAAATCTTGATCATAGAGATGTTCAACCAGCTCGGTGCGTGAAACAACTTTGCCGGAATGCAACATGAGGTAAGACAAAAGTCTGAACTCAAGCGATGTGAGTTTTATGGCTTTGCCATCAACAGTCACTTTGGCATTAGCAGAATCCAGCGTCACTGGACCACACGCCAATTCGCTTGACGCGTGGCCTGCAGCGCGGCGCACAAGTGCACGCAACCGCGCTAGAATTTCTTCCATATGGAAAGGTTTAGTTACGTAATCGTCGGCTCCGGCATCAAAGCCTGCCACCTTGTCGCTCCACCGGTCCCGCGCTGTTAAAATTAATACCGGGGTTTTCTTGCCCGCACGGCGCCATTTGGAAAGCACACTCACGCCATCAAGAACGGGCAAGCCCAGATCAAGAACGATGGCGTCATAGGGTTCAGTGTCGCCTAGAAAGTGGCCTTCTTCACCATCGAAGGCCTTGTCCACAACATAGCCGTTCTGCCGTAGGCTTTCTACGAGTTGGCGGTTCAAGTCTTTGTCGTCTTCCACCACAAGTATGCGCATTTTGCCCCTCAAAGCTTAAGGCAGCGCTAGCACTCTAGCCCAGGCGTCCGCTTGTCGCGTCCACCAAGACCTTCTGCACACTGCCCCCAGTCTTTAAGGTTACAGCATATTCTCCACTGGGCAAGAGCCTCACGCCAAGCACAATAGAACCCGGATAAGCATCTTGCGCAATCAAAGCCGCTTGCGACGGTTTAATCGGCCAATTTGCCACTTCGTCAGTAACATTTAAAAGCTTGGACACAAACGTTTTAGCTACACCCATCTGAGATAAAGTTACAGCTTGAGCCTGTGCCAGTGGCGTGGCATTCAGCGCCCAGATCAGAAATAGACATTTAAAAATAGTTTTCACAATAGTATTCCCTGGATCTCACCAAGCTCATAGGTGACCCAAGCTGAACGGGGGATGAACGATCATCTCCTGACCTCGCAATAGGCCTTGCGTCTGATATTGTTCAAGCGGATGTCGGAAACCGTGGTGAGCGTATCATGGTGGCTAGAGCAGGATATGGGCCGCCAAACGATACAAACAAGCGGCTCAAACGGCGCTGTCGCGGTCAAGCGGGTCTGGCCGGATTGGCAACCCGCCAAGCTCAGCGTGACCAACAGCACGAATGCGGTTTTCTTCATTTTGTAAATCCAGTTCGCGCTGCAGGGCAGCACCGATATCGCGTTCCTGCGCCCGTTCATGGCTCGAGGCTCGACTTTGAAATAACTTGGTTAGACTCGCGAAAATTTCCAGAATTAGCCACAACATGGCTACCTGATCATCCTGCCGGTTTTGTTGGTATGAACAGACCAAACAGCCGTGAGTAAGGCAATGAAGCCGGTGGCCACAGCGGCATAGTCGCCCGTAGGTAAAATGCCTTTGCCCACCAGGTAAGCGATAGTCGAAGGGAAAATAGCACGGACAATGCCGCCAATCATATCAGAGTTCATCAAGTCACCTGTCATGTTGTGATGGGCCGGAATCCGTCCGGCGCGGTTGTTAAAAATGTGCGGCCTGAAAGTGCATCCGGTCGCGCGCTAAATTTACCCAACCCTCGTCGGCGAAAGCCTTCAACACTTCGCTGCAAAATCTGGACGCGGTTCGCCCCATTGGAAAACGTTGCGGTGCCAAATCGATGGCGCACCCATAAGCATGCATCGATAAATGGTTTGAGCCGCGCATCAGCCTGAAATTAAATGAACCGCCAAATTCAGAGGCGCCCCAGGCATTAACTTTCTTTTGGCTGTCGCCCGATGCCGTCCAAATCGATTGCAACACGCGCAACAAGCTGGCGGCACATTTGCGGTGGATCATGATGTGTGCAACTGGTGTGCCTACAAAATGCATGGCAAAGGGCGGTATTACTTGCGTGAGGTTCTGCGCCTTCCAC
>JAYVCU010000235.1:0-5939 GCA_043749835.1 Hyphomicrobiales bacterium
CCCCGCTAACGCCACTTCCGGTGTTATAGGTGGTGCCATTGCCGTTCGACGGATTCCAGTTAATGCCAAAATCCTTGCCGGCAAGACGGTTCACTTCCACCATGCGAACCTCAAGGTTCACCTGCTGGTTGGCCTCAATGTTCATCGAGTTGGTAACCTGGTCGCCGGCAAAATCCTTGGCGATGGCCACGGCTTTTTCGGCGGTTGGCGAATTGGCCACATGGCCTTCCAGCAACACACGCCCGTTTAGGGAACGCACCTTGATGGCGGCGTTGGGCAGCGACTGATGCAAGGCCTGGCGCATACCTTCAAGATTCTGCGTCACCTCAACATCAATCACGGCTATCAGTCTTTTGTTGAGATCAAACAGCGTGACATTGGTGGTGCCCAGTTTGCGGCCCAGAATGTAAAGGGTTTTATTGGTCAGCGCATTGACGTCAGCGGTTTCAGGATCGCCTACCACAATTTCGGTAAAAGGCCGATCAATACGGATGGTGTCAGAGCGGCCGAGTACCACGGACAAGCGGGCAACGCGCTGGTTGTCCGACAGCTTGACGATGCGCGCCGACGCGTCGGCACTTGCCACAAACACATTCGCGGTGCTGAAACTTGCCAGGCCAGCCGCCGCAAGCACGACGCAGTTCAGACATTTCAGACGTTTTAACATTCTCATTTCGTCACTACATCCACTTAATTCAATTTATAGTTTCGCGTGACACTTGCATGAGATCACGCTTGATCCCGCGGGTAATGCCAATTGTCATTAATGGGTCGAGCTTTACCACAGGGGCTACCACAGGAACCACTGCAGGGATAAGCACGGGTTTATTGGATGACGCGGCCAGCGCTCTGAGGTTGGCTTCAAATTCGGCAAGCTTGGCGCGCAGTGCATCTTCGCCCTTAGTTGAACTGCCCGCACTCTCGATTGCGAATTGCAGCGCGGCCAGCTTGGCACGCAATTCTTCCTCACCCTGGCCTGTGGCTTTTGATGCCAGCTTCACTGCATCATCCAGACTTTTGATTTTGGCATCAAGCTGGGCCTGGGTAGCGTTGAGTTTTGAATCAAGCTGCGCCTGCTTTGAGTCAAGCTGCGCCTGAGTGGCATTTAGCTTTGCATCAAGCAGAACTTGTGCTGCGGTTTGGGCATCAATTGCGGTTTGATAAACACTTGGTGATGAAACCAATTCCTGCTCTACCACGCGGCGCACCGGAGCCTGATCAACCGAGCCTGCCGAGCGTAAGGTCAGCGAAAGCGATCCCGTGGTTTGCGCCAACGCAATTTTTTCGCCGTCAAGGGCAGCGACTTCAATGGTTGCGACTTTTCCTAATTGCGGATCACTCTTTTTTTGGTCAGCGATCTGATCAATTGCCAGCACGCGCACATTTTGAATTAATATGTCTGTGGTTGAGCCTTCACCAGAGTTGCCGTTGCCGCCGTTGTGGGTGTACAGAATATCGACCCTGTCGCCGGGCAAAACAAAACCGCCTACACCCGCCACATCATTAATGCGCACGGCCACGGCCCTCATGCCGGGGGTTACAATTGCTGAAAGCGAAGCTCTGGCCCCGGCCCCTGAAATCTTCCATTTCAGAATGGGTTCATTGGGGCTGATTGAGGTGAGCACAATGTGATTGCCATCCGCCAGCAGAGGAGCGATCTTGGCATAAGACCCATCCGGCACACTGGCTTTGGGCCACGGAATTTCGCGCAACGAATCAGTGTTCAAGGACTCGCCGAAAACCAGATCGCGCCCTGCCACAACAATGGTGCTGGTTTCCACAGCAGCGGGTGCGATGATTACCTGCTGGTTTGGCGGACTGGCACGGTTAGTCAGCCAGATATTGGCCACAAAAACAGAAATGACGCCAAAAAACAGCGCGATTAAAAGCATAACTATTGTATTGCCCCGCATACAGTCTCCATCAGCCCCGATATGAGCTACTTGTCTAGTCGATAGGGTGACTGGAGTCGATGAAGAATCTGGCTCCAGCCAACATAGTTCGAATCATTAACTCGCTATGGCGCAAGTGGCAACGGCTGTAGTCAGCGAGGTGCAGAGGGCGGTCCAGGTTGCATTGGCCCAACCGCCTACAGCAGTCAGAACAGCCAAGCCAACAGCCAAGATTACGCCCAACAAAGCGGTATATTCGATAAATGCAGCTCCACTTTCATCTTCGTGGAGAGCTAAAAACGTATTCATTTTATCAAGCTCCCTTACTCATATTCGACGACCAACATCGACCGCCCTTGAGCTGAAATACATTCAAATACAAGTCAAACGATATTCAACCTCAACGAACCTATCGCCAATCAAGCTCTACGGTAGGAAAACCCGTCGCAGGTCATCTGCCCCTATTTGGCAGATGACCGCAGCGGACTCAATTTTACCGATTAAACAAAGTAATTAACTGGCAATCGTGCAGGTTGCACTTGCAGTCTTTAAGCTCGTGCACAAGGCAGTCCACGTTGTATTGGCCCAACCGCCTACTGCTGTTAGGACAGCCAAGCCGACGGCCAAGATTACGCCCAACAGAGCAGTGTATTCAATAAAAGCTGCGCCGCTCTTGTCTTCATGCAGTGCGTGAATAAGTTTTGTCATTATTATCGCCTTTCCAAAGTTACTCAATACAATTTCTAGAATGGAGTCAAAATCGACGGGATGACGTTCTGATCCAGCAACAAAAATGAGCTAAAATATTCCATTTTGTTGTCGTGTTTTAACTTACCATTAAGTATTTAGTTGTCAATTGCGAGAGAATTAGGGGAAAGCGCGTCTAGATCGGTTTGCCCTTAAAAAAAGTAACACTATTTCAATAACTTGGTGTTCATCCGCGCGTTCTTCAGCCTGTTGATAATAAGTCACGCAGATGAGAAATAACTCTCACCTTGGTTAAATTTAGCGGTAAATTTCGAGCTTCATCCCGATTTCGACCTCAATTTGCCGTTTTCGCGATGGTCCTCAATCGTAAAACTGGGGCTTTGACTGATGCCAAAATTACTATTAACGTGAATTTATCAGCAGTCTGACTTGAATAGGGCATGACCAAATCAATTCTGAAAACATCTGCATTCTATGTGATTCCGAATGGCTTGGTAGGCTGTTTGTTTGGGCTTCTTTTAGTAGTCGAAAGTTCGGCCTATTTGCTGTACGTTTTTCCCGCGTCAGAATATGCATGGCGCGTTTTGTAGACATGCGCTGCAGATGTTGATCCACTTCGCACTTACAATCACATTATTCTTGTTTTGTCTTGCCGTTATTTATGGCGCGGCTTGTGATGTGCAAACTTTTACAATTCCCAACCGCGTCTCTTATGGGCTGGTTGGGCTGTTTGTCGTCTATGCATTTTTGATGTGGCTCAACCCACCCGAAATCTATTTTCCACAGTTGCACAAGAGCGAATTTCACATACTGCCAATTGCCATGAATGTTTTTTATGGCCTGGTTGTGTTCGCATTCTTCTTTGTTTTTTGGCGGTTAGGCTGGGTGGGTGGCGGCGACGTAAAATTTGTCAGTGCTATTTCACTGTTCATGGGGCTGGATCACGTTCTCATTTTTGTTGTTCTGATGTCAATCATTTCACTGCTGATGGTTTTCATTCTGAAGTCTCTTCCCAACCTCAGTTTATTATATCTTAAGCGCCCTTTGCCACATATAATTCTCAACCTGATCGCAAAAGTTCAGCAGCGTACGATTCCTTATGGCCTGCCCGCAGCCATGGCTGCTCTAATCTTAATCCCAAGCGTAATCACCAATATCTATTGAAAGACTTTAATACGTGTTCACATTCAACAAGGATATTCTGCTCGACCTATTGTGGAGATTAGTGTCATGCGTCTTCGTAGGTTATTTTATCCTCGGCTTGCTCGGAGCCTATGAAGCCGACAAAACACGTTTAACTTTGATTGCAATCATTGTCTCTGAAGTTGCCACTATTGTGGTATCATTGCTTTCACGTCGCCCGATGACCCGCGATTGGAATCCGTTTGTTGTTATCGCTACGGCCTATGCGACTACTTTGTGGTTCCCCCTAATCTCAGTTACCACGGTCACACATATTTTACCTGAGTTGCCCTCTCTAGGACTCCAGCTGATTTCTGCCCTGTGGGCGATCAATGCCAAGGTTACGCTCGGCCGCTCATTCGGCTGGCTGCCGGCCAATCGTGGCATTGTTGATAATGGCGTTTACCGATTTGTTCGCCATCCGATTTATTTTGGTTATGCGCTGGGCCATCTTGGGTTTTTATTGGCCAACTTCAACCTCCAAAATGCCGCGGTTCTTGCAACGGTATATGTCGCCCAAATCTACCGTATTCTGCAGGAAGAAAAGTTTTTGCTGCAAGACGCGGCTTACCGCACCTATGCGACCAAAGTTCCTTACCGCCTGATCTATGGTTTATTCTAAAGTGCAGCATGCGCGGTAGTCGAATTTAAGTTTGAAATGCGCCACGCATTAAGCGAATGGTAAGCTCTCAATTAATGGAGCTTTAAAAACTTTCCAGCATAGTAGTACTATGAACTGCAAGCACCTTTACAAAATCGTTCCTGCTGCCGGGTCGGTTTGGTGGGTAATTGACCCATGACGGCGCTGACTGAATTCACCCATGATGACTGGCGCGGCAACTCCGCTGCCCCGGCTTTGCAGCCTTTAAGCTGGACCAAAACAGGCTGGCAGACGCCTGCACATTCACTCTCCAGACTATACCAGTATGTGTTAACGGCGATAAATTTTAAGATCGCAGGTGCACTTGCATTATTCAGATCAGAGCGCGTTTATGCAAGCCCGCTGAGCTTTGCAGCGCTGATTTATACTACCGTCTTGTGGGCATCCCTGATTGATTTGGATTCTGTCACCCGCCTCATGCCAGAACATGTTGCCCAAGGTGTGGAAGTTGCTGCAGCACTGTGGGTGATTGCGGCAAAGCGAAGTCTCAGTCGCGCCACGGTAAGGCCTGCCTCTGGGCGCGGTGTGGTTGACAGCGGTGCCTATAAGTTGGTGCGGCATCCAATCTATGCAGGCCGCGCCATACTCTATGGGGCATTTCTGATGACGAATTTCAATCTGCAAAATCTGGCGGTGCTGGTAACGGTTTATGGCGCCCTGATCTTTCGCATTGTGCAGGAAGAAAGGTTTTTGCTTCGAGACACTGCTTACCGCGCTTATGCGGACAAAGTTCCTTACCGGATTATTTACGGAATAGTCTAAGCCCAGGATTGCCGTGTTCCATAGACGCTATAGTTTCCAGTTGCCTTCTTTCATACACCGCTGTATTTGACTCCAATCCTATTTGCGGCCAAACGGCAACATGAGTTAGATTTATTTTTGCGCGAGTTGCCAAGCCTGCTGCAATTATGATAAAAAAAAGTAATCATTATTTGCGGGGGGCCTTTTGGTGGGATAAATAGGGAGTTTGAGTATGATATGGTCAAGCTTACTATATTGAGGCAACTATGGGGCTAATTAATGACACGCACGTTTTTAAACTACCTGCTTAGGACTTCGGCAATTGCGGTTTTACTTATCGGCGGAAACGCCAACGCAATGACGATGCTGGAGGCTGTGCAGCGGGCGTTGCACACAAATCCTGAAATTGGTCAAGCTGTGGCAAACCGTGCGGGTGTTCAGTTTGAACTTGAACAAGGTAAGGGACTCAATCTTCCAAAAGTTGATTTGCAGGGCGATTTTGGCGGCGAAGTTGCCAATAACAGCTCATCGCGCGCATTAGGCACTCAAGACACTTTGTTCTTGCGTCGTGAGGCCAGCCTGGTGGTTCACCAGAACCTCTATGACGGCAACGCAGCAAAAGCCGAAATTCAACGGCAGGCGTCGCGTGTTGACAGTGCTTCGAACCGTGTTCGCGAACGTTCAGAATTCATCGTGCTTTCTGTTATCCACGAATATTTAGAAATGGAACGTGCTGCCCGTGTCATCGCATTGGC
>JAYVCU010000236.1:0-10159 GCA_043749835.1 Hyphomicrobiales bacterium
TTTCCTGGGGATGATCGGCGCAGATACCAAAGCCAAATACATTAACTTCAAGTGTGCCGACGACTATCACACCTCCATCGACATGGCGACGGCGCTGCATCCACAAACCATACTGGCGCTGACGTTCCGCGATCAGCCTCTGCCGCCGAAATATGGTTTCCCCATGAAGCTGCGGGTGCCTACAAAATTGGGCTTTAAAAACCCCAAGCACATCATGTCCATGGAAGTGACCAATGATTATCCGGGCGGTTATTGGGAAGACCAAGGTTATAATTGGTTTAGCGGTACGTAACATTTTGTCATGCAATTGTGCGACACGTTTTTTGGCGTAATCCGGCTCTTTAAGGCAGAGTTGGGAAGACTTTCAAGGCCAAGCGGAAGCTTAATAATTGGTTAATGCCGCGCGTGTGATTGTAATGATTGAAATTGTTGTAAGGCATCGCCAAAAGGGCTGCCATGCAACTCAACGATTCATCGTCGCTCTTAGCTTTTCTCAAAAGTCGCAAATCAGCCTCGGTCAAGGCCATGGGTGGTGATGGGCCAAATCCCGAGCAACTGGTTGAAATCCTCAGCATCGCCGCGCGCGTGCCCGATCATGGCAAACTTACGCCTTGGCGCTTCGTGATATTTGAAGGTTTTGCACGCACCAAGGTAGGGGCGTTGTTTGCCAAACGCTGGGCTGAACTGAACCCATCACACGGCGATGACACACTACTTTTTCACGCTGGATTATTTATGCGTGCGCCCGTGGTGGTTGCAGTTGTTTCAACGGCCGCCGAGCATTTAAAAATTCCGGTATGGGAACAGCAGATGTCTGCTGCTGCTGTGTGCTTTAGCATGGAAATGGCAGTGCTGGCTTTAGGCTTCGATGTGCAATGGCAGAGTGACTGGGTGGCCTATGATGAGAACGCGAAGGCAAGTATGCGCGTTAAGGCCAACGAGAATATCGCGGGGCTGATTTACATTGGCAAAAGCACTGTGCCATTGGAAGATCGACCACGGCCCGATGTTGCTAAACTTACAACATACTGGGGCGCATGATGGCGATCAAAGGCATCCTATTCGATAAAGACGGTACTTTAATAGCGTGCAACAATGTGTGGGGTCCGCTGTACCATGGTATGCTGACCAAGCATTTTGGTTACGATGATCAAGCTGCGTTAATCCTGCTGCGATCGACTGGCTATAATCCTGAAACTGGCACATTGCGTGGTGGAAGCCCCATGGCGGCAGGGACGCTTGATCAAATTATGCGCGTGTGGTGGCCGGAGTTATCTGTCACCGCACGAGATGAACGCCGCGAATTCTTTAATCAAAACGCCGACAAGAATGCGAAGAATTTTGTCGAGCCACTGTTTGAATTGGCGTCGGTATTTGATGCCTTCCATGCGGCAGGATTTATATTGGGTGTGGGTACCAATGACAGTGAAAGTTCTGCCAAGCGCCACATGGAAGTGCTGGATGTTCACCATTATTTTGATGTTGTATTGGGTGCAGATAGTGTAGCCGTTGCAAAACCTTCCGGCCAGATGGTCAAACGTTTTGCTGAACTTACCGGCTTGACGCCAAACCAGGTTGCGATGGTAGGTGATAACAGCCACGACATTGATGAAGCTCGCGCTGGGGGCGCTGGCTTGGCCATTGGCGTGTTGACCGGTAATTCCACTGCCGCCGAATTAAAGCCGCATGCCGATCACGTGATCCACAGTGTGGCCGAACTTTTGCCACTTCTGATAAGTCTCAGTTGATGTTTTATGATGCTGTAGCCAACACCCATGGCCTTGCGTTGGATCCGTTCTATGCGTTGGTGGCACCCCGGCCGATTGCCTGGATTTCGACACTCTCAAAAGCAGGCAAGGCCAATCTTGCGCCTTACAGTTTCTACAATGCATTTGCCCATAACCCCAGCTATGTGGGCTTTGGTTCTTCGGGTGCGAAGCACACCTTGTGTAATATTACTGAAACTGGTGAGTTTGTGGTTAACCTTGCCACCTATGACTTGCGTGAGGCGATGAACTTATCGTCTGCGGCAACAGGTGAAGACGAGTTTTCTTCTGCTGGGTTAGCCAAGGCCGCGTGTGTGAAAGTGAAGCCGCCGCGTGTTGGGCAAAGTCCGGTGGCGCTTGAGTGCCTTCACTATCAAACAGTGCCGCTGCCCAATGATGCAGGGCAGGTGGAAGATTATCTGGTGATCGGGCGTGTGGTCGGGGTTCACATTGATGAGCGCTTCATTGTAGATGGCCGTGTCAATACTGCCGCAATGAAACCCATCGCCCGATTGGGCTATGCTGAATATGCAACAGTACAACAGGCTTGGAAAATGCGACGGCCCTAGCCTGTCATGGCGCATGCGACAGTGATTTCCACCTGAGGCGAGTCTCGTTTATTTTGGTTTTCGATCCAACTGAGTCGCTGCGGGCCTGTGGATATGTCAGTGGATAACTCTATTTGTACGATATAAATCAGGATGTTATGGTGCCCGGCAGCCTGTGGAAAAACACCTTAAGACCTCGTTAACCAATCGGAGTCAGGACTCGTGAGCATTGCACTATTGATGCAAGGTGTAGGTGGATCATGGTAAGTTGTTTGCTTGTTGATGAAGATGGTATCGAGCGCTTGCGTTTGGCAAAAATTCTTGATGGCTTAGGTTTCGAATGTTCGGAAAGTGACGGACTGGTTGAGGCGGTTAATTTCGTCCACACGAGTAAGCCAGAGCTTATACTGATTAACGCATCAGAGCAGACGCCCGCACAAGAATTTCTCCGCCTCATGAAATGTGGCAGCCGAGAACAGTTCCAACCAATTGTTATATTTTATGCGAATGCGCCCAAGATGGATGCAATGGGTGCCTCTATTTTAGCAGGCGCCAGCGATTTCCTTATCCAGCCGTTTGACAGCCAGATACTGAAATTTAAGTTGCAACAGGCGGGCTTTAAGCTGGCGGCTTAAGTTTATCGCAAAGGCTCAATCGTGGTGAACAGATTGTTAAGTGTTGGCGCTTAACCCGTGAAGCAAGTGTTCGTCAGGATTCTAGTTCATGGGCCTTCCCGCAATCGTCGGTTTGGACGTTTCAGTATTTGAAGGTGTGCTTGCCGTAGGCGATGTTGATGCCCGCACAGCCCTGGCGCGCCAACTTGGCGCTTTGATTTGCGATCCAGCAACGCCTGATATTGAAATTCAGCAAGCCACACCCGTGCTTTTGCGTATGACGCTGGACCGCGAAAAACAAGTGCGCCGCGCACTTGCAGAAGAGCTGCATTTGGATGGCCGTATTTCAGCAGATGTGGCCTTTGCTGTTGTGGCTGATGAAGATGAAATAGCTTTGCCATTTCTCATGCGCACCCAAGCGTTGAATGCCGCACTTTTGCTGGCTATTTTGAAAATTGGTGATGAGCCGCGCCAAGCGGTTATCGCGGCGCGGCCTGATTTGAGCGCGGAAGCCGCTGCTTACATCGTCAAGTCTGGCAGCCTTGGAGCTGCAATAGCGCTTTTTGACAATTCCGTTGTGACATTAGAGCCTGCGGATTGCCGCACCCTTTATAATCGCTTTGGACAATCACAAGAAATAGTAGAGCGACTGCTTAAACGCCGCGACCTGCCGCTGGATGTGCGTATTACACAGGCGCGTCGGGCGGCACAACGCATGCGGCAAATGATGGCCGAACGGAGTTGGATGCCAGCCAATGATGCCGTAGAGATGTGCTCGGAAGCCGAAGACAATGCATTAATGCAAGTCCTTATCGACGCTACAGCTGATGAGCGGGCCAGCGCCATGACATTCCTGGCCACCAAAAACTTGCTGACACCAGCGTTGATTCTGCGCGCCGCTGCCATCGGGCAAATGAGCGTGGTGGAAGCGGCCTTGGCACACCTTTTGGGTAATAGCCAACGGCGCACAGCGTTGCTGATGTACGCTTCGGGCACCAGCAGTCTGAAATCATTGTTCCGTCGGTCTGGTTTGCCGCAGAGTTGCTATGGCATTATACGTGCGGCCTGTGATGTGGTGATCGACATGGGTGAGGAGGGCTTGGAAATTACGTCTTCTGATTTTGGTGCGCGAATGTTAGAAGCTTTAATGACCCGCTATGAGTCCATGGATTCAGCTGAACGGACTAAGCAAATTGAATATCTGGGCCGTTATGGCGAAGATAAAATACGCAAAGTGGCAAAGCGCCTCAAAGCTGATCTGGTTCGCGCGGCATAAAATCATATAAATCTAAACAGATTTGCCTTTCATCCGTTAGTCTCACGAAAGCAGGAAGCCGTGTTGCAATTGCAGCGTTAGCTAGAAATGGCGATTCGCGCTTTCGCGGGAATGATTAACGAAGGATTATGTGATTTCGGCACAGCCCGCATTGTTTTAGGCGCTCAATATTGCTTCACATTAAATTGTTTTTCGGCGCAATAACTTAGGTTGCAGCCGCGCCGTCCCAATTCTAAACTATATTTTATGGTCTCAGGAGAGTTGGACATGTTGAGCATCGGCAAAAGTCATATTGTTTTAGATCGGCGCAAATTTTTAGCTGGAGCCTCGGCACTTATAGCGGCGGGAATGCTGTCAAAAAATGCGTTTGCTTTAGCTGAACAGTATTGGTTTGAGCAGGGCAATTATACCCTAACTGTTGTCAGCGATGGCGAGTTAACACTGCCGCTGTCGGTTTTCCCCGATGCTTCACCTGAAGAATTGGCAAAACTGCTGGGCAGTATGTTGAAGGATAATAACTTCCATCCGCACGCCAGCCCCATACTATTGGAATCTGATAATGACACCATCCTCATTGATACAGGTTCTGGCGGCGGATTTCAGCCCACAGCTGGCAAAATTTTGGAAAGTCTGAAACTGGCCGATGTTGAACCAGAAGCTGTGACTAAAGTAATTTTCACCCATGCTCATCCAGATCATTGCTGGGGCACAATCGGCGCTGACGGTCAACCAGTGTATCCTAACGCAACTTTCTATATGGCTGAAAACGAATGGAATTTTTGGACGGCCAAAGACCTTCTCAGCAAAATGCCTGTCACCATGGAAGGCATGGTGAAGGGTACGCAAAGCCAACTGGCTGCCCTTGATGGTAAAATTAAATTGTTTAAGCCCGGTGCCGAAGTTCTACCGGGCATTGCTGTCATCGACACACCCGGCCATACGCCCGGCCATGTGTCTTTCGAATTGGCAGGGGATGATGGTTTGATTATTACTGGAGACGCCATTGTGAACCCCGATGTGTTCTTTATGCATCCAGATTGGAAATTTGGTTTTGATGCCGATAGTGATACGGCGATCAAAAGCCGCCGGAAACTTTTGGAAATTGGCGCAGAAGGCAAAAAGCGTTTGTTGGGCTTCCATTGGCCTTATCCGGGTGTAGGCCGTGTTGAAGTAGGTGGCGAAGGCAAATATCGTTATGTTCCGGCTTAAGCTACGATTCAGATTTTAAACTGCTCACTTAGTACGCGCTCAGCTAAGCTATGCCCGGGATCAAACAGCATCTTCACACTGCGTTTTTTGTCCTCCGCGATATCCACCTTTACAACGTGGCGCACTTCATCATGGTCAGCGACGGCAGCGACGGGCCGTTTGTCCTGCTCTAAAACCTCGACGCTGACTTTAGCGCTGTTAGGTAGGATCGCACCGCGCCATAGACGGGGCCGAAATACGCTGATGGGCGTCATTGCAAGAAGAGGCGAACCCACGGGCAAGATTGATCCGTGTGCAGATAAATTATAAGCGGTGGAGCCAACAGGCGTGGACACGATTAATCCGTCGCAAATCATTTCATCCAGCCGCACGCGGCCGTCCACCGTCAGTTTCAGTTTGGCGGCTTGTGATCTTTGACGCAGGAATGACACTTCGTTGAACGCCAGACGCTCATGTTTTTTACCATCTTCGGTATGAGCCACCATGCGCAAGGGACGAATTAAAGTGGATTCGGCGGCGCTTAGCCGATCAGGCAAGGACGTTTCTTTAAAATCGTTCATCAAGAAGCCCACAGAGCCTCGGTTCATGCCATAAACCGGCAAGCTCGATTTCAAGCAGCCGTGCAGCGCCTGCAACATTAATCCATCACCGCCCAAGGCTACCACCACGTCGGCCTTTTCAAGTTGGGCATTGCCATATCGCTTGGTTAAAGCCTTAAGCGCGCGCATTGCTGCGGGAGCATCAGAAGCCAAGAATGTGATGTGATTGAAATTCATGTGTTGCCATTTACGTGGATAAGCTGTCAGGCTACGATAACATCGAATGAAAGCTTGTAAACCACTGATGAGACGGCTCGTACTATGCACTACCTGTAACTATTCTACCGAAAGCAAGCTGGGGCCAGATGGGCGCACCGGTGGCGAAATTTTGATTGCCGCGCTGCAGGTGGTTTTGCAGCGGCAGGGGCGAGATGATGTGGTGATTCAGCGGCAGGCCTGTTTGTGGAATTGCACAAAGCCGTGCAGTGTGGCTATTCTAGACGATGTTAGGTTTTCCTACATCACCGGAGGAAATACGCCGGATGAGGAACAGGCCGAAGCGATTTTGCAATGGTTTGATGCGCATGGCGTAACCTCAGACGGCCAGGTGCCGTTTAAGCAATGGCCACAGAAAATGCGTGGGCATCTCATTGCGCGTATTCCGCCCATACCGGCATGAATGTAACGCTGGTTTTAGGCGGTGCCCGCAGTGGCAAAAGCCACTTCGCGGAGGGCCTTTGCAAAAGTCCACGCACCTACATCGCCACGGCAAAAGCTTTCGATGTGGAGATGACTCACCGCATCGCGAAGCACCGGGCCGATCGCGGTGTTGCATGGAACACCATTGAAGCACCCATTGATGTGGTGAGTGCATTCAAGACGGCAAAAGGGGATGTGCTGTTAGATTGTCTCACACTGTGGCTTACTAATCTGGTGATGAATGAGAAAGAGGTTGAAGACGAAATTTCGTTATTGGTGGCAGCGCTGGAAATCGCGTCAAATAAAATCGTTATCGTCTCAAATGAATTGGGCCTCGGGCTGGTGCCAGAACATGGGCTATCGCGGCGCTTTCGTGATCAACATGGAATTATGAATCAACGCATAGCTGCATCCGCCCAGTGCGTAGTATTTATGGTTTCAGGAATTCCGCAAGTAATCAAAGGGCGACTGCCAGAATAGCGCCCGCCAGCGCCAGCAAAGCGATGGCATTGTGAAAAAGTCTCAGGCCGTCGCTCACATCCTTCTCATCACGAGGCTTTCGCCCGTTGCCCATCACAGGTAACAGAACCATTTCGCCGTGATAAGTGCGCGGGCCGCCGAATTGCAAACCAAGGGCACCAGCCATCGCCGCTTCGGGCCAGCCCGCGTTGGGGGAATTATGTTTGCCCGCATCGCGGATCATCGTGTGCCATGCATTATACATTGACTTTCTACCATGTGTGAGGGCTGCAAGTGAAAACAAGGCACCTGTCAAACGCGAGGCTGGCAAGTTGATCAAATCATCCAACCGCGCGGCGGCCCAACCGAAGCTAAGATATTTCTCAGACTTATGGCCAATCATGGAATCCGCCGTGTTGATGGCTTTGTAAGCCACCAGTCCGGGCAAACCCAGAATTGCATACCAAAGCAGAGGGGCTACCACGCCATCTGACGCGTTTTCAGCCAGCGTTTCGAGTGTTGCCGTTGCAACCCCGCTTTGATCCAATACTATTGTATCTCTTCCAACAATCTTGCTCACAGCGGCTTGAGCGTCTGAGAACGAATGAGGCAACGAATCAGCGACTTCTAGCACATGATCGCTCAAAGATTTCTGGGCGATGAAGGCTGTGGCGATAACCACATTCAACACCCAACCATAAGGCATAAGGCCAAGTAAACGCGCAAGAAGATAGGCGGGCAGGGTACAACACACAATGAGAGCGATCACCGCCAGTACGCCATTTAAACGGTTACTGAAGGCTGTTGCTTCGTGATCATTCAAGCCGTCATCGAGATAGGTGATCAGTGCACCAATCCACTGCACGGGGTGGCCAATGCGGTGCTGCAAGGCGGCGGGGTAACCCACCAGGCTCTCAACAAGCAGAGCGATCGTAGCAAGGGCCACACTGTTCACTTTGGTATCTCCGCAAGGGCCAAAATGTGATCAATGTTTAAATGTTTTTCCAAATGAGCCGCGAGGGCATCAATTCTATGCTCGATAGCTTGTTCGTAGGCATAGGCAGATGCACCGGCACCCAGCGATTTAAGCCACGCGTGGCGGAAACTATCGGCGCTGAAGCAGCCGTGCAGATAAGTGCCAGTCACTAGCCCATCGGAGCTGATCGCGCCTTCGGGACCTCGTGCGGATTGCGCAAAAGGGCGGGCGCAATCGGGACCTTTAGTGTCACCTAAATGGATTTCATAGGCGCGGATGAGATGGCCAGAGAGCGTGTGGATTGCTTCGGTGGCAACGGTGGTTTTGTCTGGCAGCAAAATGGTTTCGACATTCAGCAAGCCGAGGCCTGCAACACTGACAGGTTTGCCCTCTAAGCCTTGAGAATCATGGATCATTTTGCCAAGCATTTGATAGCCGCCGCACAGGCCTAGGACCCGCCCGCCGCGACGATGGTGGGCGGTAAGATCAATGTCCCAACCGGCTGTACGCAAGGCGGCTAAATCTGCGATCGTGGATTTGCTGCCGGGGATGATAACAAGGCAAGTGTCTCCGGGAATCGGCTGGCCGGGGTTTAAGAACTGAAAAGCCACGCCTTTTTCCTGACGAAGCGGATCGAGATCGTCAAAGTTAGCGATACGGGGCAGGCGCAACACACAAATTTTCAAGCCGTTTGGATCTGTTTTAGCCAATTTTTCCAAGGCTATTGCGTCTTCGGCGGGCAATTTGGCAGCTTCAGCAAAATGTGGAACTACGCCAAGGCAAGGAATGTTCAATCGTGTTTCGAGGAAGGTCTTTCCCTCTTTAAACAGTTCAGGATCACCATGGAACTTATTGATCAGAAATCCTTTTATGTATTTTTGATCGGCGTCATTCAGTACCGCCAAAGTGCCCACGAGCGAGGCAATCACGCCGCCGCGGTGGATGTCTCCGATTACAATTGCCGGAATTCCGGCTGCGGATGCAAAACCGAGATTAGCCAGATCGCCTTCACGTAAATTGATTTCAGCTGGGCTTCCTGCGCCTTCAATCAAGATCACATCGTGCGAATCCGCCAATATTTGAAAGCTTTCTAAGATTGCAGGCATAAAACGCGGTCTTTCAGCGAAAAATTGCTTTGCCGTCATGCTTGCCACACGTTGGCCTTGCACGATTACTTGCGCGCCGGTTTCATGCTCTGGTTTCAACAAGATAGGGTTCATATGTATGCTTGGTGAAATGCCTGCCGCGCGGGCTTGCAGGGCTTGCGCGCGGCTTATTTCGCCACCATCGGACGTGATAGCGGCATTGTTTGACATGTTCTGTGGTTTGAAGGGAGCCACTGAAAGTCCTCGTAAACGCAATGCGCGACATAGTCCGGCAACGATGAGGCTTTTGCCGACATCAGAACCTGTGCCGAGAAACATTAAAGCTTTGGCCTTCATGGGGCCGCACTGATGATATGGGCGTAGGATCCCATAACGTTTCCAATACGTTGGCCTATTGGCCCCAAATCATTGCCGGCTGCATCGTAGGCATGAAATAGTGGCTCACCGCCGGTTTGGGACTCAATCGTTGAATAATGAAACTCATGACCCCGTAAGGGCTGTTTCCAAGGGCCTGTGAACGGTTTCAGCTGGCGGTAGCCCAGATGCAGCTTAGGCTTGGCAAAGCTTGTAGTGAGCGGCAAGAGGCCTGCCATGGCGTGGTGCTGGCCATCGGCATCAATCAGGCCATCACCCAGTATCATATAGCCCCCGCATTCACCGTAAATCACGCCTTTAAAGCTTCGAATTGCATCTAAAAAGCTTCGATTTGATGTCAGCTTGCTTACATGAAGTTCTGGATAGCCGCCCGGGAGGAAGATGGCATCAGCAGCGGGCGGTGGCTCGTCGGCTAATGGGGAGAACAGTTTGATTTCTGCGCCCTGTTTTCGCCAATCTTGCAGCATGTGGGGATAAGCGAAACTGAAGGCCTGATCATGAGCGACCGCTATGGTTTGCCCCAAAGGCGGAAGCAGCGCCCGGATCGAATTATCAGCTTTTTTAAGGTGAATGGCTGATTCGTGAATCATGT
>JAYVCU010000237.1:0-4516 GCA_043749835.1 Hyphomicrobiales bacterium
GGAAGAGCGCCTGCTCGTCGCTGGTGTAGAAGCAGCAATTGGTAGATCAATTGATGAAATCATTTTATTAGGCGGTGGTTCGCGAAGTCCCCTGTGGTGCCAAATCTTTGCCAATGTTCTGGGCCGCCCTGTGAAACTGGCGCGCGAACAGGAAAGCACTGCGTTGGGTGCGGGCATTCACGCCGCTGCGGCTTGCGGTTTTTACACGGACGTCCGCGAAGCTGCCGATTGCATGACTGGTGTTGAGACAAGTTTTGAACCCGAGGCAAAATCTGTTGCCCGCTACGGCGACATTTTTGAAGCCTATCGCAGCGTCTATCCCGGATTGAAAGATACTTTTCGCCTGATGGCGGAGAAGATGCAATGAAAAGACAAGCCACAACCGCCCGCCTTGCACGCCTTGATATCGAACAGATGCGGCTCATCACCAAGGTCGCCCGTTTGCATTATAGGGTAGGCCGACGCCAGTCAGAAATCGCTGATAAGATGGGCATATCGCAAGCCAGTGTATCGCGCTTTCTGAGGCTTGCGGAAGAACACGGCATTGTGCGCACGATTGTCGTACCGCCCGATGGCCTTTACCCTGATCTCGAAGACGGATTAATCGAATCCTATGGTCTGGATGCCGCCTATGTTGTCGATATCAGTGCCAGCGAAGTGGGCATGGTCCATGTGCTCGGTACAGCAGCGGCCGATTGTCTCGCACACGAGTTCAACGGGGGCTTTGTCCTTGGTTTCACGTCGTGGAGCACAACGCTGCGCGAAATGGCCAAGCAGTTTAAACTGCGCGGGCCTACCAACATCGAGAAAGTCGTCGAAATGCTTGGCGATCTTGGCTCACCCATGGCACAGCATGAGGCTGCACTCGCCACGTCACAGATGGCTAAGGCGCTGGATGCTGAAGCTGTTTTCCTCCGCACACCCGGCGTTATGCCAAATGCTGAACTTCTCAAAGTGGCGATGGGCGATGCGCATATCCAAGCGGCACTTCGATTGCTGGATAAGCTAGATATTGCCTTTGTCGGTATTGGCCCCGCTGACGTTGATGGTGCGGTAAAAGAAGGTGACAACTTTTTCAGTGCCGAACAATTGGCCGCAGTGCGCAAAATAGGTGCCGTTGGTCAGCTCCATCAACGGTTTATTGATGCGCAAGGCAATCCCGTAAAAACGTCGCTTGACGCGCTGGTCGTCGGCATCACGCTTGATCAGTTGCGCAATGCGCGGCGCAGGATTATCGTGGCAGGTGGCGCAGCAAAACACCAAGCCCTGGCAGCCGCACTCACAGGCAAGTGGACTCATGTTCTCGTCACAGACGTGAACAGCGCGAATTATTTAATGACTAACGCCCCGAAGGGAAAATCATGAAACTGGCAAATGACACTCTGCTTGAAATGCAGCGGCGCATGTTGCGCATCCGTCTGTTTGACGAACGCGCATCCAAGATGGTGAAGCGCGGCGAAATTCCCGGCACGGTTCATACCTCGATCGGGCAGGAAGCGCAGGTCGTCGGAGCCTGCATGGCGCTGGCCGAAAAAGATTACATGACGGGCAACCACCGCAGCCACGGCCATCCCATTGGCAAGGGTGCCGCACTTGGGCCTTTGATGGCGGAACTTGTCGGCAAAGCCTGGGGCGTATGCGGCGGCAAGGGCGGCTCGATGCATTTGGCCGATTTCAAAGTTGGAAGCTTGGGAGAATCGGGCATAGTCGGATCATCCATTCCCATCGCCACTGGCGCAGCATTATCCAGCAAAGTATTAGGCAATGGCCGCGTGTCGCTCGCTTTTTTTGGTGACGGCGCTGCCAATCAGGGTTGCTTGTATGAAGCCATGAATCTCGCTTCGGTTTGGGGCCTGCCAATCATCTTCTTGTGTGAGAATAATCAATACGCCCTTTCAACACCGTCGCACACTGTAACTGCCGGTAAAATTGCTGATCGCGCTGTTGGCTTTAACCTCCCGGGTGTTCGGGTTGAAGACGGGCAAAGTGTGTTGACAGTGTATGATGCCGTGCGCACTGCTGTTGACCGGGCGCGTGCGGGCAAGGGCCCGAGCCTTGTTGAAGTCATGACCTATCGTTTCAACGAGCATTCAGAGGGACTTCGCCTGGCCGTTGACTACCGCAACGCCACCGAAAAAGAATCCTGGTTAAAACGCGATCCCATCAAATTGTTCCGCAGTTATCTGCTCGACAATGCAATTGCCGATGAGGCCACCATGGCAACTTTAGAAGCGGAGGTTGCAGCTGAGATTGAGGCCTCCGTACAGTTTGCAAATGAAAGCCCCGATCCGGAACTTTCTGACGCATTCAAAGATATTTACACCGAACCTTTCGGAGCAACACAATGACAATCACAAGCTATCTTGGTGCCATTGGTTTGGCGCAGCGCGAAGCCATGGAGGCAGACTCTCGCGTTATCATAATGGGTGAAGACGTGGAGGCCAATGTCTATGGCACCATGGGTGGCAAATCCCGTGCTGACAAAGGCGACTTCCTGCAGATGTTCGGGGCTAGTCGCATACGCAACACGCCGATTTCAGAAGAGGTTATGGTGGGGGCGGCGGCTGGTGCTGCCATGACGGGGCTGCGCCCTATTGTCGATCTCTCCTATTCAACTTTCCTCTACATGGCGATGGATCAATTCATCAATCAGGTGGCGAAAAGCCGTTACATGTTCGGTGGACAAGCCTCGTTGCCCGTCGTCTTTCGTTCGGCAATGTTTTACGGATTAAGTACGGCCGCCCATCATTCTGATCGCCCTTACCCGATGTTCATGAACATGCCGGGCCTCAAAATCATGGTGCCTGCTTCACCCTCAGACGCTAAGGGACTGTTACGCACGGCAATTGACATGGATGATCCGGTCATGTCCTTTGAGGCCTGCATGCTCTGGGGCTTGAAAGAAGATATTCCAGACGGCGAGTTCCGTATTCCGTTCGGAGTAGCGCGCATTGTGCGTGCGGGAACCGATGTAACCATAGTTGCAATCTCTTCAGCCGTTCCCCAAGCTGTATTAGCTGCGCAGAAACTGGAAGCAGAGGGCATCTCGGTCGAGATCATTGATCCGCGTACACTTGTGCCATTTGACTCAGCGGCCGTGTTGAACTCTGTTGCAAAGACCGGCCGTCTGGTTATCGCCGATCCGGCCAACCGCACATGTGGTGCAGCTGCTGAAATCTCGGCAATTGTTGCTGAGCAGGCGTTTGATTGCCTGAAAGCCCCGATCATCCGCGTCACCACACCGGACACGCATATTCCGTTCAGTCCGGTGATTGAAAAACAACTTTATCCCGATGCAGCGAAGATCGCGGATGCCGTCCGCAAACTCGCCCACACCAAATCGAGAGGACAATAACATGGCACGTATCAAAGTACTTCTCCCACAATGGGGCATGGGCATGAGCGAAGGTACCATCGTCAAATGGTTGAAAGCCATTGGCGACACAGTGGCTGAGGATGAACCGCTGGCCGAAGTCGAAGCAGAGAAAACAACCGAAGTAATTGAGGCACCAGTTGCCGGAACTTTGACCGAAATTCTTGTTGAAGCCGGTTCTCTGGTTCCGGTCCGAACGCCACTCGCAATTATTGAAAAAGCTTAGAAGGAACACATCATGCCGTGGGTCAATCACCGCCAACTTATGACAGCCGCCCGTGCAGGCAAATATGCCATCGGCGCTTTCAACATGCACAATGAAGAAACAACGGAAGCCCTGGTCATTGCTGCCGAACAGGCCCAAGCGCCTGTGGTGTTGCAGGTTGGCCGCGCGCTGGTGCCCCACGTAGGGTTAAAGCGAGCGTTTGAAATGACAAAGCGGATCGCGGAAGCGTCCAACGCGCAGTTTGTTATTCATCTCGATCATGGCCCGTGGGATGAATGCCTTGAGGCAATCAAGCTCGGCTTCAACTCCATCATGTATGATGGCGCACATTTGCCGCTGGCTGAAAACATCCGCACCACGCGCCGCATCGTTGAGATCGCCCATGATTTTGGTATTCCAGTGGAAGCCGAGCTCGGCAAGATTCCTGACGCTGGCGAAAGCGTTAACTGGGAAGACTATTACACAGGCGTTGACGAAGCCAAACGCTTCGTTGAGCAAACCGGCGTTGACTATCTGGCAATTTCAGTGGGCATTGTGCATGGCGTGGTGCCGGGTGTGAAGCCCGAACCTCTGGCAATTAAACGCACCCAAGAGATCTATCATGCAACCGGTATTCCCTTGGTGTTGCATGGCGCATCGGGAATTCCTGAAGACGAAGTGCAAGCTGCAAAAGCTGCTGGTGTTCACAAGTTCAATGCCGACACGGATCTGCGTCACGTATTTCGGCAAGGCATGTTGGATGTGTGGTCGAAGGGCGATCGTCAATTAGAAGACGCCATGGCCGAGGGCCGCAAACGCATGATCGCTGCTGCGATTGAAAAAATGAAGCTCTATGGTTGTGCGGGCAAGGCCAAGGCGGAGTGACATCGGCCTTTCCTGGCATATTCCAGATCATTGATGATACGGCATTACCTGCC
>JAYVCU010000238.1:0-3236 GCA_043749835.1 Hyphomicrobiales bacterium
GTTTGCACCCACGCAATGGTCGAGATAATAGCGGATCACCGCAGGCACAACGCCAGCCGCTCCGTTGGTGGGGGCGGTAACAACTTTGCCGCCCGCCGCATTCTCTTCATTCACCGCCATGGCATAAACCGACAGAAAATCCATCACCCGGTGCGGCTGCACGGTATTGCTGCCTTGCTCGGTCTTCAACGCGGCGTAAATGTCAGTGGCGCGGCGCTTCACTTTCAAGCCGCCAGGCAGTTGCCCGCGCTGTGCAAGACCGCGGTTGATGCAGGCCTGCATTGCAGCCCAAATTTGATCCAGTTTAACATCCAGGACTTCAGAAGACTGTGAAACAGTTTCATTGCAACGCTTCATCGCTGCCACCGAGAGCTTGGAAACCTCCCCCATCCATAACATGCGCTCAGCGCTATCAAACGGATAGGGTACACTGGGGCTTACGGGTGTCTGGCGCAAAGCCTGTTCACGCTCTTCAGCCGTTTGCACAAAGCCGCCTCCAATCGAAAAATAGGTCGCTTCTGCCAACGCCGCGCCGAATTTGTTGAGCAAGCAGAACACCATGCCATTGGGATGGCCGCTTAGCGCTGGGCCGTAATCAAAGATAATGTCTGATTTGGCGTCGAACGCAACGCGCTTTGCCCCCAGATCAACTGTAACCATTGCCGCCACGATGGCTTCCACATGGTCGGGATCAAGCGTTTCTGGGGTCTGGCCAGCCAACCCTAAAATCACCGCGCGGTCTGTCCCATGGCCCTTGCCGGTAAATGCCAGAGAGCCGTGCAGCGTGCACGTCAACCGTGTTGCTTCCAGTTTTGTCGCAGACGTAAGCGAGGCTAAAAACCGCGCAGCGGCGACCATCGGCCCCATGGTGTGGGATGACGAGGGACCAATGCCAATCTTGAAAATCTCAGAAACGGATAAAAACATGATTGCAGTGTAAGGCGGACAAATCGAAAAACTTGTCGTTTCTCACCCAGTTGCAGGATAAATCCGCCACAACAGCACAGCACTTCTGCTATTTCAAACCATGGCATTGGTTCTGGGGCTTTTCGCCGCTCTGTGTTGGGCGATACATGATTTGGCGGCCCGGTATTTAGCGCCCACACTTGGTGGGTTCCGTTTAGGTCTTCTTACCGAAGCCACGGGCTTTGTGCTGATGCTGCCACTGCTTTTGACGACACCCAGCGCCAGCTTGCACGATTGGTTGAGCCTTGCGGTTCTTGGCATCACTTATGGGGCAGCCGTAGCCGGATTGTTTAAAGCTTTTGCTATGGCACCGGTTTCCGTTGTGGGCCCATTCACCGCAGGGTATCCAGCCCTGATTGTCATTTGGGGCATGTTCAGTGGCCTTGCTCCAACGTGGCCCCAGTTGGTGGCAATCGGTGCAATTTTGGCAGGCGCGGTTATTGTGGGACGCAGCGGTCATCATGATGGCGGCATGAATGCCGTAAAAAAAGGCAAAGTGCCTGAACTCATATTTTGGATAGTGCTGGCGGATGTGTGTTTCGCTGCCGCTATCGTCATGGGGCAAAAATTAGGCCCGGTCTTTGGCGATATGCGCACGGCTGGCTTGCTCCGTGTTCCAGCCATGCTGGTGCTCTTGCCGTTTGCGGCTATGGATGGAAGGGCACGCCCAAACATATCGAAACCTATCTGGCTTGTGCTTTTTGGTATGGGCGCACTTGATGTTGCTGCCCTTACCGGCATCAACGCTGCGGGTTTAATGCCGAACAAGGAATTGGGCGCAATGGGCATTTCAGCTTACGGCGCACTGGCTGTGCCTCTCGCCGTGGTGTGGTTGAAAGAAAAAGTGTCACGCGGCGAATGGTTCGGTATTGCGCTGATCGTTGTCGGCATTGCAGGCCTTAGCGCTCAGGTGGGTTAAAGGGGGGATAAGGCGCACAATTGTTTGTATCAGTGCCTTCGTTCAACCAATACGCGTCAATGAGCCTCTTCCCAATTATGCGCAGCTCGTGCATCCACGCTCAAGGCAACGGCCAACTTAAGAGCAGGCTCGGGGGCTGCCACCATGACGTTTCTGACAAGTTCGCAGGTGGCGGAGACTTCGCTTTCGGGACATTCAAAAATTAATTCGTCATGCACCTGCAATAACATGCGCGCGTTCAGTTTCGCCTGTTCAAGTGTCGGCATCATGCGCACCATGGCCCGGCGGATAATATCAGCGGCAGAGCCTTGGATTGGTGCATTGACACAGGCCCGTTCCGAAAACGCCTTTTCCGATGGGTTTGGCGAACTCATCCGCGGAAAATGCATGCGGCGCCCAAAGATCGTTTCCACATAACCGTTAGCACGCGCGAACGCCTTGGTCGCTTCTATATAGTCTCTGATGCCAGGAAAACGTTTGAAATAGGTGCGAATATATTCGCCTGCTTCCTCACGGCCGATGGAAAGTTGGTTCGATAACCCAAAGGCCGAAATGCCATAGATAATGCCGAAGTTGATGGCTTTGGCGCGCCGACGCACCGAAGAGTCCATGCCTTCAACAGGCACGCCAAACATTTCACTGGCCGTCATGGCGTGGATGTCCATGCCGTCTGCGAAAGCCTTTTTAAGTTGCGGAATATCTGCCACATGGGCCAACACGCGCAATTCGATTTGGCTGTAGTCGGCGCTGATGAGTTTGTTGCCTTGCGTGGCTACAAAAGCCGTGCGGATGCGGCGGCCATCATCGGTGCGCACCGGAATATTTTGCAGGTTCGGACCCGTTGACGACAGGCGACCCGTAGAGGTTGAAGCCATGGCATAAGACGTATGCACACGGCTGGTTTTAGGATTGATGAATTCCGGCAGGGCCTCTGTGTAAGTTGAGCGCAGTTTGGCCAATTGCCGCCAATCCACCACGCGCTTGGCCAGATCAATGCCTTGGGCGGCCAAATCATCCAGCGTATTTTGGTCCGTGCTCCAAGCCCCGGTTGGTGTTTTGCGGCCACCCGGCAGGCCCATCTTGCCGAACAGAATATCACCCAGCTGCTTGGGCGATCCGATATTGAAAGGTTGGCCGACAAGACTGTGAATGTCCTTCTCAATAATTGCCTGCTTGGTGGCAAATTCGCCAGAAAGCTTTGCCAGCACTGCACGATCAACGGCGATCCCGGCATTTTCCATTTCCATCAACACAGGCACGAGTGGCCGCTCCAATGTTTCATAGACGCTGACTTTATGCATCTTTTGCAATTTGTGTTTGAGCAGCAACCACAGGCGCAACGTGATATCGG
>JAYVCU010000239.1:0-14570 GCA_043749835.1 Hyphomicrobiales bacterium
AGACCAGAAGAAGTGAAATCAAAATATAAAATGTTGGTGAAGCGCCTTCACCCCGACGCAAACCAGGGCAGCCGCGCCAATGAAGATACACTGAAAGCCGTAATCAAAGCCTATGACACGCTGCGCGATACAGGGTTTGTCTAACTTGCTCTGAATTGACCAACCCGTTACAACCCCGTATTCGAAGAAAAGCTCCAATATGTCACAAACCACAACACTCACTGGCTTGCCCGATAAGAAGGTTTCTGTGTCCCAGGCTTTCGGTTTTGAAAGCAATATGGAAGTGCCCGCATTTGAAGAACGCAGCGAACATGTGCCCGATGTGGACCCGGACTATCTGTTCAACCGTGAAACCACGATGGCCATTCTGGCAGGCTTTGCCCATAATCGCCGCGTGATGGTAACGGGTTATCATGGCACCGGAAAATCCACGCACATCGAACAAGTGGCCGCCCGGCTAAACTGGCCCTGCATCCGCATCAATTTGGATAGCCACATCAGCCGCATTGATCTCATTGGCAAGGATGCCATCGTTCTCAAAGATGGCAAACAGATCACTGAATTCAAGGAAGGCATTCTACCTTGGGCATACCAGCACAATGTTGCTTTGGTGTTTGATGAATATGACGCAGGCCGCCCCGATGTGATGTTCGTCATTCAGCGTATTTTGGAATCCTCCGGCAAGCTCACACTGTTGGATCAATCGCGCGTCATCCGTCCGCATCAGGCATTCCGCCTGTTTTCAACAGCTAATACGGTTGGCCTGGGCGATACCACCGGGCTTTATCATGGCACCCAACAAATCAACCAGGCACAGATGGACCGGTGGTCAATCGTCACGGCGCTGAACTATCTTCCGCACGCCGATGAAGTGGGCATCGTTCTTTCAAAGAATAAATCTTTCAACACCGATAAGGGCAAGAAGATCATTGCCAATATGGTGCGCGTGGCGGATCTCACGCGCAACGCCTTCATGCAAGGTGATCTTTCCACCGTGATGAGCCCTCGCACCGTGATCACCTGGGCGCAGAATGCGGAGATATTCGGCGGCGATATTGGCTTTTCATTCCGCCTCACCTTCATCAATAAATGTGACGAGTTGGAACGCGCCATTGTGGCGGAGTTCTATCAGCGCTGCTTCGGCGAAGAACTGCCCGAATCCGCCGCCCGCATTCAGATCGCTTGAGTTAACATGGCCGCGAAGGAAGATCGCGCCGAACGGTTCAAAGAAGTGCTGGGCACCGCCATGAAATCCATGGCGCTTGATCCAGAACTTGTTGTGTCCTTCGGCAACGATCAAGCCCAACTGGTGGGCCACAAAGCGCGCTTGCCGCAAGTATCGGGTTCGGCTTCGGCAAGCGACATTTCCATAACACGGGGATTGGCGGATAGCTTTTCCCTCAAGCTTGCCAATCATTCCGATGCTGTGCATGGCCGCTATCTTCCGCAGGGCAAAAATGCCCGCGCGGTTTTTGATTCAGTCGAACAGGCCCGCATTGAAGCTATCGGTGCCCGCGCAATGCTGGGAGTCGCCACCAACCTCAGCGCCATGCTCGAAGATCGTTACAGCAGGCTGGTGCTCAACCGCCCGTCTAACAACAGAAAAGACACACCGCTCGAAGAGGCGGTTGGTTTAATCCTGCGTGAAAAACTGACAGGTGCACCGCCGCCTGCCCCGGCACGGCCTTACGTCGATCTATGGCGTCCCTGGGTGGAAGAACGCGCCGGCGTCAAATTTAAAAATCTTGAATCCGCATTGCATGATCAACAGGCCTTCGCCAAACTATCGCGCGATTTGATTGCCGCTTTAGACATGGCTGATGAGTTGGGCGATGACCCGGATCAGGCTGAGGAAAACGACGAGCAGGAACCCTCCGAAGAACCTGGCGAAAAATCGGAGTCCCCCCAAGGCGAAGATCAAGAGAGTGAGCAATCCGCCGCCGAGGAAATGCAATCTGCGGCAAGCGAAACCGAAGGCCGCGAATCCGAGTCCCAACAAACCGATTCTGACGATGCACCAGATGATGTTGAAGGCGAGGAAATGGACGATGGCGAAGAGCCATGGAGGCCACAACTTCCCTTTTCGTCGCTGTCAAATGAAAACTTTTACAAAGTATTCGCCCACCAGTTTGATGAAGCAATCAGCGCCCAAGATTTATGCGATGTGGACGAGCTCACGCGCCTGCGGGCTTATCTCGATAAGCAACTTGCAAATGTGCAGGGCATTGTCGCCCGCCTTGCCAACCGTTTGCAGCGCCGCCTGATGGCACAGCAAAACCGCTCTTGGGATTTTGATTTAGAGGAAGGTATGCTTGATGCAGCGCGCCTGACCCGCGTGATCACGGACCCGCTGCACGCACTTTCATTCAAGCAGGAACAAGATACAAAATTCCGCGACACCGTGGTAACCTTGCTGCTCGACAATTCCGGCTCTATGCGCGGTCGCCCGATCACAGTTGCGGCCACCTGTGCCGACATTCTGGCGCGCACGTTAGAGCGCTGCGGTGTGAAAGTGGAAATTCTGGGCTTCACCACCAAGGCCTGGAAAGGCGGGCAATCGCGTGAGAAATGGCTGAGCGAAGGCAAGCCCGCTAACCCCGGTCGCCTGAATGACTTGCGCCATATCATTTATAAATCTGCCGATGAACCCTGGCGCCGCGCCCGAAAAAATCTGGGTTTAATGATGCGCGAAGGCCTGCTGAAAGAAAATATCGACGGCGAGGCTTTGATCTGGGCGCATAACCGCCTGCTGGGCCGCCGCGAACAACGCCGCATTATGCTGGTGATTTCCGATGGTGCGCCCGTCGATGACTCCACCCTGAGTGTAAATTCCGGTAACTATCTCGAAAAACACCTCCGCCAGGTGATCAACGATATTGAAGCCCGCTCGCCCATTGAACTGATCGCAATAGGCATTGGCCACGATGTAACGCGCTACTATCAACGCGCCGTCACCATTATCGATGCCGAAGAACTCGGTGGCGCATTGACTGAAAAACTAGCCGAGCTTTTTGCTGAAAAAGGCGACGAACCTCGCACAAGAAAGCGACGCGCCTAAGCCCTCACGTCACCTCGTGAAACATTTCAGCTTTAGGACGGCGCACTTTTTTGAGGCCAACCAACCAGTCGCCCTCAGTGGCGCGAAAGCCGAGGCATAACACAACAACGCTGCGCAGACCTTTTTCTTTCAGGCCCAAAATCTCATCAAACTGGACCGGATTGAACCCGCCCATGGGCGATGAATCGACCTGCAACTCCGCTGCCGCCGCCAGGCCAAAACCTAAACCAATAAAGGCTTGCTGGGCAGCATGTTTGAAATTCTCATCGGCGCTCTTGGCAGCGAACCCTGCCAATGAACTCGTGCGCCGCTTTTCAATACTGTCACTGGCCCCGCGTACATGAGCTATAGTGTCAAACACCTTGCCCAAATTGCTTTCATGGATATTGTCCCAGGCCGCAAACACCAACACATGTGAAGCCTCGGTGATTTGCAGTTGATTATAGGCCGCAGCTGCTAGCTTTACGCGGATTGCAGGATTGCTAATGACCAAAACATCATAGGGCTGAAACCCGTTTGAAGACGGCGCCATGCGAATGGCCTCCAGAATCACGTCTAATTTTTCCTGCGGCAGTATCTTGGCAGAATCGTACTTCTTGGTTGCGTAACGCCAGTTCAGATTCGAAAGAAAGCTCATAATTTCTCCGTTTGTGTATCAACAGGCGTTACATATACCTGAACTTGATTTCTTCAACCTTCAACTCTCAAATTTGGCCAAAAAATCGTGCGCGGAAAGGTTGCGCATGTCTGCCACCGCCTCGCCCAGCTTTTCATGCGGCCAATCCCACCACGCCAGCGCGGTAATCCGTTCACGGATGGATTTTACGAAGCGCCACTTGATGTGTCGGGCCGGAACACCGCCAACCACATCATAAGCTGCCACATTTTTCGTCACCACGGCCCCCGCCGCAATCACCGCACCAGTGCCGATCACCACATCTGGCAGCACAATTGCCCCATGCCCAATCCACACATCATGACCAATCTCAACGACAGCATGGCGTCGTGCATCACGAAATTCTTTATCCACCTGAGTAAAAAGAAAATACTCATTGGGCCGGTAGGTAATTTTATGTTGTGAAATGCGATCAATTGGGTGGCTTAGCGCATTGATGCGCGTGTTCGATGCGATAGCGCAAAACTTGCCGATCTTGGTGTAGATAGCTTCCGCGCCGCGCTCCACATAAGAGTAATCCCCAAGCTCACATTCAGCCATCACAACGCGCGCTGCCACATCAGTAAATTGCCCAAGCACGCAGTCGCGCAGTTCCGCCGATGCGTGCACCCGCGGGCTCCCATCACGTGGTGCATTGTTATTGTGGCGACCTAAACTTTTTGTCATGGCACTTTCATAACAAAAAAGCCGCCCAATAAAGAGCGGCTTTTTAATTTGAATCCAAATAAGCTTATGCAGCAACCTTTTGCGCTTCAACCCGCTTGGTAATTGAGCGTTTAAGCTTGGAAACCTTCAGTGAAAGGCCTTCGTTCTTGGCTTTTAACAAAAACGCGTCAAGGCCGCCTACATGTTCTACGCTCTTCAAAGCGATGGCAGAAATGCGCAGGTTATAAGAAAGCCCCATCACATCGCTCATCAAGCTTACCTGACACAGGTTGGGCATAAAGCGGGTGCGGGTTTTATTATTGGCATGGGAAACTTTATTGCCAGCCTGCCAGCCTTTGCCAGTCAATTCACAACGACGCGACATTTGAAAACTCCATAAGATTAAGGGCCGAAAACAGTTCTGGCCAAAGTTGGCCGGATCGATACGGGGCCAAAGCATGAAAGTCAAGCAAAGCAACGGCAGGCCGCAGAATTGCGACAACGCAGCCCATGTCTCAATTTGGCACAAAAGGTTAACCAGAGTCGGCGTTTTTTGAATTGTGAAGCGTCAAATTGCCCGGTTTTAGTATAAATGAAAAACCGTTCCACAACCTATGGCGTGAACAGACCATGAAAACAGTGCATTCAGCGATTCGGGCGTGGTCTGTTCTGAAACAGAACGCTTTCCTAATTTTCCAGCACACGTCTCAGGGCGTTAAGCAGATTTTGCTTAACCATTGCGCCCAAGTCTTAACAACGGCGAACCGTAATGCGCAACCGGGCGCATACACCATGGTCAAGGCCAAAACCAGTTTTCGCAAATTCACTGGGGAACAAATGCTGAATCTGTTCTTATCAGCGATTCGGGCGTGATCTGTTCCCCGTTAAATCTAAGTGTTGCGCCAGTGTGTCAATCCGGGACATTAAAATGAGTGGAACATAAAACACCAACCTGCAATACATGGAATTCAACATGGCTTGAGCGCAAAAACATGACAGCAGTTTCCTTCGTCTGCCGCATAAAACCTCCAAACATCTGGAGAAACTTGTAAACAACCCCAGCGCAACTTAGACAAACTTAATCGCCACATTGCCAAGCTTATTTTAGGTGTGTTGCATGAGGGCATAGCCAAAAACTAACGACGCGCGCAGCATCGGCGAAAGCCTCAAAGCTTCAAAACGTGGCAACCTGTGGAAATACCGTGTAGGAGATGACCCTATTATAGCAGACATTGAAGATCATACCGTGCGCATCGATGTGGTGCGCATGGGCAACCGCCGCGAAGTTTATCATTAATCATGCCCAGCCGTCGTCCCGTCACAGCCATTCTGGGCCCCACCAATACTGGCAAAACCCACTACGCCGTTGAGCGTATGATCGCCCATGGCAAAGGCATGATTGGCTTACCGCTACGTTTGCTGGCGCGCGAAATCTATGACCGGGTGCGCTTGCGCACGGGGGATCAAAAGGTGGCCCTGATCACGGGCGAAGAAAAAATTATCCCACCTCATCCCAACTACTGGATCTGCACAGTTGAGGCGATGCCGCCCGATATTGAAGTGCCGTTCCTTGCCATAGATGAGGTGCAACTTTGCGCAGATTTTGAACGCGGTCATATTTTCACAGAGCGCGTTTTGCACCGGCGCGGACTGGAGGAAACGCTTTTGCTGGGCGCAGCCACCATGAAGCCGATTTTGGAAAAATTAATTCCAAATGTGCAGTTCATAGCACGCCCTCGCCTTTCCAAACTGACCTATGCTGGCCAGAAAAAACTGTCGCGCCTCCCTCCGCGCTCAGCCGTCGTCGCCTTCAATGCCGAAATGGTTTATGCCGTTGCCGAACACATACGCCAACAGCATGGTGGTGCCGCCGTGGTTATGGGCGCACTCAGTCCGCGCACACGAAATGCGCAAGTAGCCCTTTATCAATCTGGCGATGTTGATTACATCGTGGCCACCGATGCCATCGGCATGGGGCTGAATATGGATGTGAACCACGTGGCCTTCGCCGCCACGCGCAAATTCGACGGTTTCCAATTCCGCAATCTTAACGCCGGGGAACTCGGGCAGATTGCAGGCCGCGCCGGGCGCTACATGAATGACGGAAGCTTTGGCGTTTCCGCCGATGCCGAACCCTTTGACCAAGCTTTAATCGAGCAACTTGAGAACCACAATTTTGATCCCGTACGGGTTTTGCAATGGCGCAATGGTGATTTGGATTTCAGATCACTCGATACGTTGCGCAAATCTTTGGGCAATCTACCAAAAGTGGAAGGCTTAACCCGCGCCCAAAATGCCTCCGATGTGATTGCCCTTGAAGCGATAAGCCGCCATGACGATGTGACCAAACACATCAACACGCCAGCCCGCGTTGAGCGGGCGTGGGAGATTTGCCAAATTCCCGATTACCGCAATATCTCACCTGCCGAACATGCAGACCTCGTGGGTAAGATTATCCAATTTAGGCACAGCGGCAACGGCTTTGTGGACGAAGACTGGTTTGCCAAACAACTGGCCAATAGCGAAAATCTCGAGGGCGGAATTGATGCCGTCGCCACGCGCATCTCGCACGTGCGCTCATGGACTTTCATTGCTAACCGCGCCGATTGGCTCGAGGCTCCGCTCTATTGGCAACAGCGCACCAAAGAAATTGAAGATCGTCTGTCAGACGTCTTGCATGAGCGGTTGACTCAGCGCTTTATTGATCGCAGAATCAGCGTAGTATTGCGGCGCTTGGCGAAGAAGGAAGGTTTGATGACGAATATCGAAGCGGGCGGCGAAGTCCAGGTTGAAGGGGAATTCGTGGGCCGCATTGAGGGTTTGAATTTCAAGCCCGATACCGCCTCTGCCGCTATTGAGCTGCAATCCTTGAAAGCCGCAAGCCTGACAGCCGTCACAACCGAAATTTTGGCCCGCGCCAAAGCACTGGCCGCAACGCCCGATACTGAGTTAAAACTCACGCGGCTGGGTGCCATAACGTGGCATGGCCAAGCAGTTGGCCAAGTCAGGTCTGGCGATCACGCTCTGCGACCACTGGTTGACGTTATTTCCGACGACATTTTGCAAGGTGCGGCCCGCGATGAAGTAAAAGAGCGACTTCAAAAATTCGTTCAGCGCCACGTGGCAGCCGTGTTGGATCCTTTACTTAAACTCGAAGAAGCCGAGGGCTTCGAAGCCCCGGCACGTGGCATGGCCTTCCGCATTGTCGAAGCTTACGGCGTTCTACCGCGTGAACAGGTGATCGAAGAAGTCAAAACGCTGAGCCAGGAAGACCGTGCCAAGCTGCGCGGCATGGGCGCACGTTTTGGGGCATTTCACATTTTCTTGCCGATATTGCTAAAGCCTGCAGCATCAGACTTGCGGCTTCTTCTCTGGTGGCAGCACCATAAAGGTGAGGCGGCAATCCCACATCCACCAGCGAATGGGCTTACCTCAACACCTGCCGACGCTAGTCTGCCGGAAGGCTTTTACCGCATCTGCGGTTATCGTCTCTGCGGCCGCCGCGCCGTGCGTGTGGACATGGTCGAGCGTTTGTCAGATCTGATCCGCGACCGTGTGTTCTGGAAACCACGCATCGAAACCGAAACCCGCCCCGCCGGCAGCATTGAAGGCGGCGGCTTCACTGTTGTACCAGATATGATGTCGCTTGTCGGATGCTCTGGCGAAGAATTTGACGAAATACTCGTAAGCCTCGGCTTCAAATCGCAAAAACGCCCCGTGCCAAAGCCCGCGCATTTAACTACGGTTGCAGCTCCCATCCTCCCCCCTAACGGGGGAGGTGTCAGCGAAGCTGACGGAGGGGGTATTGCCGATCAACCTCCGCCCCCTCCCGTCGCAAAAGACGCGACCCCCTCCCCGCAAGGGGGGAGGGATGAAGATAGTGCAGTCCCTGCGCCAGAGATGATCGAGGTGAACGTCTGGTGGCCCAAAGACACGGGTCCATTTCGTCATCAACACGAAAAACCCAAGTATTATCAGCGCCCTGCGCCGGAAGGCAAAGAGCGCGAGCAACACGAGCGCCCTAAAAATACACGCTCAAAGAATGACCGCAAGCCTAAGTTTGAGCGCCGCGAAAAACCTGCCCCCCAGGTGCCGCGTCCGCCGCGCCCCGAAAAGCCCATGGATCCCAATTCACCTTTCGCAAAGCTTGCTGCGCTGAAAGAGCAGATGAAGGGAAACTGAACTGACGCAACGCCTCGACAAATGGCTGGTTTATGCCCGTTTTGTAAAACACCGCTCAGATGCTGATGCCTTGATCCAGGCTGGTCATGTGCGCCTCAATCGCAACAGAGTTTCCAAAACCGGCCATGCGCTCAAGGAAGGGGATATTCTTACCCTTGCACTTTATTCAGGCGTTCGCGTCATTAAGGTTTTAGGGTTCGCCGAAAAGCGCGGGCCCGCCAGCACAGCACAACGCCTTTATAAAGACGTGGTGCCGCTTCAAACTGCCGCTTCCGCTGCTGAAAATCTCAGTGCATAAAGGGGCCATTCTTGCTATCACCACGTCAAAATTACGAGCAATTGGAAATCCATGACTTACATCGTCACTGAAAACTGCATCAAATGCAAATATATGGATTGCGTGGAAGTATGCCCTGTGGATTGTTTCTACGAAGGCGAGAACATGCTGGTGATCCACCCCGACGAATGCATCGATTGCGGCGTGTGCGAACCCGAATGCCCAGCCGATGCCATCAAGCCAGACACTGAGCCTGGCCTTGAGAAATGGCTGCAGGTGAACACTGAATTTGCCTCCAAATGGCCCAACATCGCCGTCAAGCGCGATGCCCCAGCTGACGCCAAGGAATTTGACGGCAAAGCGGGCAAATTTGACGCCTTCTTCTCACCCAACCCTGGCGAAGGCGACTAACAGAGCACTTCAACTGCTCGCCTAATCCTTCAAGGCGTTAACCATATTCACCCAAGCACTCTAAATATAGACCGCATACGGACGATCTCGCCTTTAAAATTCCTTAAAACTGTGCTAGGGGGTTTTTATGTAGCTTTTCAACACGCACGGCGCATCCGGGTCTCAAGGCTCGGATTTTTTAACGCCCGATCAACGGGTTTGCCATGCACATCACAGGTGATAAATCAGATGCCCAACTCAAAAGTCAAAAAGCCAGCAGCTAAAGCCACCAACAAGGTAAAGCTGAAAATTAAGCCTGTGGCTAAAACAGCTGTGAAAAAGCTCGCCAAGCCAACGCCTAAGCCGGTTGTGAAAGCTGCTGCCAAACCAGCGCCAAAAGTCCACGCCAAGCCCCCTGTGAAGCCCGCTGCCAAGCCGGTTGCGGTTGCCAAACCAGTTGCGGTTGCCAAGCCTGTGTCCGTTGTTAAGCCGGTAAAACCTGTTGCCGTAAAGCCAGTGGCTGCTGCAATTCACGTCAGCCCCAAGACAGCCCCTCCAGCGACCCCGGTCCCAAAGAAGATCAACTTCAAGGTGGGTGAGCTTGTGGTTTACCCAGCCCACGGTGTTGGTAGAATTTCCAATGTGGAAGAGCAAGAAATCGCTGGAGTAAAGCTCGAGCTTTACATTGTCGATTTTGAAAAAGAGAAGTTGCGCCTGAAAGTGCCTACCAATCGGGCTGAGCAAAAGGGCATGCGTCACTTGGCAGACCGCTCACTGGTTGAAGCTGCCATGAAAGTAATCCGCGGGCGCGCTCGTATTAAGCGCACCATGTGGAGCAGGCGCGCTCAGGAATATGACGCAAAGATCAACTCTGGCGATTTGCTTTCGGTGGCTGAAGTCGTGCGCGATCTGTATCGCTCAGACCGCCAGCCCGAGCAGAGTTATTCTGAGCGCCAGCTTTTCGAACAAGCCCTCGGTCGCTTCGCGCGTGAACTGGCCGCGGTGCGTAAAGTGGATGAAGATCAATGCATCCGCGAACTGGGCGAATACCTCGCCCGCAACGCCAAGCGTGGTGCCACTGAAAAAGCTGTCGAGGATGACAGCGCTGAAGAGGCCGCATAAGTTTTTTGCATATTAAATGTGAAGGCCGGATTTTAATCCGGCCTTTTTTGTCCAATTTACTGTGCCTTTCGGAAACCAGACGAAATGTCCTACGTGTCAATCACAGGCCTGAAACTTAAATCCATTTTCCATTGGCCACAGTTTGCGTGGTTAGCCATCCGCAGCATGAATCAAGCAAAACAGGCTAAGGGCAATATCACCGCGCAGGCCCGCAGTGTGAATGGTATTCAGCACACCCTTTCAGTATGGCAATCGAAAGCTCATATGCTGGCTTACCTCAAAGCTGGCGCACATTTGCAAGCAATGAAAAATTTTCGCCATATGGCAGGAGGATCAACGTATGGCTATGATGCAAGCACAGCGCCATCGTGGGAAGAAGCGCTTGAGATTTGGCGCAAATATGGCAAACCAGTCTAACTAACTCGTCGCCACACAGCGCTTCCAGTCAGTCGGGTCAGCGACTTTGCTATCTTTAATCGTGTAAGAGGTCATGTCCTCCTCATCCATCAGCTGCATATAAACTTGATCGCCAGCATGCTCTTCGCCCTCAGGCACCGTGTAAAGAAACTGATGGCGTGAATACTGTCCCGCCGTGGCGGATTTTGTGGAAAGTGTAATCTTCGGGCCCTCAATAACCACACGGCCAAGCACACTGCACCACGTGCCGTCAATGGCATCGGCAAAGGCAGGCAGGGCCGATGCCCACAACAACGTCGCCGCAACACAAAACTTTTCCATAGCCAAGGCTCCAATGTCCCTAATACTAACGCGCTCTGTGCGCCTCACTCAAGTCACAATTAAGTTTGCACCCTAAGCAATTTGCCAGTGCTTTTATTATCTTACGGAACCAACCATGCCCAGCACGCGTTGTAAGTCTGCAAAAAATGTGGAGTGCAAAATGACCTATATTTCTGCCGCTGATGGAACCCAAATCTACACCAAGATTTGGGGTGAAGGTCGGCCCGTTATTTTAATGCACGGCTGGCCACTTTCGGCCGACAGTTGGGACGATCAAGCCATGGCCATTGCCGATCAGGGTTTCAAAGTTATCGCCTATGACCGGCGCGGCTTTGGCAGGTCAGATCAGCCGTGGACGGGTTATGAATATGACACGCTGAGTGATGACTTGGCGGATGTGATGAAAGCAACAAAATCCAGGGACGCAACAATTTCTGGCTTTTCGATGGGCGGCGGGGAAGTGGCCCGCTATATGTCGCGTCATGACGGCAAGGGTGTTTCCCAAACCATCCTCATTTCCTCGATCGTACCCTTCATGTTGAAAACATCAAACAACCCAAACGGCGTTGATCAGGAAACCTTCGGCGAAATGGCCGATAGCATGAAGAAAGACCGCACTGCGTTTTTCGAAAGTTTCTTCAAAGATTTTTATGGCGTCGGTCTCGTCACCTCACCTGTTAGCCAAGGGATTGTTGATTGGTCAATTCGCACAGCAATGCAAGCCGGTCTGAAATCCACGCTTGATTGCGCTACTGCGTTCGCCACCACAGATTTTCGTAAAGAACTCTCGGCCTTCACTGTGCCAACGCTGATCATCCATGGAACGGCCGACAAAACCGTGCCAATCGATACATCAGCCCGTCCGGCTCACAAGGCTATCAAGAATTCAAAACTGATAGAAGTTGACGGCGCAGCCCACGGCCTTTTGGCTACGCATAAAAATGAAATGACCAAGATGATGTTAAACTTTTTGAAGAAATAGTTTTCTGCTGCGCTTTTCTAAGATCCGTTTTGCACCTGCATATCTGCTTTTGAAATCCCCGCCACTGGCACTGGCTTCTTCATCGCATCGCGCCTGAAGGGTTCGCCCAGTTCTTGATTGATCATTGCCTCGATCAACGTGGTCTTGCCGTGCGTCATCTGATCGTCAATCGCTGTATGCAGCGCCGCCGTCAGCTCATCCATGGTGCGCGCCACAATGCCCTGCAACCCGCAGGCTCTGGCGATGCCTGCAAACGATACCTGCTCATCCAATTCCGTGCCCACGAAATTATCATCATACCACAAAGTTGTATTGCGTTTTTCCGCACCCCATTGGTAATTACGAAAGACGATCTGCGTAATCGCCGGCCATTCCTTGCGGCCAATTGCGGTGAGTTCGGTGACGGCAATGCCAAAGGCTCCGTCACCTGAAAAGCCCACAACAGGCACATCGGGGCAAGCAATTTTTGCACCAACCACTGATGGCAAACCGTAACCGCAAGGGCCAAACAAACCTGGCGCCAGATATTTGCGGCCCTCGTCGAATGTTGGATAGGCATTGCCGATGGCGCAGTTGTTGCCAATGTCAGATGAGATGATTGCTTCACGCGGTAAAGCCGCTTGAATGGCACGCCATGCCATGCGAGGGCTCATCCATTCAGGCTTGTCAGCTCGGGCTCGCTCATTCCATGTGGTGCCCACATCATCATCCTCATGATCCATTGATGAAAGCTGCTGCGCCCATTTGGATTTTGTGGTGGCGATCAAATCTTTGCGGGCTTGGCGTTCGTGATCGCCAGCGCCTGCAGAAAGTTTGGCAAGTATACCTGCCGCCACCTTCTTTGCGTCGCCTACAATACCAATAGCAACCTTTTTGGTCAGGCCAACGCGTGACGGGTTAATATCCACCTGAATGATTTTCGCAGTCTTCGGCCAATAATCCAGTCCGTAACCGGGCAGTGTGGAGAATGGATTGAGCCGTGTGCCAAGTGCCAACACCACATCGGCGCGCTGAATAAGTTCCATTGCCGCCTTGGAGCCATTGTAACCCAGAGGCCCAGCATAAAGCGGATGCTTGCCAGGGAAGGCATCATTGTGTTGATAGCCCACGCACACCGGCGCATCCAATGTCTCAGCCAGTTTGATCGACGCCGCAATGGCACCGCCCAGTATAACGCCAGCCCCATTGAGAATGACAGGGAACTTCGCTTCCGAGAGCAATTTGGCAGCGGCAGCAATGGCATCCTCACCACCTGCGGAGCGCTCGAAATTCACAATCGCCGGCAGCTCTATATCAATCACCTGCGTGAAATAATCACGCGGCATATTAATTTGCGCTGGCGCGGAGTGACGTTTCGCATTCATGATCACGCGGTTGAGAACTTCCGCCACGCGCGACGGGTCACGCACTTCTTCCTGATAACACACCATGTCTTTGAACAGCGCCATCTGCTCCACTTCCTGGAAGCCACCTTGCCCGATGGTTTTATTGGCAGCCTGCGGTGTGACCAACAACAACGGCGTGTGGTTCCAGTAAGCGGTTTTGACGGGTGTGACGAAATTGGTAATGCCCGGACCATTTTGCGCAATCATCAGGCACATCTTGCCTGAAGCCCGCGTGAAGCCATCGGCCATCATGCCGCCAGAGCCTTCATGCGCACAGTCCCAAAACGTGATGCCAGCCTTGGGGAACAAGTCCGAAATCGGCATGAAGGCCGAACCAATAATGCCAAACGCATGGGCAATCCCGTGCATCTGCAACACTTTTACAAAGGCTTCTTCGGTGGTCATTTTCATTGGGGCAGGCTCCAGATTTGGGATTAAAGCAATATAGCGCAACACACGCACGAAGGTAGAGCCAAATTGAAAGCGCCCTAAGCCTTAGGTACCAACGACCCCGCCGGCGCCAAGGATAAGAACCCTGAGATATTCATTCCACTGTGCCCCACTGCACCTGATCAATGCGCGTGGCCCCAGTGGCCAGCATGACAAGACGGTCTAATCCCAGCGCCACACCGGAAGCTTCGGGCATCATTGAAAGCGCTTCAAGAAATTCCTCATCAATGGGATAGCGCTGCCCATACACGCGTTGCTTGATTTCCATCTCGTCCTCAAAACGGCGGCGTTGCTCGGTTGCATCGGTCAACTCACCAAAGCCATTGGCCAGTTCCACCCCCGCTGCATAAAGCTCAAAGCGTTCGGCCACTCTGTTATCATGCGCGCATATTCGGGCCAGCGCCGCTTCGCAGGACGGATATTCATAGAACACCGTGACGCGGCCGTTGCCGAGTTGCGGTTCAACCTTCTCCACCAGAATCCGGCTGAAAATATCGCTCCAGCTCTCACCGTCCTGGAAGGCCACGGGCGCTTGCGCCGCCAGCGCTTCACGGATTGGCGTGTTGCCATCGAGCGTGGCCAGCAGATCAACACCCGCGTATTTCTGAAATCCTTCGGCCACCGTCAGCCATTCCGCCTCAGCGAAGGGGTCGCACACCCGTCCG
>JAYVCU010000240.1:0-5154 GCA_043749835.1 Hyphomicrobiales bacterium
TTTTGATTTTCGAACGCAAAAATTCACTGAATAATGCGAATAAAACTGTCATGTTGTGAAATTAGTGAGATGTGAGCAGGGAAACCTTAAATCTCAAGCAGCGACTTTTATCAATACCCAATTGACAAATGTTCATTACGATGGTGAATTATGAAGAAGTGTTATAAGCTAATGGTCAGTAGTGCTCTTTGTGGGATCAGAAAATCTCAGGATTGGGGTTCCATCTTGCTAAAGTAGTGTTGCAAATCAGGCCGCACACCTATGGCTTGCTAAACTATTAAAACAAAAAACGAAGTGAAAAGCCAAGCAAAGGGAGAGAAGCAATGGCAACAGCGCTCGATAGATTCGCCGACCTGAAACCGCACTGGGATGAGCCATTAATGATCGAGTCGCACCAAAATGGTGTGCGCACGAAGAAGATGAATCCGAACACCCCCATTACGGATGATGAGCTTGTCGAAGACGCAATTCGGTGCTGGGATGCCGGTGCTACTGCGATCCATGACCACAATTCGAACTTCGATCTTCTCGGCAAGGCCGCCTTCGATGATTACATGAAGGTTTGGGATCGCATTTTGAAAGCGCGGCCAGACATGATTTGGTATCCAACAACTTGCAATAACAACCTTGTTGCCCCTGGCGATTGCGGACTTGAGCATGTCCATTTCCTGAACAAACATGCCAATGTTCAAGTCGCTGTGGTTGATACCGGCATCGACCAGTTTGTCATAGACGAAGACGCAGAAGGTTATTCCATGGGGCGTTCCTATGGATGGGACCTGACCCAAGTTGCAGCACAAGTGAAATTCTGTCGCGCACGTGACATCGCCATGATCTGGGGTGTTTATGAGCCGGGCTTCTTGCGTGTGGCGCGCCACTATGTGGATCGCGGTATGTACACCCAAGGCAGCAATTGGGATTTCTATTTCGTCGGCAAGTATGGTCTGACCTCAACGAAGCAAATTGGCACTTGCGGCATGGAGCCATCGCTTGAGAGCCTCTATTACTATCTCGACATGATTGCGCAAGCCAAACACAAGCTGCCATGGTTTATTTCGATCTGGGGTGAAGGTGACTACGATTACCGCCCACTTGTCCGCCGCACCATTGAGCTTGGCGGCCACGTCAAAACCGGTCTGGAGCTTCACTACTCCCCCAATCGCAATCCGACCAATCTTGAACTCTTGCAAGAAGTTCAGCAGATTGCGCGTGAAGTTGGAAGGCCAATCGCGACGCAAAATGATGCGCGCCGCATATACAATATCACCTAACTTGGAAGCGATGTCTCATCTACTCGTCCCCAGCTGGCAATTTATGTCGGCTGGGCCAATTTTCCGACGCATAACATTGAAAAAAGGATGATAGGACGGGCTATGCCTATTCAAGAACCATCTGATCAATTAAAAACACGCGTGGCCTGGCTCTACTATATGGAGGGTCTGACGCAGGATGATATCGTCACCCAAACCGGGTTGAACAGATCGAAAGTATTGCGCATCCTCGCAGCCTCTAGGCTCGATGGCACGGTCCAAATTAGGGTTACGACCAACCTGACCAAATGTATCGAACTTGAACGTGCTTTGGAAGAGCGTTGGGGCTTTACCCGCGCCGTGGTCATACCAGAGCCACAAGACGAAAACCAAACCAGTTCAATTTTGGGTGCGGCACTCGGAGCCTACATCTCCGAAAACATTTCAAGCCATATGACCGTTGGCCTGGGCCGGGGCAATACATTGACCAATGCTTTGCCATCCATTGTATCTCCTAAAGTGGAAGGCATCCGCGTTTTGTCAATGCTTGGCGGGTTAACACACGTCAGCAAAGGCCCGTACCAAGACTGAGATTGAACACGCAGAGAACGAGCTTGCAAGGCGCAGCGTGAAGAATGTCAGGCCTGCATAAGTGCGGCACCGACGCTTTCCATGAGCGTAGTCCGCACATCTGCATAGGTTAGTGAAGGATTGAAGTCCGTAATCGCGCCATAGGTTTGAGGATCAAATTTCAAGCCCATGTCGCGGTAAGCTTCGGCTATCCCAGCGCAGGCTTCTTCTGAGCGATAAACTGAAACAATGGCCCCCATTTGCAAACAGCGGCGGTTCATGCGTTGCGCCACGCCCACAAGCTTGATGCGGCCCTCTGCATTCACGCTATATTTGCCGGGGCAATATTCATCTGCTAACTCACCGACCCTGGCGTCGATGCCAAGATTTTGTAATCCCAGCGCAATGGCGCCAGATATTATATCATAGCGTTGCAACATATGCTGAGGCGGGGCTTCGTGAGGGGCAATGACGGTGATGCCCAGGGCGTTTTCATCAAACAGCGTGAGCCTGCCACCCGTACCGCGCTCAATGGGTTCAAAGCCACGTGCACCTGCTCGCTCTTTGATCTGCTCGTAATCCGGGTGAGTTGTGTCCTGCGGCGAGAATGCTGCTGTCGGACACGGGCGACGAAAGCGTAAAATAGCTTGGTCGCCAAACCGCAACCCTGCAAGCTGCTGCTTGACCCAAGCGGCATATTCCTGCGGGTGAGGACGCGTATCGGCAGGCAATTCCGTATCATCAATGATCTGGAACGGCCCGCCAAATGCTTGCATCAGGCGGCCTTGGCCTTGCCCGCACATCCATAAAGCTCCATCTTTTCGATGGTGGCCTTGATCATGCGCTTGCGGCCTTCAGCCATGGCGTCTTCCAATTGATGGTCACCCTTCGACCATACATCCAACATGCCTTGGCGGAACACATGGCGAAGATCTGTATCGGCGTTGAACTTGTGAACCCCCGCTGCTTTGGCAGCTTGCACTTCGTCAACTGGAATGCCGGAAGCACCATGCAGAACCAGTGGAATCCTTGTGGCATCGCGAATCTCAAGCGTGCGCTTGATCGACAAGGGTTCAGGCTTCACGCCCGGGATAACACCATGCACAATGCCAACTGAAATCGCGAGATAGTCAACGCCCGTTTCCGCAACAAAGCGCGTCGCCTCTTCAACAGTAGTGTAATAGTCTTCCCAATTCACATTCTGGCCGACATCTGGAATTTTGCCAAGTTCGGCTTCGACCGGAATACCAAAGTCATGGGCCATTTCGACCACGCGCTTGGTCATGCGGATGTTTTCTTCAAACGGCAAATGCGCGAAATCGCACATGATCGAATTAAAGCCAAGTTTAATGGCCTCCAAGCATTCATCCCATGGACCGTGATCGAGGTGAATGACAAATTTGGCATCGGATTCTTCGGCAATGCGCTTGGTCATTTGAAAGCCGCGCTTCAAGCCGACATGCGGTACTAACGCTCGGCCCACTTGCAGAATCACGGGTGATTTGGCCTGTTCTGCGGCACGCACCAGCGCTTCGGTGGTTTCATCATTATGCATATTGAAAGCACCCACGGCATATTTACCAGCACGTGCATCTTCGATCAGTTTACAGGGATTGGCCCAAGGCATGATATTTTGTCCTCTTAAGAAATTTTAATGACGGCAATTGGGGTTCGAACTTCGACAGTCGAGTCGACATCGAACAGAAGTTCAGTGAGCACACCCGCCGCTGGAGACTCCAGTGTTTCAGTCGCTTTCTCAGCTTCAATTTCAGCCAGCGGTTCGTCTTCGGCAACCGTATCACCAACGGCTTTCAACCATTTGACGATCTTGCCTTCGCTCATGCCCATGCCCCATTGAGGCAGCAGTACTTTTATGTTCGCCATTTTCAGTGTCCTCGTGGTTTTGTAAAGGTGACCTTGCGAACCGCATCCGCAATTTTTTCCGCATTCGGATAAAGCTGTTTTTCGAGAGCGGGGCTGAAAGGAATATGCGTGTCAGGCGTGGTGACGCGCAGGATTGGTGCCTTCAAACTATCGAAGATCGTTTCAGATACCAGTGCCGAAATCTCGGAAGCCCCTTCGCGTCCGTTGGCGAAGCGGGCACCATAATCTTAAGGCCAGGCATATTCATGAGAGATCAACGATAGGGCGAAGACCCGTCATCGCTGCTCCAGCTGCAGCGCCCACCATCACCTCTTCCGAGATTGGCGTATTGCGAATGCGGTTGGCACCAAACATCTGTAGAAAATCGCCCTTGTCGGCGCGCGATTTGCCGCCACCCATGGTGCCGTAAACATTGGCTTCCACGTCTTCACCCATGTCATGTATAGGATGATAGAGATTGAACCCGTCAAAATACACTGCGGCTCTTTGTTTTGGCTTTTCGCCTTGATTTACTGCCAATTTGGTACTACCTAACAATTACAACGTTGTGCTGTTCTCAGCATGACAGCCCTAGCACCTCACGGTGACTGGGGTTTTCTTTTTTATATACCTTAGGCAGTCCGGCTTTTGGGGCAACTTTATCCATCTTGGCAACAATCGTTTCCCATGACCATAGGGTGTTAGTAGATTAGCCTCCATGGCCCGTGTAATTCGTAGGTTTTTATGAATGCGGATGTAATTATACCAAACTGTTCAGAACATTTGTTGAAAGTATTGGCCAACCTTGTGAAGCGGCGGTCATGCATACGCATCGTCAAATTATTGCGTTCAATGTATGATGTGAAGTCGTGCTTCATATCTGCCTCACCTTCGATGCGGTGCTTTTGTGTGCCGACACATTTAACCGGCGAGTACTTGCCTTTGGAGCTTTCAGGGCTTGAACCGTGAACCTTGTGAAGCACGGCATAATCAACATCGCCACCAAATGCACCTTCCACGGTTTGCAAATAGGCTTTGTGGCCGTCTGTAGTGATTTGAATCCGATTGGCAAGGCGACTGCGCAGATCATCCATGAAGGCCATGGCGTATTCGCCATCACGACCACCAACCAGCCAAGAGACGATCAACTTGCTATCGGCATCAATGCCTGAAAATTCTTGAGGCATTCATTGCAAAGGAATTGTCCAGCATAAGCTGACGGCATCAAGGGCCTGGCAGATGAAGCGTCAGTGGGTACATTCAGGAGTTTGGCGAGTGCAATTGATTGCATCTTAGTGCATTTAACGCCTTCTCCGAGCGGGGCTAGATGAACAATGCCCTGTTTTTGGGGGTTGGGGCCTATGCAGAGCGGCCATTGGCGGTATAGTTGCCCTTGCTGCGCCACCGTGAAGTGCATTTGGGCGTGGCGCCTGACATGGAAGCCAGATGAATTCAAGCAATGCCGTACTCA
>JAYVCU010000241.1:0-2415 GCA_043749835.1 Hyphomicrobiales bacterium
TCTATCAGGCGCAAAAGAATGTTGACCAGGCGCAGAATTTTTATCAACAAGCACTGGCCGCGGCGCAACAGACCAACGATCTCAAAATGCAGAATCGCGTTTTTATCAACCTGGGCAGCCTATATACCAACCTGGGGCAATGTAGCCAGGCGGTGAGCGCTTATCAGAATGCGGTCAGCGCGGCCAAGAATGTCAATGACAACTTTGCCTTGGCCCAAGCGTTAGTTGGCGTAGGCCACATTAACGACTTGGTGGGTCAATTTGATCAATCACAGGCGGCTTTTCGCCAAGCGATTCAGCTTGCGCAGACGCTCAATGCGCGCGAGTTGGAAGGCAACGCCCATGTCTATCTGGGCGATTCGTTGCGTAGCGCTGGTGAATATGCAAAGGCGTTGGAAGAGTATAAGGCTGGCTTGGCGATTGGTCAAGCGTTGAATTTGTTAGAAATGCAGGCGCAGGCCCTGGCCGGCACGGGCAGCGCCTATCGAGAATCTGGGCAATATGACGCGGCGCTAGAGCCGTATCAACAGGCGTTGGATCTGGTCCATCAGACCGGTGATCGCGTGTTGGAATTTGAAATTCACTCCGGCATCGGGCGCACCTATCGTGATCTGGGTAAATATGATCAAGCGTTGGAAGCTTATCGCGCCGCCTTGACAGTGGCGCAGGCGCTCGATGATCTGGGTTTGCAAGCGATTGCCTTTAGCAACATGGGCGAAGTGCAACGGCTGACCAAACACTATGATGAAGCGTTGAAATCCTATGCCGAATCACTCCGCTTGGCGCGTGCGAATATTGCCCGCTTGGGTTTGCGCGCGCCCACCTGCGCCACTATTGAAACTTTCACGCTGGAAGGCCGCGTCTTGGCCGATACCGGCCGCGTCTACCGCGACCAAGAGCAATATGATAAAGCGTTGGAATTGTACGGCCAAGCCTTGGCGATTGGCGAAAAGCTGAATAACAAAGAACTAACAAGCGATACACTGAGCCAGATTGGACGCACTTATCTGTTGAAGCGCGACTTTACCGCAGCGTTGACCAATTACGACAAAGGGTTGGTGATTGCCCGTGAGACCAAGAATCGTACAGTCACGCAGGGCATCTTACACGACGAAGGACGGGTGCATCGTGAATTAAACGAGCATGAAAAAGCGTTGGCCCTCTATCAGGAAGCCTTGCTGGATGCCCAGGAATTGAAAGATAGCGAAGGACAAGGCCAAATCTTGGTCGATATGGGTTTCTCGCAGCGCACCTTGGGCCAATATGACAAGGCGTTGGCGACCTTTCAGAAAGCGTTAGACCTGGCCAAGCAGTTTGGTCAGCGCGGATTGGAAGCCCAAGACCTGATTGGGCTGGCCAATACCTATCGGGCGCAGGGTCACAATGACAAAGCGGTCGAACCGTTTGAACAGGCTTTGGCGATTGCACTTGAATTGAAAAATCCCGAATTGGAAACCAATGTGCGTGGCTCACTTGCTAAAGTGTATCGTGACATTGGGCAATATGAGAAAGCCTTGGCCACCGTCGAGCAACTAACCGACCGGGTGACCAAAGGCAGCATCTACCAAGACGTGGGTGATATTTATGCCAATTTAAACCAATATGACAAAGCATTAGTGCTCTACCAGAAAGCACTAGCCGTTGCTCAAGAGCTGAACAATGTCAATATGCAAGGCAAAGCACTGGTGAAGATCGGCTCAGCCTACCAGGCATTGAAGCAAACCGAGCCAAGCCTGGCGGCCTATCAAAAAGCTTTAACCTTTTTTCAACAGGTCAACGATCCCAATTTGCAGGCCGATACGCTGCTCGAACTTGGCAATGTCTACCGCGGTTTGAAACAATACGACAAAGCCTTAAGCCAATACCAAGCGGCGCGCGGCTTAGTCAAGGATGCAGATAATCCAGCCATCGCTGGCGAAATTCTGGTGGATACAGGCATCGCCTATCGTGAACTAACCAAGTATGACCAAGCGTTAGAAGCCTTTCAAGCGGCGCTTAAATTGATCGCACCGACCAACGATACGGCGGCCTTGAGCAACGCGCTCGATAATATCGGCCGGATCTATCTCGCGCTGAAGCAAGATCGCCGGGCCTTAGATGCCTATCAACAGGTTTTGGGGCTGGCGAAAAAAGCGGGCGACCGCGCCTTGGAAGGCCGCACCTTAGTCCATCTTGGCGAAGTCTACCGTCAAGTAGGCCAGACCGACCGGGCGCAACGCTTCTTTGGCGATGCGTTGACCGTGGCGCAGGACCTCGGTAGCCGCGAGTTGGAGCAAATTGCGCTCAAAGGCTCGGCTACCATCCAACGTTCCTTGAACCAAAACCAGGAGGCGTTGCAATCTTTTAACGACGCACTGCAAGTGGCGCAAGATTTGGGTGATCACACTGCCGAAGGTAGCTTCTGGCTGAGCATCG
>JAYVCU010000242.1:0-2039 GCA_043749835.1 Hyphomicrobiales bacterium
CTGGGCCGACTTCTTGGCTGACTTGGCAAACCGCTAGCCACAAGGTCGTGGTTACGCTCACACCGTCTTCCGCCATTTGGGCCGCAGTGTAAGTCACGCTGGGCGAATAGACGGTGCCAGCGCGAATAATTTGGGCTGAAGCCGGATCAAATGTGGCTTGCGTCACCGGCAGCGCCGAAATGTAATAGCGATATTCCTCACGGTCCTCATTGAGCGGCACAGAAGATGTCAAGGACTTCAAGTCACCGTTCAGTCTTGTGCGGCGATACCAAGAGAAGCTTATCGCCCCACCAGCATCCGACCTTTGCAAATACATCGGCGCCCACGGTCGCAGGGCGTTTGCCTCAAAGGTGATGAATGTCCCCATCTGCACAAGATTGGAAAGCACGTTGGTTGAAGCCGCCTTGCCAACAATGTTTGCGCCCAAAAGTGAATTGTCAAACAAGGTTTGTTGCGCCCCGTTGCCTTTCATCAGAACAAAATATGGATTGGGCACACTATGCTTGACCGCCGTGGGGTCGGTGCCACGCAGCCCGCGCAACAATGTCGAAATCTGCAATGAACCATCTGCATTGACGGTCACATTTTTGAACGCAATATATTCCCCGTCGATCCACAGCATATTGGCATCGGAAGGCCATTCGCTATCCAGCAAGGATTCCCACTGGTAAACATTGTTGGCTTCAAAGTCATAGCCTGGGAACAGCGTAAGCACTGTGTCATAGTCGGTCGCAAGCGCCGTGTGCGGCGGTGCTGGGATAGGGCCTGCCGCATAGCCCCAGACGGCCTCATAGGGAGTTGAGCCGTAACTCTTGAAATCCGTATTGCTGGTTTTGACTTGAATGCCGCCGGCGACAAAGCCCGGTCCCTTGGCTCCAATGGCCCAATACATCGGCAGATTGGACGATGTTACGGCATCGCTGTCCTCGGTATAGGGCGCATCAATCATGAATAGCACCACACCGGGGTCGCTTGATGGTGGAAACGGGATGGCCGTTCCAACCGCGTCTGCCGTGCTATTTGCCGAATAGGGCGAATGAGGTGTGGTCGTTGCCGCCGATGGGTCGGTGTAGAACGGCTCAGTGACAAAAACAGTCTCGATATCAATAGTCAGATTGGTGCCAAAGTCACCTGAGATGATGCGGTCAACAAACCGCAACCCGTCATCAAATTTAATTTCAACAACATCGGTTGGATCAAGAGCGATGAACCGCGAAGTCAGGGCCATCTTGTGACCGCCCCGCTCGGCCCAAATCGCATTGCACACACGCTCGGCAAATTGTTTAGCGAGTTGCGGCGACATGGCCACAGACGCATTTATCTCCGTCTGATCACGCGATTGCATCAATGGGAAAGGCGAAACCGGCCTGCTATAGCCTTCTGTGCCGACCTGAAATTCCCTGTTTGGGTCGATGTAACTGACATTTACCGTGCGCGGCAGATCAACATCCTGATGCCTTGTTTCCTCATAGGCATTGGTAACGCCGTCCGAAAGGCTGCTGCCGGACGAACCTGACCGGCCACCGACAATGCCAAGATCGCTTGCGAGAATGGAAAGGGCAATGTTCGCCCCTTCGCGGGAAACGAATTTGACTTTGTTGTCGCTTTCAACAGCATCGAAGAAATAAATCTGCGCCAACTCATCAATTGTGCGGCGTGGCGAAGTTGGGTCGTCAATCTTATAGCCGATGAGATATTGGTTGTTCATCGCGCTGAAATCAAGATCGGCCACCGTCAGCCCTGATTGCAGGCAGCGGTCTTTCACCAAGTCTTTTACCAATACGGACGATTGCCGATACTTGGATACCCAGACTGTAAACCACGAATAGACAGGCGAAGTGCCCAATTTGCTGCCCCAAAAGATAATAGCGTTTTCGCTTTCGAGATAGAACTGCGGGCTGAACGTCGCCATTGTCGGGAACGTCGTCGGAACAACGTCAAGACTGTAATTCGAGAACGTATAGATCGGCGCGTTCTTTGGCACATACACAGGAGGCGCCGCGTCAGCTAAATCAAGTGTCACCACCCATGACTCAAAA
>JAYVCU010000243.1:0-3536 GCA_043749835.1 Hyphomicrobiales bacterium
CAACTCATTCAGTCAGCTTCACTCTATACCCTTGAGGCAGCCATTGTCGCCGCTGGCGATGACCCGTCATTCATGTGGAAAAGTGATGGTGATTGGTCGTCGATTGGCAAGCCGATGAATGACTGGCTGAAACGTGCAGCCTATGGTATTGCCCACGCCATCCTTGCTGTAGCAGCAATCACCGAGTGTTCTGAAGTCGTGATTGATGGTGCTATGCCGCCACACGTGCGAACCAGGCTGGTGAGCGCAACAGCTGCTGTGTTGGCCCGCTTGAACCAAAACGGCATCAGCATATTCAGCCTTGCCGAGGGTGATATGGGGTATGATGCAAGAGCCAGAGGTGCCGCCGCCTTGCCCCTGTTCGCCAATTTCATTATTGACCGCGAGATTTTATTTAAAGGGGCTGCGTAATGTTAAAAGGACTAAACCCATTGTTAGGGCCAGATTTGCTGAAAGTCTTACGCGCCATGGGCCATGGTGATGAGATTGCCATTGTCGACGGAAATTATCCCGCAGACGCAGACGCCAAGCGCTTGGTGCGCATGGATGGTCACTCTGCCACCGATATTTTGGATGCCATACTGTCAGTTATGCCACTCGATGAAATGGTGCCAGACTCAGTGTTTCGTCCGGCCGCGAAAAATGACCCCGCCCTCATGCAGCCAGTGTTTGAAGATTTTGAAAAAATCGTGAGAAAGTGGGAACCAATGCGCCATATAACGACGCTGGTAGGGGCAGATTTCTACAACCGCGTTAAAGGATGCTATGCAGTCGTCGCCTCTTCCGAAGCACGCCTTTATGGCAACATCATTCTGAAAAAGGGTGTGATCCACCCTTGATCTTTGTAGGGCAAGGCCCGATGAAGCCGCCATGCTGGTTTTAGCCCTTGATACCTGCCTCACGCGCTGCGCTGTGTGCCTCTATGATAGTGTTGAAAATCATGCGCTTGCGGCAGATCATCAGGACATGGAGCGCGGCCATGCGGAAGCCCTCGCTCCCATGGTTCAGCGGGTTTTTGAGGCTGCTCATAAGCGACCCGGCGATGTGGCCCGTGTGGCAGTAACCACAGGCCCGGGTACATTTACCGGTGTGCGCATCGGCCTGAGTTTTGCGCGCGCTTTCGGCTTGGCGCGACACATTCCGGTGCTTGGCCTTGATACGTTGCAGGCGTTTCGTTTAAGCTTGGGAAGCAGTAAATTGCTCGCCCTTAAAAGTGGCCAAAGTGGTTTGGCTTTTGTCTTGCGGGCAGGCTCAAACGAAATCGCACTTGTGCCCCAGCACGAATTGCCAGACGAAAGTTTTCTCAGCGATTTTCCAGATTTAAACTTGCTGTCTGTTTGGGCAGCATTACAACCCGCGCCAACCGCAATGCCACAACCCGTTTATATCCGCCAGGCCGATGCCAAAGTTCAGATTGTTATAAGGCAAGTTGGAGGTGACTGGGCAAATAAGTTATCGTCTCTTCACACATCCGCTTTTAACGTGGGTTGGAGTGCGGCAGATATTTCAGCAATGCTTTTAATTTCCGGAACCCAGGCCTTCATCGCCGAAGTGGCCGGAAATGCAGCGGGCCTGGTCATTGTGCGCACACTCTCTGGCCAGGCTGAAATTCTTACCATTGCCAGTGATCCCTCATACCGCCGAATGGGTCTTAGCGCCCGACTTTTAGGTAAAGCCATTGAAGCAACGAAAGTTTTGGGCGCTGAATCAATTTTTCTCGACGTTGCTGCCAGTAACATCGCCGCGCGCAGCCTTTACGCCAAAGCCAGCTTCTTGGAAACTGGCCGCCGCAAAGCGTATTATGCCAACGGCAATGATGCAATTGTGATGGCGCGGAGTTTACGGTGATCCCCTCGCTAATTGCCGCAACCAAGCTTTTTTGTTTTGTGCTTTTGACACTGCCGTTAATGGTACTGCAAGGGCTGGTGTTACGCTTGGCTCCAGACCGCGCAACTTATCTGCCACAGCTTTATCATAAATTGCTCTGCCGGCTTTTGAGCATCGATATTTGTGTAGAAGGTAGGCCCAATGTGCCCGGCTTGATTGTAGCCAATCACGTGTCGTGGAAAGATATCCCCATCCTCAGCGCGATACGCCCCGTGTCACTTATTGCCAAACGTGAAGTAAGGGCGTGGCCGTTGTTTGGCACCTTAGCGCGTTTGCAGCGCACAATTTTCATCAATCGTGACAGCAAACGCAACATTCTGCCAAGTCTGATGACAGTCCAGCACCGTCTACTGTTAGATGAAACCTTGGTTCTGTTCCCGGAAGGCACCACTCACACAGGTATGGCAGTAAGGCCCTTCAAGTCTTCGTTTTTTGCCGCAGCGATGCGCACGCAAACACCGCTGATTCCGGTGACGATTGTATATCAGCGCCAACACGGTTTGCCGTTGACCTTGCGTTTGAGACCAGCCGTTGCCTGGTATGGGGATGGTGATTTAGTCCCGCATTTGTGGGCCTTCATGAAAGCTGGGCCAGTGCTTGTGAAAATTATCTTTCATGAGCCTTTAATGCCCAAGGCTTTCGACAATCGCAAAAAACTGGCTGCTGCAGCCGAACGCCTAATCCGCAGCACTTTGGCCGAAAACCTTCACGCCACTGCAAAAATGCGCTAGGCGACAGTCATGAGCAAAAAGGTTCTGATCAAAACCTATGGCTGCCAGATGAATGTTTATGATTCGTCACGCATGCACGACGTACTCGCACCCTTGGGTTATGAACCCACGGACAACGTTGACGCAGCCGATATGGTGATCCTCAATACCTGCCATATCCGTGAGAAGGCCTCTGAGAAAGTCTACTCAGAACTCGGCAGACTGCGCGACATGAAGTTAGACCGCGCGTCAGACGGCAGAGCGATGATGATCGCCGTTGCAGGCTGTGTGGGTCAGGCAGAAGGCGCTGAAATTATACGCCGCAACAAAGCTGTTGATCTGGTTTTCGGCCCGCAAACCTATCACCGGCTGCCAACGTTACTAAAACAACGTGAAGCGACAGGTGCACCCGTTGTCGAAACTGAGTTTGAAGTGGCCAGCAAATTCGTCGGTCTCGCGGGAAAGCCCCAAGCCTCACGATCCGTTGCCGCCTTCCTTACCATCCAGGAAGGTTGTGACAAGTTTTGCACCTTCTGCGTTGTGCCTTATACGCGCGGTGCCGAATACTCACGCCCCGTGCATCAAATTATCGCCGAAGCCAAAACGCTTGCCGCCAAAGGTGTGCGTGAGGTGACACTGCTCGGCCAGAACGTCAATGCCTATCGCGGCGAAGGCGACAATGGGCCGGAAAGTCTGGCTGTTCTCGTCACTCATCTGTCACAGGTAAAGGGTATTGAGCGCATTCGCTATGTCACCAGCCACCCGCGCGATATGAGCAATGATTTGATTGCCGCACATGGGCAAAATGAAAAGCTGATGCCTTATCTCCATTTACCCATTCAATCCGGCAGTGACGCCATCTTAAAAGCCATGAACCGAGGACATAGCGCAGCGCACTATCTCAAACTGATTGAAAAAGTTCGCAAAGCCCGCCCCGAC
>JAYVCU010000244.1:0-13306 GCA_043749835.1 Hyphomicrobiales bacterium
ACCTACAAGAGCCACAATGAAGAATGTGTCTGCAAACCTGCCTCGGCTGAGTTTGTTGGCAATAAAAGCCTCAGTCTCACTAACCCCATGGGCTTTGAGCTTTTCGGCAAGTTCCCTGCACCGTTAAACTTCAAGTCCTGAACACGCAAACCCGGCGCACCTTCAACTCGACTTACGCCGCTTATTTTGGCGATTTTGGTCAATCACCACAGCGGCAACGATGATGATACCTTTGACAATTTCCTGATAGTAAGCGCCCACTTTCAAAAACGTAAATCCTGACGTCACAACACCCAGGATAATGGTTCCGATAAATGTGCCGGTAATGCGTCCCACCCCGCCCCCAAGTGAAGTGCCGCCAATGACACATGAGGCAATGGCGTCAAGTTCATAGCCAACGCCCATGCCCGGCTGCGCCGATTCAGCCCGCGCTGCCGTCATCACCGCCGCAAGCCCAGATAACAAACCGGCGAACGAATAGACTTTCATCAAATGATTGCCGATGTTGATACCCGAAACGCGTGCAGCCTGAGGGTTCGCCCCAATGGCGTAGGTGAACTTTCCGTAGCGCGTGTAGGTCAATAAAATGTGGAATATGATAGCCACAATCAAAAATACGATCACCGGGCGTGGCACGGGAAATCCAAAAATGGGAAAGCTGTGACCAAACCAGCTGAAACTGTCATTGAGCAATGCAACCGGCTGTCCCAGTGTGTACCATTTCGCCAAGCCGCGCACGGAAACCATCATGCCCAGTGTCGCAATAAACGGCGGAATTCTGGTTTTAGCTATGATGAAACCGTTGATAAAACCCAGAAACAGCCCCAATGCCAGACCTGATAATATCGCCCATATGGGATTGAGATCGGTCAGGCCGTAAGCCCCAAACACCGCTCGTTCATTTGTCGATACCTGTGCCAGACTGGCTGCCACCATGGCGATAAAACCAACCATTGATCCTGATGATAAATCAACACCTGCTGTAATAATGACTTGCGTCACGCCAATGGCGATCACCCCCGTCACCGCCACTTGCAACACAATGATGGACAGGCGTTGTTTGTTCGCCACAAAACTGTCGCCGATCAGCATCCAACCCAAAACTTCAAACACCAGTATGATGCTAAATAAAACCAACAGAATCGAAACCTCAGGTGGCCAGCGCCGAATTTTTTTCAGGCCCGTCAACGATTTTCCCGTATCCAGTTGTGCATCAGTCATCTTGCTTCTTTCCACCACAGTTAATGTGATGCCAATTCCATAATTTTAACTTGTGTCGCTTCAGCCCGGTCTAAAAATCCAGTCACGCGGCCTTCATGGACTACCATAATCCGGTCACTCATTCCCATCACTTCCGGCATTTCAGAAGAAATCATGATGACAGCAACGCCCAGGCCTGCAAGTTGCGAAACCAGCTTGTGAATTTCAGCTTTGGCGCCAACATCAATGCCACGCGTTGGTTCATCCAGTATCAAAATGCGCGGCTTGGTCAGAAGCCAGCGCGCAATTAAAACTTTTTGTTGGTTGCCACCGGATAGATTTAGAATTGGTTCCTGCATGTCAGGCGTTCGCACACGCAACGTCTGCGCCATAACTTCCGAGTCTTTTGAAAGTTGGGATTGCTGCACAAATCCATAATTGACATAGCGATTTTGCAGCACGGCCATTTGCGTATTATCCTGAATATCAAGCAACAGGAAACACCCCGTTTCCTTGCGGTCTTCGGTCAGAAATGCCATCCCGTTTTGCATGGCAATAGCCGGTGATTTAACGTTCACTGGCTTGCCATCAATTTCAATTGTACCAGACGTTGCAGGTGAAACGCCAAATAGTGTTTCGGCAATATTCGACCGGCCCGAACCTACTAATCCTGCGATCCCTAAAATCTCGCCTTCGCGTACGTCAAATGTAACGTCTTTAAACACGCCTTTCAGCGTTAAGCCTTTGACTGAAAGTTTAACATTGCCAATCGGCACAGTTTCCTTCGGAAACAACTGGGTGATTTCGCGCCCCACCATCATGTGGATGATGCCGTCGCGAGTTAGGTCTTTCGACTTTTTCGTCGCAATATATTTGCCATCGCGAAAAATTGAAACCTCATCAGCAATTTCAAAAAGCTCATTCATCTTGTGGGTGATATAGATGATGCCTGTACCTTCGGCTTTCAGGGCGCGGATGATTTGAAAAAGATGTGTGACTTCCTTTTCAGTCAATGCAGATGTTGGCTCATCCATTATCAGCACATCCGAATTAAATGAAACTGCTTTGGCAATTTCAACCATCTGACGGTTAGCGACACTCAGTGTGCCAACTTCCACCATCGGATCAATGTCAATGTTCAAACGCGCAAATAACGCTTCGGTTTTTTGCCGCATCGCCAGGTGATTGATAAAACCAAATCGGTTCTTTGGCTCACGCCTGATCCAAATGTTTTCTGCAACCGTCATTTGCCCCATCAAATTGAGTTCCTGATGGATCATGGCAATGCCATTCTCCAACGCATCAAGAGGGCTTTTCAGCTGAATATCATTACCGCGTAATTTGAACGTGCCTTTGTCCGGCGTGTAGATACCAGCGATGATTTTCATCAAGGTGGATTTTCCCGCACCATTTTCGCCCATCAAAGCGTGAACAGTGCCGGGGCGAAGCTGGAATTTCACATTATCCAGCGCCACTACGCCCGGAAATTCTTTGCGCACACCGGCAACTTCCAAAACAAATTCGGAACCGGAAACAGCGCCGCTTTCGCGGACGATTTTCATTGTGGATGGGCTAACCATTGGCCTCACAGATATAACACATGTGCCTCACAGATATAAAAAATGCGCCACCTGCTGGAGATGGCGCATTCCGTCGCAGGAGTAGGTTAGTTTTTAGCCATGAACTTCGCCATGTTTTCTGGTGTCACGAGTTGGAAAGGGATATAGACAATCGGGTCTACCTTCTCGCCCTTTACCAGTTTTATTGCGGCATCAACAGCTCCGCTGCCTTGCCCAGCTGCATCCTGGAACACGGTCACGTTCAAATCTCCCGCCTTCATTGAGGCCAGAGCTTCTTGAGTGGCGTCAATGCCGCCTACTGGAATGTCCTTGGTTGACATGCCAGCGGCTTTCAGTGCCTTGATTGCGCCCAAAGCCATATTGTCATTATTGGCAATAATCGCGCGTGGCTTTTTACCAGCAGCGATCCAGTTCGTCATCAAATCTTGAGCCTTGACAGGATCCCAACCAGCGGTTTGCTCGTCGATAATTTTAATGCCATCGCACGGCGCCTTGGAAATGACATCGTGGATGTCTTTGGTGCGCTGCACGGCAGCCTGGTTGGCAAGATCGCCTTCCATAACCAAAATATCACCTTTGCCGCCGATTAACTTGCAGATTGCTTGTGTTTCAAGTGTTCCGGAATCAACTTCGTTTGAAGCAACAAAGGCACCCTTGGCACCCAGTTTATCAGCATCAATCGGCTTACGGTTAACGTATACGATAGGAATGCCGGCATCGTTGGCAGCCTTTGTCATTGGCGCGGTAGCTGATGTATCTACGGCGTTTACAATAACAGCATCAACCTTGGCGGCAATGAAATTCTGAATTTGGCTTAGTTGCTTGGCAACATCATCATCGGCAATTTCGATTTGAACGGGCTGCTTGGCTTTCGCTGCAGCGCCTTCAATGCCCTTGCGGAGCACTGTGAGGAAAGTGTCTGAGTTAGCCATTGATACGCCAATGTTGCCGGCAAACGAGGTCGACGACATCAAACCAATAATAGCAGCGGCAAGAATAAGTTTTTTCATTTAGTGCTCCTTCTGTCGAGTGTCCGGCAAGCACCCGTTGACTGGGCCGGAATCCTCTGGCGAGGCAGGCGCTTCAACCGCAATACGTATTGGCGTAAAATGATATAAGAATGAAATCTGACACTCGGATCCTCCTCTACCACCCGTGCTTCTTTGGCGCGTTGCGGCTTGCCCAAGTAATCCTGTTTGTTTCACTTGGGCGTAATAAAAAAGCCTATTCCATTTTGATGAGGAGTCAATCTTCAAGCTATTAGTGTGACATAAACTGTCAAATACTATCAAAGCCTAGTGGAATGCGTGTCAGATATTTTCATTCATATGAATATCCGGCGGCAACACATAGGGCGGCAAATGTGGCAATTCGGCCCCTGTTGTCGCCTTTGCCATCACTTCGATCAAGCGCCGCGAAAGTGCTGCAAAAGGCGTACCTAAGGCAAGATCAATCACCCCGTCATGCAGTGCCGCTCGTGTGGCTGGCGTCAACTCATTGCAAACCGCAACAAGCCTTTCACCCACCACGCGCTCACGCAACGCTTTGATCAAACCCTCCTGACCTCCGCCAGAAACATAAATGCCGACAAGATCAGTATTGTTACCCACCAAATCTTTAATCGCGTCATAGGCTATGCGATCATCATCCAAATTCACGATAGGTTCCAGCAGCTGAAATTCGGGAGCAAGTTCGCGCATATAGGTACGAAAGCTGATTTCAGATAGTTCCTGATTTAAATAGCGATGACTGCCCACAAGAATGCCGATTTTGCCTGCTTGGCGCGCCAGTCGACTGATCGTCCACCCGGCAATGCGCCCGCATTTGCGCGAATCGGTGCCGAAATGCCCATTGCAAGAGGGGCTGGTGATGTTGCTGAGCAGTGTGAAAACCGGTTTGCCCGAACTGATGATAGTCTCCACAGCTTCATTGATGACAGGATGATCAATTGCAACGACTGCGATTGCATCAACTTTGCGCGCGATTTGCAGCAATCGTTCCGCAATAACACTGGGCACAACGTCTTCCATGAATTCCAAAAACGCTCGGCCTTCAACATTTCTTGCCACTTTGGTTGCAGCCACCAATTCTTTGCCCAAGGTCTGATAAAACGCGTCGGGTTTTTGCAATAGAAATCCGAATCGGCGTTTAGGCGATTCGGTCAAACGGCTTTTAAGCAGTCCCGTCGCGTGATAACCAATGGCTTCAGCTGCTTCCACCACACGGATTGTGGTGTCTTCGCGCACCGGCAAACGGCGGTTCAAAACGCGGTCTACGGTCGCGACACTCACGCCCGCCTTTTTGGCCAAATCATTAATTGTCGGACGCGAGACCATTATAATTGACTACTCCTACTACAGTCATGCTATCAGATGCAATTAAATGATGCAAATTGATAGATATTCTCAAATGTGATTGCCCCGGTAGAATGTTATTTCTATCGTGCTAATTATCTAAAGGACACCGTCTATGAGTGATGCGATTTATCCGCGTGACTACAGCTTGCTCGGCCGCGACGCCAAACGCGCCGTCGACGAAGGTTTGGCCAATGCGCAATGGTATCAAGCACCAATTGCGCGTTCGCGTCTGAAAGAGTTGATGAAGCGCAGTGACGGTCCAGCCATCCGTGATACGCTGATTTGGATCGCGGCTTTCGTGGCGACAGCGGTGCTGGCTGTCTATTTTTTTCCCAGTTGGTGGAGCGTCCCGTTTTTCCTCGCCTATGGCATTCTCTATGGCTCATCAACAGATTCGCGCTGGCACGAATGCGGCCATGGCACGGCGTTTAAAACCCGCTGGATGAACGATGCCATTTATCAAGTGGCGTGCTTCATGATTATGCGAGCCCCCACAGTTTGGCGTTGGAGTCACACACGCCACCACACGGATACAATCATCGTCGGCCATGATCCTGAGATTGCAATCATGCGCCCGACTTATGTGTTGAAACTCATTGCGTCTTATTTTGCAATTCCTCAAACCATTGATGCCATCAAAAAAATGTTCGTCCATGTGCCTGGCCATTTAACGCCCGAAGAAATAACCTTCGTGCCTGAAATGGAACGCCACCGGGTGTATTTTGTAGCCCGTGTCTGGATGGCCATTCACTTGGCTTCAATTGCGCTATCGCTTTATCTCCACAGCTGGGTTCCTGCGTTGTTGGTCGGTCCGCTGCCCACCATGTACGGCGCGTGGGTGCACGTCTTAACCGGCTTTACGCAACATGGCGGCCTTGCTGAAAATGTTTTGGATCACCGCCTCAACAGTCGCACAGTGTTGATGAACCCACTCATGCGCTTTATTTATTGGAATATGAATTATCATGTCGAACACCACATTTTCCCAATGGTGCCATATCATCAGTTGCCTGAACTCTATGAAGAAATGAAACCCTATACGGTTCCTGCTACACCTTCAATTTTTGCCGCCTATCGCGAAATGATCCCGGCTTGGATCAAGCAAATTAAAGACCCGTCTTACGTTATCCCGCGCCAGTTGCCAGAAGGCGCAACGGCTGTCACACAGCCACTCAACGTTGAACAGGAACTAAAATGACCCAATGGATCGAAGCATGTGCCACAGATAAAATTGAAGCCGAAGATGTGATGCGTTTTGATCATGCGGGGCGTACTTATGCAATTTACCGGTCACCATCCGATAAGTATTACGCAACCGATGGCCTGTGTACGCATGAGAAGATTCACTTGGCAGACGGCCTGGTTATGGATCACATTATCGAATGTCCAAAGCACAATGGACGGTTTGACTACACCACAGGAGCCGCCAAGGGCGCACCCGCTTGCATCAATTTAAAAATTTATCCTGTCAAGGTGGAGTCGGGTAAGGTCTTTATCGATGTTGCTTGATGAGCATAATTATTAAACAGTGCGCGCCTTGTTTTTGAGGCACTCCCCTATTCAAGCATCCGAAGTTCGCCGCTTGCATAAATAGCACCATTCAAATCAGTGAAAATTTCAAACGTTCCGTTCGTTGCTAAAAATTCAGCATTGAAAATGCAGACTGCCGCATTGCCATGCCAACACTGCTTGTGATGTGGCGATTGCCTGCGCCAAAAAACGCAATTGCGATTGCCGAAAATTCTTAGCAGTTAAATATTTTTCAATCGCGCTTGCTAAAGATAATTCCCACGCGTACCGACTTAATTAACCATAACTTGAATCCGAGATTCACTTGCGGGCAAGGAGAACTCATAACCCCTCACAAGCGCAGTTGTTGAATGCGCTGTGTGTGTGGAGTTGCGTTATGGGTTTTGAAACAAAGGTCGATGTACGTCCATTGATCGACCAAATTTTGATTGGCGACTGCCTTGACCAGTTGAAGAAAATTCCTTCCAACTCCATTGATCTGGTATTTGCCGATCCGCCTTATAATCTGCAGCTCGGCGGAGATTTAAAACGCCCAGACGAAAGCAAAGTAGATGCAGTGGATGATGACTGGGACAAGTTTGAATCCATGTCAACCTATGATGCGTTCAGCAAAACCTGGCTTGCCGAATGCCGCCGCGTGCTCAAACCAAATGGCGCATTATGGGTGATTGGTTCTTATCACAACATCTATCGCGTTGGCACCACGCTGCAGGATTTGGGCTTCTGGATTCTCAATGACGTGATCTGGCGCAAAACCAATCCGATGCCAAATTTCCGTGGAAGGCGCTTCACCAACGCCCATGAAACCTTAATCTGGGCTTCCAAATCGCAACAATCAAAATACACATTTCACTATGACGCGATGAAAGTGTTTAATGACGATGTGCAAATGCGCAGTGATTGGACTCTGCCCCTATGCACAGGCGGTGAGCGTTTAAAAAACGACGAGGGATCAAAACTGCACCCTACCCAAAAGCCTGAAGCACTTTTGCACCGTATTCTTCTTGCCACCACCAATGCAGGCGATGTGATCCTTGATCCCTTCTTTGGCACAGGAACAACCGGTGCCGCTGCCCGCCAGTTGGGCCGCCACTTCATCGGCATAGAACGTGAACCGAAATATATCGAGGCAGCGCTTGAACGCATCGATAATGTTGAACCTTTTTCACAGGAAGCACTAAAAGCCACCGTCGGCAAACGCGCTGAACCGCGCATTCCCTTTGGCGCATTGATCGAACGCGGTCTCGTAAAAGTCGGCGAAAAACTTTACGATCCTACCGAACGCATCGCCGTCAACATACGTGTCGATGGCTCTATTGCGTCCAAAAATGAATCGGGTTCCATTCACAAGGTGGGCGCACACGTGCAGGGTGCCGAAGCGTGCAACGGCTGGACCTATTGGCACATTCGGCGTGGAACAAGTTTAGTGCCAATAGATTTACTCCGCCAACAGGTACGCCAGGAGATGGCGCAATCCTCAGCATGATGTGCTAACTTAACGCAATGGAATCTCACATCGCGGCCCGCACGAAAACCGCTTTCATCTTTGATCTCGATGGAACCCTGCTTGACAGTGTATACGATCACGTAATGGCTTGGGCACAAGCTTTGCGCGAAAATGGCATCGCAGTTCCGATTTGGAAAATTCATCGGCGCATTGGCATGTCGGGAGGCTTATTCACAACCGCACTTGTCCGCGAACTGGGCCGGGATATTGACGAGGCTACGCAACAGCGCCTGCGTGATCGTCACGCTGAAATTTACAACTCGGTATCAGCAACGATTCCACCACTGCCCGGCGCAATGGCCTTGTTAGAACATCTCACGGCCAACGAAATTCCATGGGCCATTGCAACGTCCAGCCATATCAAAACCGCTGGCCCGCTATTAGCGAAAGTCGGAGTTGATCCCACCAGGCATGTCGTGATCACGCGCGATCAGGTGCGATACGCCAAACCTGACCCTGACCTATTTCTCGCCGCCGCAGAAAAGCTGGGCATAGACAATACACTGTGTTGCGTCGTCGGCGATGCGGTGTGGGATATGCTGGCGTCGCGGCGCGCACGCTGCCTTGGCATTGGCTTGTTGGCAGGCGGCTACGGCGAAGATGAATTAATCCGCGCCGGCGCTTACCGCGTGTTCCAAGACCCAGCCGACATGTTGAGCCATATCGACGAACTTGGCGGTCGACGTTAATTCTTCAATACAAGTATAACAACTTTGCGCATTAAATTAGGTAGAGCCTCGCCTTGCAGGTTCTCATAATTTACAAAATGCGCGTCCAACACAGGTGAAGCTTGCTGCGTCGTCCATACCATTAATTCCAAATGAAAGTGGCTGAACGTGTGTTCCACAACGCCTCGCAACTTTGTCCATTCGGCCGCAAATGGCGCGACAAACTTTGTCTTCTTCTCATGCCATTCGGTTGAAGGAAATTCCGTCATGCCGGCAAGCAGGCCCTTCATCGGACGCTGGCGTAGCAGTACTTGGCCCTTGCCGTCAGTAATCCAATAAATATGACCATACCGCGTTGGCACGGCCTTCTTGGCGGCTTTTCGCGGCAAAACCAGCTGCAAGCCTTTTGCCTTGGCCACACACTCAACCGCACATGGACACCTTCCGCAGGCTGGTGATTTCGGCGTGCAAATTGTTGCCCCCAAGTCCATCATCGCTTGTGCGAAATCCCCGGCTCGCAGCTGTGGCACCAGAGTTTGCGCCAACGCGCGAATACGCGGCTTGGACAGAGGCAACGGTTCCTCAATACCAAAATAGCGGCTGACCACCCTGTCAACATTGCCGTCCACCGCTGCAACAGGCGCATCATAGGCGATGGCTGCAATCGCCGCCGCCGTATAGGGCCCTATACCGGGTAACTCTTGCAGCGCTGCGACAGTGCGTGGAAACAAGCCGTTTTGTGATGCAATAATGCGCGCAAAGGCATGTAAATTACGTGCGCGAGCATAGTATCCAAGCCCTGCCCAAGCCTTCAAAACGTCATCCAAAGGTGCCGCCGCCAGTGCCTCAATTGAGGGCCACGCGGCAATAAATTTGATGTAATAATCCTTCACAGCGGCAACGGTCGTCTGTTGCAACATGATCTCGGAAAGCCATACTTTATAGGGGTCTTGGCCTTGTGCACGCCACGGCAATACACGCGCATGTACATCATACCATTCAAGTAAAAGCTCGGCGAAATGCCGGTTTCGCCCTTGTTCTGCCATTGTTTTCGGTGAATAATTGCCGCTCAAAATGGAATCCCTTAACAAACATTTCGCCGCCATCACGCGGCCTGCATTCCAGCGCCACGGCTTTGCCAGCGAACAGCTGGCCGCGCAATGGCCCACCATTGTTGGCGAAGGGCCAGCCGCCTTGGCCAAGCCAGAACGCATCAAATGGCCCCGCACATCTGAACAGCAAAGACAAAAATTGGGCGGCACTTTGGTGCTTCGCGCCGCCGCCGCTTTCGCACTGGATATTCACTATGATGTTCCACGCCTGATTGAGCGCATCAACCAGTTTTTAGGTTATGGCGCGATCTGCGCAATCAAAGTTATCAAGGAAGCCGACATGCCTGTGCCTCAGCAACTGCGGCGCAAACCCAGCCCCCAGGTTAGCGCTGCTTGGCGTGAACAGATCACAGGAATTGCAGAGCCAGACCTTCAAAACGCTCTGGCCAGGCTCGCCAGCGAAATCAGCCCAAAAGGCCCCAATTACACTGCGTTTTCCACAGGGGAAAACCGCAGGTTTCAGCCATCATCAACTTCGAGTAGGAAACATCCATGATTGAACTTTCACGCCGTACGCTTTTGCTTGGCACCGCTGCTTTTACCCTGGCGTCAACGGCTCAGGCCGAGGATGCCCCCGGTAAGGTCGACTTGACTGATCTTTTAACCGCCCCGGAAGAGGGAGAGATGGATATGGGCCCGGCAGATGCCAAGGTCACCATCGTTGAATATGGTTCGGCATCGTGTCCCCATTGTGCTGCTTTTTACAAAGACGTTTATTTAAAGTTGAAGCCAGATTATATCGACACCAACAAAGTGCGTTTCATTTTCCGTGAATTTCCACACAATGATCAAGGCCTTGCGGCTTTCATGGTGGCGCGCTGTGCCCCGAAAGAAAAATACTTTCCCCTGCTTGACGTGTTCTTCACGACCCAGCAAACTTGGGTGCCTGATGCCTTCAATCAATTAAAAAACATCGCGCAGCAAACTGGCATGTCAGCGGCCAATTATGACGCCTGTCTTAAGAACGAAAAAATAGCCAAAGGCATTCTGGACGTGCGCGAAAAAGCCAGCAAGAAATTTGGCGTCAGCGGCATTCCCTACATCTTTATAAATGGCAAGACGGTGCAGGGTGAAACCACCTATGAAAATATCAAAGCCATCATTGATCCATTGCTGAAGGCATAATCCAACAAAGGACTAAAATGAAATTTGCTAAACTGCGGCTGACAGGTTTCAAGTCCTTCGTCGAACCAACTGAACTGATTATCGAAAAAGGCCTCACCGGGGTGGTGGGGCCCAATGGGTGCGGCAAATCCAATTTGCTCGAAGCGCTTCGCTGGGTGATGGGGGAAAGCTCATATAAATCCATGCGTGCTTCCGGCATGGAGGATGTGATTTTCTCGGGCACTGCGCAGCGCCCATCGCGCAATATGGCCGAAGTTTTGGTCACCATGCATAATGATGATCGCACCGCACCAGCTGCCTATAATGACAGCGACATGCTGGAAATTTCACGCCAGATTATTCGCGATGCCGGTTCAACCTACCGTATGAATGGCGACGACGTGCGTGCGCGTGATGTGCAATTGCTGTTTGCCGATTCGTCCACTGGCGCGCGCTCACCAGCCCTTGTACGCCAAGGCCAGATTGGCGAGATTATAAACGCTAAACCACAAGCGCGCCGTCTGATCCTCGAAGAAGCCGCTGGCATAACCGGCCTGCACACCCGCCGCCATGAGGCGGAATTGAAACTGAAAGCCGCCGAGGTCAACGTCGCACGGCTAGACGACGTGATGGCCCAGCTTGAAACCCAGCTTGCCAGCTTGAAACGCCAAGCCAGGCAGGCAGTGAAATATAAACACGTGTCAGCCGAAATCCGTAAGCTGGAAGCGTCCGGCCTGTACGTGGCCTGGCGCGATGCTACGGCCAGCATGAACGCCGATACCGAGGCTCTGAATCTTGCTACACGCACCTTGGCAGACCACACGGTTGCTGCTTCGGAAAAATTGCGCACCCGCGATCAACTGGGCGAAGCCCTGCCAGACTTGCGCAGCCAGGAAACTATAAAAGCCGCCATGCTTCAGCGCATTTCACTGGAGCGCAATAATCTTGACGAAGAAGAAAAGCGTGTTGAAGTTCGCTTAGCAGAATTGAAACAACGCCGCACACAGGTGAACAACGACTTGGTGCGCGAACAAGATATGCTCAAAGACACGGGCGGCGTGATTGAAAAACTACAGTCTGAAGCTACGTTATTAAATGCTACGCTGATGGCTGATTCAACCTTGCGTGAAGCAGCGGCCACGGCCTTGCAAGCCGCCGCTGCATCACTGGCCGACGCCCAGGAAGCCGCAGACGTGGCCAGTGCCAAGCTCGCCGAACTGTCCGCACAGCGTGCCGCTTTTGAGCGGCAGGTAGCCGATCATCAATCCCGTATTGCGCGAATTGAAAAGCAAGCCGCAGATGTAGCCAAGCGCCAGGAAGAACTTGCTGCGCGCATCGGTTCCACCGAAGATGGTGCAACACTTGCCTCAGCTGTTAACCATTCTGAGCAGGTCTTTGCTGAATTAGAGCAAGCCACATCACATGCTGAAGCGTCGCTGCGTGTTGCTCGCAATATAGAGCAGGATAAGCGCAGCTCTCACGACGAGGCACGCCGCAAGGCAGACCGCATCCAAATCGAAGTTCGCACGATAACGAATTTGCTGAATGCCGGCGGTGGTGATTTGTGGCCTTCACTGGTAGATCAGATCACTGTGCAGCATGGCTATGAAGCAGCCCTTGCAGCAGCTTTGGGCGATGACATTGATGCCTCGGCTGATGAAGGTGCCCCTGCCCATTGGCGGGGCCTTCCACCATTATCGAACACCGCTCCACTGCCAGCTGATGCCATACCGCTCAGCAACTTTGTTCAAGCACCTGCTGGCCTTGCCCGCACACTTTCTCACGTCGGTGTTGTCACGCGTAACGTAGGTGCCGCCTTGCAACCCCAACTGCAGCCGGGCCAAAGACTTGTGTCGGTGGAAGGTGACGTATGGCGTTGGGATGGTTTCACCGCTGCCGCCGATGCACCCAGTGCCGCCGCCAAACGCCTTGCGGCGCGCAACCGCTTGGCACAGCTCATCGACGAATCAAAACAAATATCCGCCAGCGCCGATGCCGCAAAAGCAGAGTTTGAACAATCCCGCACCGCAGTTGAAAATGGCCAACGCCAAGAGCGTGAAAAACGCGAAGCGTGGCGCGCTGCAACGTCTGCCCTTGATGTATCGCGCAAAGCCTTGCAAGCTCATGAGCGTCGCATGTCCGAAAATGCCGCGCAAACATCGACACTCGAAGAAACCGCCCGCAATGCCCAAAGCCAACTTGTCGAAGCGCGCGACCAACATGCGGCCACCCAAACTGAATTCGCCGC
>JAYVCU010000245.1:0-3629 GCA_043749835.1 Hyphomicrobiales bacterium
GCCTGCGCTATTGTATGAATGGCGCGGCGCTAAAGTTTTCAGCAGTGGCGGCATAGAACCCGCCTACTAGTCCCATAGTGATTCCCGCGAGGGCGGGAATCCATCTTGTGGGTTAGCTCCTGAACAACAGCAGGTTTTTCGATTTTTTCTTTATAGAATCGGTTTCGCTGTTGCGGTTAAGCCAAACGGGCATTTCTTCGGCGGACTTTCCTGCTTCTTTACCCTCAACAATTTAGTAAGCCAAGCGCCACGACGACGAATTAACCGCGCATCACAAAGCTGTCGATCACGCGCTTTTCTCCGGCTTTTTCAAAATCAACGGTTAGCTTATTGCCTTCAATTTCCGTTACTTCGCCATAGCCGAACTTTTCATGGAAGACGCGGTCGCCTTTAACATAAGCCGACGGTGCTGAGGCATCCACGGCCAATTGGCCCTCGATGAATCTGGGTGTGTGGCGCGCAGTTGTGCCAGCAGCGTGGTTGGCTTCAGCGCGTTTCCAGCCGGGTGTGGCGTAAGAACCCTGGCCGAAAGCCTTGCCATCATCGAAGCGGCTGGTGCCGAATGTGCCTAGGCCATGGCCGCCGAAGCTTGTTGACATTGCCGCAACTTCTACATGTTTTTCCGGCAATTCATCAATGAAGCGCGATGGTAAAGCTGAGCCCCAAGAGCCATGAACCTGGCGGTTTTGTGCAAATGAAATGGTGAGATTTTTCTTGGCACGGGTGATGCCGACGTAAGCCAGGCGGCGCTCTTCCTCCAAACCGCTGCGGCCCTTTTCATCGAGGCTGCGTTGTGATGGGAACAGACCTTCTTCCCAGCCCGGCAAAAATACCTGCGTAAATTCCAGCCCCTTGGCGGAATGCATGGTCATGATGTTCACGCGGTCTTCGGCATTGCCCTGGTCGCGGTCCATCACCAGGGCCACATGTTCAAGAAAGCCGCTCAAGTTTTCAAACTCGCTCATTGAGCGGATAAGTTCTTTTAAGTTATCGAGGCGGCCCTCGGCTTCGGGACTTTTATCAGCCTGCCACATGGCGGTGTAGCCACTCTCATCCAGAACAATTTCCGCAAGCTCGGTATGCGGGATGTTATCGATCTTACTGCGCCAACGCCCAAAGCTCTCAAATAATTGGCGCAGTGACGTGCGCGCCTTGGCGGGAAGATCGGTCTCCACGCTCATGGCTTCGGCGGCTGCATAAAGTGGTACGCGTTTAGCACGCGCAATATCAAACATCTTCCTTACAGAGGTGTCACCAATGCCGCGCTTGGGCGTGTTGATGACGCGCTCAAAGGCCAGATCATTATCCGGCGAGGCCACGATTTTCAAATAAGCCAGCGCATCGCGGATTTCGGCACGTTCATAAAAGCGTGGGCCGCCGATCACGCGGTACGGAACGCCGACGCGGATAAAGCGATCTTCAAAGGCGCGCATTTGGAAAGAAGCACGCACCAGAATGGCCATATCATTGAGATAAATCTTATTGCGTTGAAGACTTTCGATATCATCGCTGATGCAGCGGGCTTCCTCTTCACCGTCCCAATGGCCACGCACAGCCACCGGGCTTCCGATTTCTTTGTCGGTATGCAGCGTCTTGCCCAAGCGCGTCTCATTCTTGGCGATCAGGCCCGAGGCCGCGCCTAAAATGTCTGGTGTGGAGCGATAATTGCGCTCTAAGCGAATGATTTTGGCGCCGGGGAAATCTTTTTCAAAGCGCAGAATGTTATCCACCTCAGCGCCGCGCCAGCCGTAAATCGACTGGTCATCATCGCCCACGCAGCAAATGTTTTTATGGCCCTGGGCCAGAAGTTTCAGCCACAGATATTGCGCGGTGTTGGTGTCTTGATATTCATCCACCAACATATATTTGAAGCGCTGCTGATATTGCGTGAGAACATCGGCATTGTGTTGGAAAATGCGCAAAGGCTCGAGCAGCAAGTCGCCAAAGTCTGCGGCATTCACCACCTTCAAACGCGCCTGATATTCGCCGTAAAGTTTTCCGGCCATGCCATTGGCGAAACCATGCGCCTCACCCGCAGGCACAAGTTGCGGTGTAAGGCCCCGATTTTTCCAGCTGTCAATTAAGTTGGCAAGCTGTCTGGCAGGCCAGCGCTTGTCGTCAACACCTTCGGCTTTCAGCAGCTGCTTGAGCAAGCGCAGCTGGTCATCATCATCCAGAATAGAAAAACCGGATTTCAACCCCGCAAGCTCGGCGTGGTTGCGCAGAAGCTTCACGCCAATAGCATGGAAGGTGCCCAGCCAGCCCATGCCTTCAACGGCACCGCCGATCAAATGACCGATGCGCTCTTTCATCTCACGCGCCGCCTTGTTGGTGAAAGTAACGCAGAGAATTTGCGAAGGCCAGGCCTTGCGCTGTGACAGCACGTGAGCGAGACGCGTGGTGAGAACGCGGGTCTTGCCCGTGCCCGCACCAGCGAGGACGAGCAGCGGCCCCTCAGTGGTCAGCACGGCTTCTTTTTGCTCGGGGTTCAAGCCGTCCAAATAAGGCGGAACCGCCTGCGCCATAGCCCGCGCCGCCAGACCGGAGGGCTTGGGCGGAGGAGGCGCGTCGTCGAAGTCTGAAAGGTCTATGGGCATGGCGAATCTTTCATGCCGTATATAAGCATTGTCAGCGGAGAGGGAGGGTTGATATGTTTAGCGCATGACTTATGTCGCTATTTGCTGGTGCACGGTATGAGTGCGGTAAAAAGAATAATGAATTGAATGCAAAGGGGCCGTAATTCTGCGATCGTCAACGTGGCTAAAACCTTTAGGCTTAATCGAATGCAACGTCTGTATCGACTTCTACTCTAATCCTATTCGTTCTTATGCTAAAATGATAGCATTCTCTTTCATATATTGAAACGTCTTTCAATTGATTCGGGAACCATTTACAAGTATTTCGTCAAGTTCAATTAACTTGGGATGAGGTTCGTCACTCGTCACTCGTCACTCGTCACTCGGCTTTCGCCGGAATGACGGAACAAATGATAGAAAGGAGAAATATAAAATGAAAAAATATGCAAAAGTTGCCGTATTGGTTTTAATTTTCTCTGCGGGTTTGGCTAGCAGCGCTATTGCCAAGAATTCAGGAAAACTGCCTAAAGGTGCTGTCCCACTTTCAACGGAAGAAACGAAGGCTATCTACTCCGGTAAAACCATAAACTGGAAACTAGCCCAAACCTATTGGTCGCCGGATGGCAAGGCCATTGGGTATTACCCCGTTAAGGGAAAGGAAGGTTTTGGTGAAGGAACTTGGACTGTGACTGGCGATGAAATGTGTTACCACCTCGAATGGCGCGGTGCTGACAAAGCTGCAAAGCCCTTTATTAACGATGTTTGTGCTAAGTATTACAAATCGGGCAAGCAAATCTGGATTGAAAACACCAAAGATGTGGAGAAATATCAAGGTGACATATGGACAGGCATCGAGAAAAAGCTAACGGCTGGAGATAAGGCATCAGCCCAAGCCAATGCCTACAAAACGAAATTTGGATATTAGGTGCCCCTCTTTTCAGTAAGTGCTCACAAAAACCTGCGCTCCGGCTTGCTCGGAATGACGGTGCAAATTTACCTTCTCACCTCGCGGGATGCGCGGTTTGCTAGCAAACCGCTTTGGTAGCACGCGTC
>JAYVCU010000246.1:0-5494 GCA_043749835.1 Hyphomicrobiales bacterium
CCTGGGTAAAGGAGGCGTCGCGTTATATGTTGGCGCGCGTCTTGCTTTTAGACGCCCAAGCCAGCGCCTTTGATGAATATGGCACATTGCAAAAAGACAAGATCCACGTTGCTAAAGTTGCTAAGGCACAAGGTGCCCTCACCGCTTATGTGAAGGACTATCCCACTGGCAGCTATGCAGCCTCAGCCACCGGGTTGCTGCGCCGTGCCTATTGGTTGGGCGGAGACAAGTCCAAACAACTTGAAACCTATTCCAAACTGGTTGCCGACAATGAAGTGAACCCCGCCAGCCTTGAAATCGTAAATGAGATGGACGTGAAGCTACCTGTCGAAGCCTACAACGACAGCGCACTAAGCCCGGTGGTATTAGCCGTACAAGACTTCCGCCTGATGCGAAAGCATGTGGAAAACGACAAGACTGTTGTTTATTTGAAAAGCGCTGATGTAGAGGCGCAACGCCCGCAATTTGCATCCCAGCCTGAACTCTTTGATTACGTGGCCGCTGCACGTGCCTGGTTTGTGGATAAAGATGCGAATGCCGTTTTACAGCTTCTGCCGCAAAAGCCCATCACATCAGATTTAACCTATCTCGAATTCAGTCGTCAGCTTTTGCGCAATGCGGCCCTCGATGCCTCTGGAGACGAAACAGTAAGAAGCGCTTACGGCGCCATGTTTCCATACGCAACGTCGGCCTATCAACGCGGTACATTGGAATTAGCGCTGGCGATGTTTGATGAGCGTCACAAAAGGATCGGCCCGGATTTTGATGCCGATACGCTGATCAAAGAGCCAAGCGTTCGCAAACAGCTTTTGGAATATGTGGCTGGCCCTATCATTCTGCGTCAGCAGGCCACACCAACCACAGCACCCAAAGATGAACGCGAAACAGCCCTGTTCCGACTGCTGTCGCGAGATTTGGTGCAAGGCCATTTCAAAGGCTTCATCGAAGACTTCGGTCTATTACCCGCAAAACCCTCTCCCCCATCAGACGCATCTCAAGAAACACCCGTAGACACGTTCGCAGGCTTTCGCTGGGAAGGCCGCAAGGAAGGCTATGTCTGTCCAGACATTCTTGGCATCGCCAAACGTCTGGACGCAAATCCACATGACATACGCGCACGGATGTGTTTGGGCGATTTCTTCCGCATTACCGGCATCAGTGACGCTGTCGTCAATGACAAGGATATTTTGGGCGGCACCGGAACTCTTTTCGTCGGCGCCAAAATTTACCGCAGCGATATTTACCATGACGTGATGAAAGATAAATCCGCCTCACGTGAAGACCGGGCCTATGCTTTGTTCCGCGCCGTGCATTGCTATGAACCTGCGCACAGCAACGATTGCGGTGGAAAAGATGTAGAAACATCGGTTCGTAAAGGCTGGCATGACGAACTCAAACAGAATTATGACGATACAGTCTGGGCCAAGGCGCTGCGCTATTATTGGTAAGGTTATTGCTTTCTGTTTCTTCCTTTGCTTTTTAGCAGGCCGGGCCCAAGGCGAAATCGTTCACGCCGAACATTATCATTCCTTTTGGCTCTGGGCTGGCGTTCAGCCCCAGCCTGCTTTGCACCACGCGCAGGAGATCTATCTTTTGGCAGGTGAAGTGACAGGCACAACCCACCCGCGCATCATTTCACAGCGCAGTGCCACGCCCCACATCAAAGACGTAAAGGTTTGGGTGGTTTACCGTACCCAAAGCATTGCGTGGAATGATGCCATCATTGATGAAATCCTGTCACATTTGGAATCATGGCGTAAAGCTGGAAATTCTGTCGAAGGATTGCAGATAGATTTTGATGCCGGCACCCGACACATTGAACACTATGCCGACTTTTTGGCTAGAGTGCGAACGCGCTTGCCTACGCAATACCATCTCAGTGTAACGGGCCTCCTCGATTGGAGTGCCAATGGTGATCCCAAAGGCTTGCAAGTACTGGCAGGTGTTGTCGACGAAGTGGTGCTTCAGATTTACCAAGGCCACCACGTGATTCCGGGTTACGGGGCATATCTCACAAAATTGCAGGACCTGAATGTGGCGTTCAAAATGGGTTTGCTGCAGGGCGGCGATTGGGTTGCCCCAACCATGCTTGAGCAGAACCGCTTTTTCAAAGGCTATGTTGTCTTTCTTTTGAACCCAAAGCTTTAAATGGTGCCATGCCAAGCCTTGCCAGTTCATCGGCGCGTTCATTTTCAGGGTGGCCACCATGCCCCTTAACCCAATGCCAGGAGATTTGGTGGCGCGTGATCGCACCCGCTAAAGCCTGCCATAGCTCGACATTTTTAACCGGTTTCTTATCGGCGGTTTTCCAATCGTTGCGCTGCCAGCCGTAAATCCACTTGCTGATCCCATCTTTCACGTAAACCGAATCCACATACATTTCCACCACGCAAGGCCGTTTTAACGCGTCAAGAGCAGCAATTGCTGCCATAAGTTCCATGCGGTTATTAGTCGTTTCAGCTGCACCACCGGAAAGTTCTTTACGCTTGCCGTCATAATCCAAAACAGCACCCCAGCCGCCGGGCCCGGGGTTGCCGGAACAGGCCCCATCCGTATGAATGACAACAGTCTTCGCACTCATGCAGGGGTACGCAATTCGCGCGGCAACTTGAACGATACATTCTCTTCGCGCAGCGTTACTTTTTTAACCGTCACATCATAATGCACGCGAAAAGCCTCTATCATTTCATTCACCAAAACTTCTGGCGCGGAAGCCCCGGCGGCAAGGCCTATCACTTTCAACCCGTGCAATTCGTCCCATTTCAAATCCGTGGCTCTCTGCACCAGATAGCCTTTAGGGCAGCCATTCTTTTCGCCCACTTCAACCAGCCGCATCGAGTTCGATGAATTCGGCGCACCCACTACAATTAACGCCTCAATTTGCCCGGCGATAGATTTGACGGCCTCTTGCCTGTTGGTAGTGGCATAACAAATATCTTCGCGCGTAGGCCCCTTGATCACAGGAAAGCGGCGCTGCAAAACCGCAATCACATCTTTGGTGTCGTCAACTGAAAGTGTGGTCTGCGTCACATAGGCCAATTTCGTAGCACTGCGCACGGTGATCTGCTCTGCATCTTCCACTGTCTCTATCAGTGTCATGGCACCCATGGGCAGTTGCCCCATTGTGCCTATCACTTCGGGGTGGCCCTTGTGCCCGATTAATATGATTTCTAAACCTTGCTCATGGTGGCGCTGCGCTTCCATGTGAACTTTGGTCACCAAAGGGCATGTGGCATCAATTTGAAACATGGCACGGCGCTGCGCTTCAGCAGGAACCGATTTGGGAACACCGTGTGCAGAAAAAATAACCGGATGATCGCCAGCCGGAATTTCTTCCAACTCATCCACAAAAACAGCACCCTTGGCCTTCAAATCATCCACAACAAATTTATTGTGAACAATTTCATGGCGCACATAAACCGGCGCACCATAAATTTCCAATGCGCGTTCAACAATATCAATAGCGCGCACTACGCCAGCGCAAAAACCGCGCGGTGCCGCAAGCAGGATTTTAAGTGGAGGCAAAGACATAGCGCGAGAAATGAGCAACCCAGCCACACTTGTCAAGGCAGTTGACATAATAGCAACAGCCACAATTCTCGTTAATCCGCCTCAACAGCACTGTTCAGACCGCCCTGCTCTTCAATAAAGCTGATCACGTCCTCCAGGCCTTTTTGTCGCAGCATATCTGTGAACACAAATGGCCGTGTGCCGCGTTGGGCTTTGGTATCATGCGCCATCACCGAAAGATCGGCCATCACATGCGGGGCAAGATCGACCTTGTTGATGATCAGCAAATCCGAGCGCGTAATTGCCGGCCCGCCTTTGCGTGGAATTTTTTCGCCTTGGCACACGCTGATCACATAGAGCGACAGATCCGCTAAATCCGGTGAGAAAGTGGCGGAAAGATTGTCACCGCCGCTCTCAATGAAAACAATATCAAGATCGGGAATACGCTTCACCAGCTCATCAATGGCGGCCAAATTTATCGAAGCATCTTCGCGGATTGCCGTGTGCGGGCACCCCCCGGTTTCAACACCCATAATGCGTTCTTCAGGCAAAGCTTGCAGGCGGTTCAAAATCAACGCGTCTTCCGTGGTGTAAATATCATTGGTGATGACAGCCAGGGAATAACGATCGCGCATGGCCTTGCACAGTTTTTCGGTTAACGTGGTTTTGCCAGAGCCAACAGGCCCGCCAATGCCCACACGCAACGGGCCTCGAGAATTATAAGACGTCATGTGCGAAAAATCCTCGGTTGCAGGGTCTCGTGTTTCATCGCCGCAATTTCGGCACCTATGCAATGATTGCCAAGATCATCAAGCGTTGCGGTGGCGGCACGCCGTGCGACATTCTCAATGACCGGTGATAAGTTGCGCAACACCTGCAAGCCCTTGGTCTGCCCTAGAGGCACCAGGCGCACCGCCACAGAAATCTGCGCCGCAGCGAAACTTTGCAAAAAAGCCAGCAACGCGTGCATCTGGTCAATACCTGCGTGCACGCAGGCCTGACCGGCAGCCGCAGGATAGGCCACATCATCTTGCACCAAAGCCGTACCCAGCCACACATTGGCAGCGATGTTAAAATTGCAACCCAGCTGCGTGGTTTCGCGGTAGCGCTCAGCCGAGCCCGCCAGGGCCAAGGCCAGCGCGTTCACATCACCGTGCCAGCATTGCGCAAACAGCACCGCATCATTCCATGCCGAACCTGATTGCAGCAGATCAGCAATCCAACTCTCAACCGTTTCGGCACAATCCACATAACCTTCAGCAATCGCCTGCTCCAGCCCGTGTGAATAGGCAAACCCACCGATGGGAAATGTGGGCGACATCCAGTTGAACAGCATCAACAGCTGCGAGGCTTCAGTGGCCATGGTCAGTGACCATGCGCATAGGCCCCATGCTCAGGCGAAAATTTTTCGCGCACTTTACGCAATGTCGCACCCTGACTTTCAAGCATCTTGGCAATCACATGATCGGGCCGGATAAGAATACGCGTGTTTTCAATCTGCGCCTCAAGGTGGCGGTTACCGATATGCCAGGCCAACCGGGCGAGATGATGTGAATCTCTTGCTCGAACCTCCAGTAAATTTTCCAGCATTGCCGCAATCTGCACAAGCCGCCCATCGTCCAGCACCAGGCAGTCACCATCGTCCAACCTGATGGCTTTTTCAAAATCCACCAGCACGCTATCGCCATTGCCCAGCGCAATCACCTTGCGCCTAAGATGCCGCTCGTGCGCCTCCAATGAAATTTCTGCGAAGGGCCTTTCAGTGACGAAAGAGGCGCAGACAAAGGATTTTGCGCGGATTTGTGGATTAGCCATTTTTGAATTTAGCTGCGCAAATAGGTTCAATCTTTTTATTTAGCGCTAGACCAAACTCAACAAGCAATGCTGCGTCTAGGTGAGGCCTCGCATGAACGAACGGATACCTCAGAACATAAGGAGGGCCGTGCGAAAATGCTAAGTATGTAAATGAATTTTCCAAATTAAG
>JAYVCU010000247.1:0-9884 GCA_043749835.1 Hyphomicrobiales bacterium
GAGGGATGAAATCCAAAAATCTGACTGCATGGCGCTGATTCCTTTTGATAAACAGCGCCATACCACCAGCAAACTTCATCGAGATTGAGTCAGAGCCCAACATTGACCCCACCTGAGATCGGAGGCTTCGCGTTGATTATGCTTGGGTTTAAGTCTTTTCAGAGGGGTCATCTTTGGATGCAAAAAACAACTCCTTAAATGCTGATCTTTCCTAACGAAATCAATAAATTGGTTAGGTTAGGGAGTAGGGTCAATGTGGAGTGCGTTTTTACACCGTGAAGAATTTATCCCATAGTGCTTCCCTCCATTCAATGGTCAAAATCGTACCATCAAGTGCCGGGACTAAACAATTCGATAAAATAACCATGTTAGGTCGTCATGCTCAATCAATCGCGAACTATACGGACAGTGTATCGTCAAAGGCGTATCCACTGCTTCTGACGGTGCGAATGGGGTCTTTTTCTTTTCCGCGCGACAAGTGTTTTCTCAAACGTCCGACATGAACATCGACAGTTCTCTCATCCACTTCAACATCATTGCCCCACACACGATCGAGCAATTGGGTGCGGCTATAGACGCGGCCCGGCGACTGGATGAGATATTCCAGTAGTCTAAATTCCGTTGGAGAAAGTGAAACATCTCGTCCTGCGCGGCTTACGCGTTTGCGTACCCGGTCAACCGTGATGTCGCTAAGCGTAACAGTATCCGACACAGTTTCAGGCCTTACACGTCGTAGTATTGAGCGAATGCGCGCCATAACCTCTGGAACGGAAAAAGGTTTGACAATGTAGTCGTCAGCGCCTGTTGCAAGGCCGCGAAGCCGCTCAGCTTCCTCGCCACGGGCTGTGAGCATGATGACCGGAAGAAATTTAGTTTCGTCGCGTGCCCGGATCAGGCGGCAGACTTCAATGCCCGAGAGGCCTGGCAACATCCAATCCAGCAACACAAGATCTGGCATTTCATCAGTGATCGCGGGGTAAACCTCTTCGCCGGTTTCGACGATCCGAACGCGGTATCCCTCTGCCTTTAGGTTATAAGCCAGCAATTCGTGAATTGCCGCCTCATCTTCTACAACAAGTATGGAAGCTGCCATAAATCATTCAATCGCTAGTGACGGGTGAAAAAGGGGTTGTTGAAGTTTTGTCTTTTTTTGGACGTGGTTCTTTCAACATTTCGCCGTGCACAAGATAATAAATGTTCTCGGCAATGTTTGTGGCGTGATCGCCAATCCGTTCAATGTTTTTGGCAGCGAACAATAGATGCGTGCAAGCCCCAATCATGCGCGGGTCTTCCATCATGTAAGTCAGCAGTTCGCGAAAAATGGAATTGTAGAGCGCATCGATGTCTTCATCATGGCGCCAAACCTCCAAAGCTTTTTCGGAATCAGACGAAGCGAAGGCATCAAGCACAAGCTTCAATTGGGCTTGAGAAAGCTCTCCCATCCGCTCCAATCCCTTTGTCAGACGCCTAGGGATATTCTCGTAAATCGCGTGAGAACGTTTGGCGATGTTTTTGGCCAGATCGCCGATACGTTCAATATCACCGGCAATACGAATGGCAACCATGATGTTACGCAAATCTCTTGCCACAGGTTGGCGCTTGGCAATTGTAAGTACAGCTTTTTCCTCAACTGCAATTTCCATCGCATCAATTTTTTCATCCGCTTTTACAACGGCATCGGCGAGTTTAACGTCGCGGCGTGTGATGGCTTCAATGCTGTGCGCAAGCTGTTCTTCCGCCATCCCACCCATCTGCGACAGCATTGATTTAAGTGCGGCAAGGTCTTCATCATAAGCTTTTACAATATGGTCAGACATGTTTTTTCTCCTCAACCAAATCGGCCGGTGATATAGTCTTGAGTGCGCTTGTCGCTTGGTTTGGTGAACACCGTGTCTGTATCATTCACTTCCACCAATATCCCCAAATGAAAGAAAGCTGTCAGGTCCGAAACCCGCGCAGCCTGTTGCATCGAATGCGTTACAATCACAATGCAGAAATTCTTTTTAAGCTCGCTGATTAATTCTTCAATCCGTGCAGTCGCAATGGGATCAAGCGCTGAGCAGGGTTCATCCATCAGGATAACCTCAGGATCAACCGCAATGGCTCGCGCTATGCACAAGCGCTGCTGCTGACCACCAGAGAGGCCTGTGCCGGGCTCCTGCAACCGGTCTTTCACCTCCTCCCAGAGGCCCGCTTTTTTTAAACTTTCTGTGACAATACGTTCCAAGTCCTGTTTATCCTTGGCCATACTGTGAATGCGAGGACCATAGGCGACATTTTCAAAAATCGATTTTGGAAACGGATTAGGCTTTTGAAACACCATGCCAATGCGCGCGCGAAGTTCAACAACATCAAGTTCTGGCGCATAAATGTTTTTACCATCAACGAGAATTTCACCTGACACCCGGCAAGTTGGAATAGTGTCATTCATACGGTTGATTGAACGCAAAAATGTCGACTTGCCGCAACCGGATGGGCCTATAAATGCCGATACGGAACGGTCTGGTATATCAATCGACAATTCCTTGATGGCTTGTTTTTCGCCGTAATAAACATTGACATTTCGTGCCGTTATTTTGGTTGGTCGAACAGCCAAAATTTTTGGCCTGTCGACTTTTTCGAAACTCATGTCGTTCATGTCTACCACCGTCGCTCAAATTTACTGCGCAAGTAAATGGCAATTGCGTTGATGCAGAATAGCACGGCGAGTAACACCAAAATGGCCGCCGCAGTGCGTGATTGAAAACCAGCTTCAGGCAAATCAGACCACAAAAAGACTTGTACGGGTAACACCGTGGCAGCATCGGTAAATCCACCCGGAACATCCGCTATGAAAGCAATCATGCCGATCATCAGCAGTGGAGCGGTCTCACCCAAAGCGCGTGCAACGGCCAGAATTGTGCCCGTCAATATGCCAGGCAGCGCTAACGGCAGCACGTGATGAAACACCGCCTGCATGTGAGAAGCACCAACACCCAGTGCTGCTTCCTTGATTGAAGGCGGCACAGAGCGGATCGCTGCGCGGGAAGCGATAATGATGGTTGGCAACACCAGCAATGCCAATACGAGGCCGCCGACCAATGCCGTAGATCGAGGCAAGCCGAAAACATTCAAGAATATCGCAAGGCCCAGCAAACCAAAGATTATCGAAGGCACTGCCGCCAGATTGTTGATGTTAACTTCAATTAAGTCAGTCAGACGATTTTTGGGCGCAAACTCTTCAAGATAAACCGCTGCGGCAACACCAAGCGGCAAGGCAATGAAAAGCGTCACACAGAGCGTGAGAAGCGAGCCAATCAGCGCACCGCGAATGCCGGCACTGGTGGGCTCACGCGAATCTCCATTTGTAAAAAAGCTGGTCGAAAATCCTGATGTGATGGCGCCTTTGTCTTGCAATAACTTCAACCATCCGCTTTGTTGTTGATCGATCTGTGCTGTAGCACTGCCTTTCAGAAACAAGTCTGCTGCGGAATCGAGTTCCACAGTTGCCTCAACTTGCTTGCCAATAAGTGACGGATTGCCCGTCACCCGTTGCTGCAAGTGGTCGGCGGCGTTTGCAGATAATAGGCTATTTAGTTTTTTCTTATCCTCACGCGACGTTACTTCTGGAAATTGAGCCCGCCACGCATCTTTAATCAACCCCTGATAGTCGCCGGCTTTGAGGTTTGCTACATCGATCTTTGCAGGATCTACAAGCACTGTAAGATGGGCCTGATTGGTATTAAATGCAGGCAATGCTTTAGCCACGATATCAAAGAGCAAGAGCGCCAGAAATAGGCTGGGGATCATGATTGCAATCAAGCCTAAGGCTTTGAAACGACGCTCCGAGCGATAGCGTTTTGCGGTGAGAGCCGAATTACTCATATTGTTCCTTGTATTTTCGAACAGTCCGCAGGGCGAGGATGTTTAGCCCAAGTGTGATGAAAAAAAGTGTCAGACCAAGTGCAAACGCTGATAGGGTTTTGGGCGAATCAAATTCTTGGTCTCCCACAAGCAATGTTGCAATCTGCACCGTGACAGTGGTGACGGCAGCCAGTGGATTGAATGTAAGATTTGCCGCAAGACCCGCAGCCATCACCACGATCATGGTTTCACCAATGGCACGTGACGTCGCAAGAATGAAAGCAGACACAATGCCGGGAAGTGCAGCCGGCAAAACCACGCGTTTTATGGTTTCAGATTTAGTGGCACCAATTGCATATGAAGCATCCCGCAAAGACTGCGGCACCGCGTTAATGACATCATCAGATAATGACGAAATGAGAGGCACAATCATCATGCCCATGACCAAACCGGCGGCCAATGCCGATTCGGAAGCCACTGCAAAACCTAGCGCTTCGCCAGACTGGCGCAACAGAGGGGCAACGGTGAGTGCTGCAAAAAAACCAAGCACAACAGTTGGAATGCCAGCAAGTAATTCCAGAATCGGTTTGGCGAGCTTGCGAATTCTGGGGTTGGCATATTCTGCAAGATAGACGGCTGACAGTATTCCCAAAGGCGTGGCAACCGCCATTGAAATTAGGGTGATAAGCAAAGTGCCAACCAGCAAAGGAATGATGCCGAACGAACCGGGTTGCGCTGTGGGTGCCCAATTGATGCCAAATAGGAACTGCCAGAACGGCACTTCACCAAAGAAACGCAATGTTTCATATAATACCGAAAGTACAATCCCAATCGTGGTCAATACCGCAACACCAGAAGCTGCCGCAAGTAACAAGAGCATAACGTGTTCTATTCTGCGGCGAAGCTTGTAATTGGGTTTTGTTGTGGTGAGTGTGGCAGTCATTTGTATTTCTTCAAAACTGTGAAAGAGGGCGACTCAGGTACATCCGCTGGCACCGCCCTTTTGATCAACATCTGACGTTATTTTACCTTGTCAGCTGTTAGAATTGTCATAGCTTTCGCAATGTCTGCAGATGTCTTAGCGTCTGCTGCGGGAAGGGGCACCAAGCCTTTATCAGCGAGGTAGCCATCTGCGCTCAGTGCTTTGGCCGACGTGTATTCAGCAAGAAATTCGGCCATTCCTGGAATTTGTCCCACATGTTGTTTCTTTGCATAAATAAACAACAGGCGAGATACTTTATAGGCGCCTGAAGCAATCGTTTCAAAAGTCGGTGCTTCATTTTCAACTTTAGCGGCCTGTATTTTTCCAGTATTTGCGGCGAGGAAAGAATAGCCGAAAATACCGAATGCTTTAGGGTTGGATTGCAACTTCTGCACAATCAGATTGTCATTTTCGCCGGCCTCCACGTAAGCGCCATCCGTTCTCATTGTTTTCCAAACGGGTTCATAAGCCTTGGCATCGGCAGTCTTGAGTTTGGCAAGCGCTTCAGATTTCTCTGCGCCGGGTTCCATAATGAGTTCGTGGAGGCTGTCGCGCGTTCCCGAGGTGGGTGGAGGACCAAGCACCTCAATCTTTTCAGCGGGCAGTGACGGATCAATTTCGTTCCACATTTTGTATGGATTATCCACAAGCTTTCCATCTTTGTCTGGCACTTGCTTAGCCAGTGCCATAAAAATTTGTTGCTTGGTGAATGACGTTTTGGGGCCTGTAGCAGCGTTGGCAATGGTGAGACCATCAAAGCCCACCTTGATTTCAACAATATCTGTCACGCCATTCTTTACACAGGTTTCAAATTCTGCCTTTTTAATGGGGCGTGAGGCATCGCTGAAATCGGGTGTGTCTTCGCCAACACCAGCACAAAACAATTTAAAGCCGCCACCTGTGCCGGTTGATTCCACAACGGGCGTCTTCATGCCGGAGGATTTACCAAAGCCTTCCGCAATCGCAGTGGTGAAGGGATAAACCGTCGATGATCCGACGATGCGTATTTGATCTCGCGCCAGTGCCGGCGTGCCAGCAAGGGCAGCAATTGACGTGGCGGCACAAAGGGTAAGTAGAATTCGGCTCATCTCAAATATCTCCTGTTTTCATTTGACAGGTGCGTTTTAACGTTCACCGATGAACCTTATGCGACGATCAGATAACAGTTTTATGACACCGCAAACCTATGATTAGGTGAGAGGAATCGAAATGGCAAACGTGCTTCCTTCACCTTCTCTGGAACTGATAGCAAGATTGCCCCGGTGTCGTTGTACGATGTGTTTGACGATTGCCAGCCCCAGTCCAGTGCCACCGCGCGTACGGCTTTCTTGGGTGCTTACACGATAGAACCGCTCGGTAAGCCGTGGGAGGTGAATTTCCGCAATGCCTTTGCCAAAGTCGCGAACAGAGAAAATCCCGTAGCCGTCATGGGTATAACAGTCTAGTTCAATGTGCCCTCCACCGCCGCCATATTTGATGGCATTTTCAAGGAGATTCTGAGCCACCTGCAAAAGTTCATCGGCATCGCCCACAACATTGGTCTGCGAGTTAACTTTTATTTCTATTACAAGGCCTGCATCTTTTATAGCTTGCGATAAGTTAGACTTGGCTTGCCGTGCAATATCACTCAGTGATATCTGCGCATCAGGCCTAACGTGCTCATTCAGTTCAATGCGGCTTAGTGTAAGCAGATCATCGATCAAGTGATTCATACGTCGGGCTTGGATGAGCATTGTACTGAGAAACTGATCTCGCGCTTTTGCATCATTTTTTGCAGCACCCTGTATCGTCTCTATGCCGCCAAGAATTGACGCTAATGGGGTTCGCATTTCATGAGAAGCATTGGCAACAAAGTCAGATCGCATTTTTTCAATCGCTTGTTCGCGCGTGAAATCGCGCATTTGCACAAGTATTTTTCCGCTTTTGCCAATTGGTGCAATATGCACAACGAACTGCCGAGCAGTCTTGCCATGACTTTCATACTCAACAGTTATAGAGCAATTCGTTTCCCGCACTTGCTTTAGTCCATTTGTTACAGCTTCACTGCGCAAGACCAAACCAATAGGTAATGCCTCAGTTTTCATGTGCAGGGCGTCAAATGCCAGCGCATTGGACAAAACAACTATTCCTGCCTCGTCGACAATAAGTGTAGCATCAGACAGAGCTTCAACGAGTTCCTGGAACAATCAACCACCTTGTATAGAAATTTGACATCACATGAGAATAAATTTGCGTTTGTATCGCATCTATATCTTCGCATTCAGGTGCTGGGCAAATTGAGTGCACACCTTAATCGGTGGACTTCCTGCCAAGACTTTAAATCATGTCCCCGTTGCAACACGTAGATTTGATCTGATTTTGCGTTTTGCCAATCCCCTACCGCGCCATCGGGCCACAGCACGCGAATCTGTGTCTTCGTTTGGTTGGCGAGACCAAAGTGCCACCAGCTATTTATGCCGGACACATGGCCGCCGCCGGAGGTTATTTCGCGGCGTTCGATCTTATCGCCAAGTTTAACTTCAATCCATGCACCTATGCCATCGCGGTTTGGGCCATCCTGCTGCAATCTAACTTCAAGCCAGTGACCGAGTTTGGAGACATTGCGCCAGAGTTTAACATTTTCATGGCGATTGACGACCAACACATCCATTTTACCATCGAGGTTAAAGTCCGCCACGGCGGCGCCGCGGGCTTGACCGAAGTTCAGTAATCCTGCCTTATCGGCGGCTTCAGTGAAGTTTCCATCTGCGCCCTGCAGCAACAGATTGCTTGGGTCTTTCTGAGCGAAGTCTGGCATGTGGTCAACATTGCCTTTGGCGATGAAGAGATCATAGCGTCCATCATTGTTCACGTCTTCAAACTGTGCGTGCCAGCCCGTGGAAGGCCTCACATCGCCTCCCACAAAGGGGCGGTAGGCCCCGGTACCCATGATGAATGGCGCGTCCTGATAGGTTGGATGGTCTGCTCCGTTGGCCAGGAACTGCAATCGCTGGTCGGCCATTGAGGTGGTAAAGATCGCCGGATAGCCGCTGCCGTTGATGTCGACGCTGGCGATACCCATCCCCCAAAAGTTCTGCAACTTCCAGCCTTCCTCTGCCGTGTAAAGCGTCGGCATTTCGCCAGCTCTCACTTTCCACAACTGCTCCTGTCCGCCTTCATAATATTCGCGGTCATTAGCAACCCGCAGAGACGGTGTGCCCGAACGATTCCAATCAGTGAACAACATCGACAATGCACAGTATGAAGGCTTAAGCGAAATGCGGGCCCCAAAACTATTCTGCGCCTCATTAGGGCGGAGTAGCCAATTGTCAGTGCAATGCCCCCAAGGTTCAGTCTCAAACTTCCGGTCAATGTAGGTGCCAAACGCCAGCGTGGGCCAGTGGCTACCCGTTTCCCATGTGGCAGAGAAAGCCGTACCCCAAGCGTCGCCGCCATCGACATTCCATTTCACCGTTGCGTCTTCGAATTTGCATTTGCCCAAACCGCGGAATATTTTAGATTGACCGACGCGGAGAACCACCAGATCCATAATACCGTCGCCGTCGATGTCGAGGGGGTAAGCGCCTGTGACGTGATCAAGTTCCAAACCAGTATTCTTGGCTTCCACAAACGTGATGGCACCGCCACGCTGTGAATGGTTTATGAAAAGTTTGGCTTTATTCTCACCACCTGCGATATATACATCGGGGAAACCATCCCCATTGCAGTCGAAGGTCGCAACGCCCCCGCCCACCATATATTGCCATTCGCCCTTGTAAATAGAATTGAGGCCGGAGGTTCCTGTCTCATCCACAAAATGCGGAATGATCACTTGATCTGCTGCATGGGCCGAACTCACCCCGCAAAGCAGGCAAGAAACAACGGCTGCGCGTTTCATCTAACTCCACCTCATTGCAACGCTTACGTTTGTGTAAACGGCAATTGTCTATTACAAACATATTGCAAAAAAGGCCAATAGATTTGGATTTGGCCTAGCCGATTTTCGCTGGCAAGTGATTCAACAATGTGCCCATGAAACGCAAGATTGCCAGGATTCTTACCCTCAGAAAACATTCCGTGTCACAATTGAGTACAGGTTCAGAATTTACTTGGTTGGCAGATTTTGCATTTGTGTTTGCACACATCCAGATCCATGTCTTTCATATGCCTTTTCTGGAACGAGATCCGTGGCGGCCGCTTACTTCGACAAGTTTTCAAACGGCCACCACCAACGTCCATTTCATTCGGAAAGAAACTTATAGCTAATACGAGCATTAGAAAACCGATGCCCTGGGTTAATGCCACCTTTAAGAGCAGCAGCAGATGGAAAATATATGATGCACCTTCGCTCGACCATCACTTGCTACATCAATTGCTGCTGAGGTTGAATTATTTGCCGCATATGCACCTGCCGGTGCGAAGGGGGATTGTACTAACCCACGTCCTAGGACGATGAATAGGCTCACTCAACTTCGCGCGGAGAAGGTTTCATTGCCTATTGGGCCACACAAGATGGTGATCCGACAAAGTTATATGTCAGCCCCGAGCCGGTAATCACCGTAAAAGAAATTTATAAATCCAAAGCAGAGCGGTTGTCGGGTAATGTCGTATGGACTTTGCTACGCTCTGCCAAGCTAACTAATCAATTTTAAACAGCTCATCAATAATGGGGCAATCCGGCACCTCTCCTTGACTGCACTCCAAAGCCATAGTTTTCAAAACTTTCTGCATACGACGCAAATCAGAGAGTTTTCGTTTCACGGTGACGAGATGTTCAACAGTCATAGTATGCACCTCACGACATGTAAAATCCGTGCGGTCAACCAATTCTAAAAGGCCGCGCACTTCCTCTAGATTAAAACCAAGCTCGCGACTTCTTTTAATAAAGTGCAGGCGTTTGAGTTGATTACCGTTATATTGCCTATTGCCCCCCTGGGTTCGGTCGGGCTGGGGCATGATGCCAATGCGCTCATAATACCGGACGGTTTCAATATTCACGCCAGTTTTGCGTGACATGTCGCCAATTCCATAACCTTTCGAATTTGTAATTTCCGGCATGCTAATTTCTTCTTGCATCTGT
>JAYVCU010000248.1:0-6489 GCA_043749835.1 Hyphomicrobiales bacterium
CAGTAATATGCTGCTAATGCAAAAAACCCCGTGCATCACTGCGCGGGGCCTTAAATTCGTCCGTACACAGATCACCTAATGCGCTGTTGCTGGCTCTTCCAGACCGCGCTTGGCGGCAATTGCCGCAGCAGCTGCCTCTTCGGCCACTTCGTCCCAGGTAATCGGCACTGGCTGGCGCGTTAGGGCATGGCGCAACACGTCATCCACACGTGCCACGGGTATGATCTCCATACCGTTCTTGACCGAATCCGGCACGTCGGCCAAGTCTTTGACATTCTCTTCAGGGATCAGCACCGTCTTGATACCTCCGCGAAGTGCTGCCAAAAGCTTTTCCTTCAGGCCACCGATGGGCAACACGCGACCGCGTAAGGTGATCTCACCCGTCATGGCAATATCCTTGCGCACCGGAATGCCGGTCATCACCGAAACTACAGCTATTGCCATGGCAATGCCTGCTGATGGACCGTCCTTCGGTGTTGCGCCTTCGGGAACGTGCACGTGAATGTCGCGCTTATCGAATACCGGCGGCTTAACACCTATGGACGTTGCACGCGACCGCACATAAGACGACGCAGCAGAAATCGACTCTCGCATCACATCTTTGAGATTGCCAGTCACCGTCATCTTGCCCTTGCCGGGCATCATCAGGGCCTCAATGGTCAGCAACTCGCCGCCCACTTCCGTCCACGCCAGGCCTGTGACCACGCCAACTTGATCTTCACCCTCAGCCATGTCGTGCTTGTATTTTTGCACGCCGAGATATTGCTTGGCCAGATCACCATCAACCTTGATCTTTTTCTTATTGCCCATAATCAGATCTTTCGTGGCCTTGCGGGCCAGCGAATTAATCTCACGTTCCAAACTGCGCACGCCAGCTTCGCGGGTGTAATTTTCAATTACCACTTTCAAAGCTTCATCCGTAACTTCAAACTCTTTCTTATCAAGGCCATGATGTTCCATGGATTTCGGCACAAGGTGACGCTTGGCAATTTCAGCCTTTTCTTCTTCCGTATAACCAGCAAGGCGGATGATCTCCATGCGGTCCAGCAAAGCTGGCGGAATGTTCAAGGTGTTGGACGTGGTCACGAACATTACATTCGACAGGTCATATTCAACTTCCAGATAATGATCCATAAAGGTTGAATTCTGTTCCGGATCCAGCACTTCAAGCAAAGCTGCCGAAGGATCACCACGGAAATCCATACCCATCTTGTCAATCTCATCCAGCAGGAAAAGTGGATTGCTTTTTTTCGCCTTCTTCATCGATTGAATGATCTTGCCAGGCATAGAGCCAATGTAAGTGCGCCGATGCCCGCGAATTTCGCTTTCATCACGAACACCACCTAACGACATGCGCACAAATTCGCGGCCCGTGGCCTTGGCGATGGATTTCGCCAGAGAGGTTTTGCCCACACCTGGTGGCCCCACAAGGCACAGAATCGGCCCGCGCATTTTCTTGGTGCGGGTTTGCACAGCCAGATATTCAACAATGCGCTCTTTCACTTTATCAAGACCAAAGTGATCATTATCCAAAACGCCTTGCGCGAAAGCCAGATCCGACTTCACCTTTGAATTCTGGTTCCAAGGAATGTTCAAAAGCCAGTCAAGATAGTTGCGCACCACTGTGGCTTCAGCCGACATTGGCGCCATTTGCTTTAACTTTTTCACTTCCGCATCGGCGCGCTCACGCGCTTCTTTGGAAAGCTTGGTTTCAACAATGCGCTTTATAAGTTCTTCAACTTCATTCTTCTCGCCCGCTTCGCCGTCACCCAACTCTTTTTGAATGGCCTTCATCTGCTCATTCAAATAATATTCTCGCTGGGTCTTCTCCATCTGGCGCTTAACGCGGCCACGGATGCGCTTTTCAACTTGCAAAACCGAAATCTCGCCTTCCATCAAGGCAAAGCATTTTTCAAAACGCTCTTCCACCGAGACAATTTCCAACAGGCCTTGCTTGTCTTTAATTTGAACTGCCAAATGCGCAGAGATCGTGTCAGCCAATTTAGACTGATCGGTAATCTGGCCAATCGTGGCCAAAATTTCCTGGGGCACCTTCTTGTTCAGCTTCACATAAGAGTCAAACTGCTGCACCGCTGTACGGGCCAAAGCATCAGCCTCCGGCCCGGTTTGCACAATCGAATCCATCAATGAAATTTCAGCCTCATAAAACTCAGGCTTGCTGATAAAGCGTTCCACTTTGGCCCGCTCTGTGCCTTCAACCAGAACCTTCACTGTGCCGTCTGGCAATTTCAACAGCTGTAGTACCAGGGCTAAGGTGCCAACTTCATAAATCGTCTCAGCTGTGGGCTCATCATCACCCGCATTGCGTTGCGCCACCAACAGAATGCGCTTATCTTCGCGCATCACTTCTTCGAGTGCCTTAATGGATTTCTCGCGGCCCACAAACAGCGGCACCACCATATGCGGGAACACCACAATGTCACGCAAAGGCAAAACAGGAAGCGTTTCGGTTTTAAGGTTCTTTGTCATTGTCATTCCTCTCGCGGGTTATGCTGCCTGAACTCAGCACAGCTTCCGCTAGTCATAAAAGTGATGTGGATATGGCCCACACCACTTTCAAGCCCTATAATATCAAGCCGAAGCCGGCAGTGCTTTCGCGTGGGCTGTCTTCTCTCGGTCAGCATAAATCAGCAATGGCTTGGCATCGCCCGATACAACTTCTTTCGAGATCACAACTTCTTCCACGCCGTCCATTCCTGGCAGATCATACATCGTGTCCAACAAAATACTTTCCATGATGGAGCGAAGTCCCCGCGCACCGGTTTTGCGGTCAATCGCGCGGCGCGCAATCGCCTTCAAACTGTCGTCAGGAATGGTGAGCTTTACGCCCTCCATCTCAAACAAACGCTGATATTGCTTCACAATGGCATTCTTGGGCTCACCTAAAATCTGCACCAGTGCCACTTCGTCCAAATCCTCCAGCGTCGCCACAACAGGCAAACGACCTACAAATTCAGGGATCAGGCCAAAGCGCAGCAAATCTTCTGGCTCCAATTCGCGTAGCACAGTCCCCGTACGCCGATCATCCGGTCCACGCACTGTGGCTGCAAAGCCAATACCAGTGCCTTTCGAACGCTGCGAGATAATCCGCTCCAACCCTGCAAAAGCACCGCCGCAGATAAACAGAATGTTTGACGTATCAACTTGCAAAAATTCTTGTTGCGGATGTTTGCGCCCACCTTGTGGTGGAACCGAAGCAACCGTGCCTTCCATAATTTTCAAAAGCGCTTGCTGAACACCTTCACCGGACACATCCCGCGTAATCGATGGATTGTCAGACTTCCTCGAAATCTTGTCAATTTCGTCGATATAAACAATACCGCGCTGCGCTTTCTCAACATTATAGTCAGCCGCTTGCAGCAGTTTGAGAATGATGTTCTCAACATCTTCACCGACGTAACCTGCTTCCGTCAAAGTGGTGGCATCAGCCATGGTAAAAGGCACATCCAAAATGCGCGCCAGCGTTTGGGCCAGCAATGTCTTGCCAGAGCCCGTGGGGCCAACCAGCATGATATTGGATTTTGCCAGCTCAACATCGCCAGCGTTCTTGGTGCCATGGTTGAGGCGCTTATAGTGATTGTGAACCGCAACCGATAAAACCCGCTTGGCATGATCTTGACCAATTACATAGTCATCCAACACCTTGCGAATCTCATGCGGCGTTGGAACGCCATCTTTGGATTTGGTCAGTGAGGATTTGTTCTCTTCGCGGATAATGTCCATGCAAAGTTCAACGCATTCATCACAAATGAACACGGTCGGGCCCGCAATTAGCTTGCGCACCTCATGCTGGCTTTTGCCGCAGAACGAACAATACAGCGTGTTCTTGCTGTCAGATGTTACGTTCTTGCTCATAATTCCTCACTTTCAGGACTCAATTAGATTACGCTATATAATGTAGATTAGACCAAATCACTGTTCAGAATCCAGCTTCCTCCGCCAACGTTAATCAATTCTTGCAGGGAAGCCTGAAAAGCACAGAAGAACGCTAGGCAGCTTTTTACAATAACAGCGGTAACTACTTGGAATCGCTCACTTCTGGGCGTTTGGTCAGGATTTTATCGATCAGTCCAAAAGCCACAGCTTGTTCAGCAGTCATAAAATTATCTCGCTCCAGTGCATCTTCAATCTCTTTATAGCTGCGTCCGGTGTGTTTAACATAAATTTCATTCAGCCGCTTTTTCGAATCTTCAACATTGCGTGCATGAATCATAATATCCGTCACTTGCCCTTGATATCCACCGGAAGGCTGATGCACCATCACTGAGGAATGAGGCAAAGCAAACCGCATGTCTTTACAGCCAGCCGTCAAAAGCAGTGAACCCATAGAGGCAGCCTGCCCCATCACGGTGGTGGAAATCACCGGCCTAATAAACTGCATCGTATCATAAATCGCCATACCAGACGTAACCGATCCGCCAGGCGAATTAATATACATAGAAATTTCTTTTTTGGGATTTTCCGCCTCAAGGAACAACAGCTGCATGCAAATCGAAGCCGCCACTTGGTCATCAATGGGACTGTTGATAAATATAATGCGCTCCCGCAAAAGCCGTGAAGGTAAATCATAAACCCGCTCACCCCGGCTTTCTTGTTGAATAACCGAAGGCCAAAAGCTGGCCGTAGGAGAGATGGATAGTGGGTCGTACATCGTTAGGCCTCGTCCGAGTGAATCGTTTGGTATTCTGACACATTAGATAGGGGTGGTTAGGGGGAAGTGAAAGGGGCAATCTCCTTGTGTTAAACTACCTCGTTTGCAATAGTCTGGCCAGTTTAAACCAAAGCCACCGACGATAGCAAAGTCGATTAGTCAATGGAGTGTCGACGAACGAAGCTGCAAAGCTCAAAATTAGCGATGAAGTCAGTGCAAAATATTCTACGCTTCTAAATAAGTGAACCGAGGTCAGTTGGACGATCCTGAAATGGAGCTTTCCCCAATTCATATTAGTGAACTGTCCTGCCGCGCGCCTCCTGCGCCGCGTCCGCCAGTTTTTCCATATTGTCATTGTTGCGCCGTGTGGCAGCTTCAAATCGATCCTCAAAACCCGCCAAATTTTTTTTAGGTTCCTGGTAAAACGCCGTAAACTTCATCAACCGAATAAGAAATTTCAACAAGGCGCGGCCTTTCCACCGCATCGGCCGATCAAAATCAAATATCAGGATCACCCGTTCATCCTCAGTGCTGTTCCACACTTCATGTTCATAAGTGTCATCCAACACAAAAATATGCCCGGGCTGCCAAACACGAAATTCATTGTCAACGCGAATGCGGCAGCTTTCAGCATCTTTAGGAATAATCAATCCCAAATGCGCCCGTAAAATTCCTTTGCTCACACCTTGGTGTGGCGGAATGTGATAGCCAGGCGACAAAATTGAAAACCATGAAATCTCGATATTAGGCACTTTTTCCAAAAGCGAAGTCGTAAAAGGCGCTTGCGCACAGTTTTTCTTTAACTTCTCCCCGAATCCATAAAGGAAGAATGTACGCCAGTTCTTGCCGGTAGCAATTTTCATTTGGTCTGGCGAGACTTCTTGAAAAGCCGGAATATCGTCACGGTTCTTCAGAATCACCTGAATTTCATCTCTGATTTTTTCCCAGCCATCCGAGAACGATTGCAGAAACGGAAAGTCTTCATTGCGTAAAAATGGCTTGTCTTCAACCAGTCCCTGCCTGCTAAAAAATGACGAGACAACGCGCGTGAGCTTCTCACCCGTATTATAAACCGCCTGCCGCCGCAACGTGCGGTAACGCTGCAAAAGTGTTTTATTTATTTCGGGAGTGTCGCTCATCAGTCTCAATCCGTCACATGAATCAGGTCAATCTATGGCCCTCAACACCAAGTCATTAGCAACTTCACGAAATGTTACCAAGACGAATTATATTCCACCCCAAATAAGGCCATGCCGAGGCCCACCGTTTTCCAACGCGTCGCGAAACCACGCCTATGCTGCGTCGGCCTCGGTGTCTTCATCCTCAACCATCTTGCGCAAATCTTCGCGTGATACATGCTTGTCTGTCACTGCGGCTTTGCCAATGATTAGGTCAACAACCTTCTGTTCAAAAATTGGCCCACGAAGTTCAAGCAATGCATTCTGGTTGGTGCGGTAGAAATCGAAAACCTGCTTTTCTTGGCCTGGAAACTGGCGGGCGCGTGAAACCAAAGCCTGCTGCAATTCCTGGTCAGTGATCGTCACACTCTGCTGTTCTCCAATGGTGCCCAGCACAAGGCCAAGGCGCACACGGCGTTCCGCAATTTTGCGATAATCAATTCGGGCTTTTTCTTCCGTCGTATTTTCGTCAGCAAAGCTTTTGCCGGCCTTTTGCATTTCCTGTTCAAGCGCTTTCCAAATGGTTTCGAACTCAGCTTCCACCAGTTTTTGCGGCAGCTCAAAGCTGTATTGCTTATCCATCGCATCAAGAACATCACGCTTTAGCTTCATTGCTGTCAGCTGGCCGTGCTCACGTTC
>JAYVCU010000249.1:0-3696 GCA_043749835.1 Hyphomicrobiales bacterium
ACCGACAGGCCCATGCTCGCTGTCACAAGGAAAGCGAGCACGATCACAAAAACCCGTTTGGCGGACCAACGCATCATGGCGGCAAAGTTAGCAGAAAGATTGCGGCGAACAAGTGGCGGAAGCGAAAGCCTTTGGTTTTCTCATTCTTGCAGGACGAGGGTCCTCGACGGTACCATACGGCGGGATTAGTGCTGCTTGTTGTGATAGGCAATGTTTGCTGACAGGCATTATTTGAAACCTCATCCTCAATTTACTTGGGTTCAGAAGACATCTCCAGGTATTGAGTTGTCATTGCATCCCTCCACCCTAGGGGGTAGGGTATAACGATGAAACACGAATCCCATCCCGAAATCATCGCAAAACTGAAACAAGCTCAGGGCCAGATTGGCAGCATCATAACCATGATGACCGAAGGTCGTTCCTGCATCGAACTTGCGCAGCAACTGCAAGCGGCTGAAAGCGTCGTGCATCTCGCCAAGCGCACACTGATTCAAGATCATATGGAGCACTGCATCGCTGATGCCGCAGGCGAAGGCGGAAAAGCTGCAAAGCTAGCCATGGCCGAATTCAAAACACTATCAAAATATTTGTGAGTAACAATATGTTTTCAAAATTTCTGAACTGGTTTGGCTTTGGCGATCAAAGTGAATTTCAAGCGGGTTCTGGCCATGATCACAGTTCTGGAGATCACGGTCACACCCATGGTGTGATTGATGCTTCGATCACCACAACAACGCGTGGCATCTGGGCAATCAAATGGTCATTTATCATTCTCGCCATAACTTCGGCATTGCAGTTGATCGTGGTCTATCTCTCTAGTTCGGTAGCCTTGCTGGCTGATACGATTCACAATGTGGCTGATGCTACGACGGCCATCCCCTTGTGGGTCGCCTTTGTGTTGGTCCGCCGCCCACCAACGAAAGTTTTCAACTATGGGCTGGGTCGTGTTGAGGATTTGGCTGGCATTTTGATTGTGGGCATCATTTTGTTGAGCGCAGTATTTGCGGGCTACCAAGCCATCTACCGTCTCATCCATCCGCAAGCGATTACCTATTTGGGTTGGGTCGCGACGGCAGGCGCCATAGGCTTTCTGGGCAATGAAAGTGTTGCCGTCTTTCGCATCAGGGTCGGCCGGGAAATCCAAAGTGCAGCGCTCATCGCCGATGGCTATCACGCCCGCACCGATGGTATAACCAGTCTTGCCGTGGTGCTAGGTGCATTTGGTGTTTGGGCCGGATTTCCTTTAGCCGATCCAATCATCGGGTTGCTTATCTGTTTCACCATTCTCGGAATTGTCTGGCAGTCGGCAAAATCAGTTTTAGTGCGGGCCCTTGATGGTGTTGAGCCAGCCATTATTGATGAAATTCGACATGCTGCGGAACATGTGAAGGGCATCAAGATCGTAAGTGCGCGAGCCCGCTGGATCGGTCACCGGCTGCATAGTGATGTGGCCATTGCTGTTGATGATAAGCTACCCGTCAGCGCGGGGGTGAAGCTTGCTGAGCAATTGCGCAGTGAGTTATTGGGTCACATCTCGGCTCTTCGCACCGCCACCGTTACATTTGCACCACCATACGAGACCAATCCCTTTGAATTGGCACCGCACGCGTCACATCACGCGCCCGAGCCTTTTTTGGTGATGAGCAATTTTGCCAATGGTGAGATTTCCATTGTTGATACGCCGAAGGGCGAGCGCTTCCGCCTCTCGCTTTCAAAAGCGGTAAAGGGCCTGCAAGCCACCGTTGTCATTGATCACGGCAAGATCAAAGAAAAGTTGTCATTGAAGGCGACTCAAGATTCCAAAACCTATGAAAGCAGCGTTGCACCCGCCGAACCACATGAGTTCACCGCGAAGCTGGTTCTAAAATCCAAGACGCAGGCCGTTACTCTTCCGTTTGAGATGAAGGAATCAGAGGGGCATCATCATTAAAGGGTATGAAGTGTTCATTTGTATCCAATAAGATCCTGCCATGACTATTAGGTAATTTAAATTGATGTTCTATCTCGTGTCTAAAGCACTCGCATTCATTTTAACGCCATCAAATCTGTTGGTGATGTTTGGCCTGTTTGGCTTGCTGCTGCTGTTGTTCAGGAGGTGGCGGTCTGGAATTTTGTTTATTGGTGCTGCTATCATCGGCACCGCTATTGCGGGGTGGTCGCCACTTGGCCCAGCACTTTTGATGGCCCTTGAAGACCGCTTTCCCAAACCGGAATTGCCAAAGGCGATAACTGGGATTGTGATGTTGGGAGGTGCCGTGGACATTCATATTACTCAGGCGCGTGACAGTGAAGCTTGGAACGATCAGGCTGAGCGCATCACGACAGTTGCCGAACTTGCCAATAAGTTTCCAAACGCGCGAATCATTCTTTCGGGAGGGGCGGGAAAATCAGACGGCATCAACGAATCGACGATTACAAAGCAAGCCCTCGTCGCCATGGGATTGCCGGAGGCGCGCTTGGAACTTGAAACACGGTCACGTAATACCTGTGAGAACGCCACACAGAGTGTGCTTGTGGCGATACCCAAGGCTGAAGAAGTCTGGGTGCTCGTCACGTCCGCCTCTCACATGCCACGAGCCATGGCCTGCTTTCGGGCCGTCAATTTCAATGTGGTTCCTTACCCGGTTGACTATCACACGCGCGGTGCCGAGGACTTGCGCCGAATGCAGGAGTCAGCAGTGGATGGTCTAGCTGATGTGGACCTTGCAGCCCATGAGTGGGTGGGCCTCATCAGCTATCGTATCGCGGGCTTAACGCACGAATTATTTCCCGCTCCCTGATCGTTGGAATAAATGAGAGTGCAAACAGGAAAATTACGCCAGCCATCTTTGATGGTCTGGCTCCTTCATTGGGTCTCAGCGATTTTAGTTCTGTACCTTCTCTTAACCTCATTGACATCTGGTCTTGGGCTCTCACAAAGGGTCTCCCCCTCTAACTGGATGGACTGGCACTTGTCGGCTGGTATCGCGGTGCTCGTCACAAGTGTGATCAGATTGTGGACATCAGATCCTTGGAAAAATTTGGTCTGCGTTTTCAAATCAAAGAAGCCGGAGACACGGGCGATAAAGTCAATTCTGCTTTTGACGGTCTTTGCCACAGCGATTACGGGACTTACGATCTATCAAAAATCACCATTTGGCAAATCCGGTATCATTTTCGAAGTGTTTGCGATGCCAACTCTCATACGCCTCAATCATTCAGTGCATAATGTAGTGATTGATATTCACATCGCGCTGGCGTTAATCATCGCTGCTTTAGTTATCATGCATGTAATTGATGGGTTCAGAAAGAATGCGATGAGCGGAAAATCGCGTTTTGCTACTATGGCATGGCCTTGGCGTAGAAAGCTCTGAGCGCAAGTTTTCATGACACGGCCTCATGATTCATGACACGGCCTCATGATTTATGTCACTTCAAGTGTGCCCATCATGCCGCTGTCCTCGTGTTCGAGTATGTGACAGTGATACATTCGAAGGCCGGGTATTGAGTGGCGAAGTTTGATGCGAACGGTTTCTTTGGCCGTGATGTTGACCGTGTCTTTCCAGGCAAGAAAAGGTGCTGCGGTTTTGTTGCCATTTTTCTCGCGTTCTGCAATTTGAAACTGCGTGCCGTGAATATGAAACGGGTGATCCATGTCAGAATTGTTGTAGATTTCCCAAAGCACGACTTCGCCGACGCGGGCTTTGAGATCGACGC
>JAYVCU010000250.1:0-8259 GCA_043749835.1 Hyphomicrobiales bacterium
CAGGCGCTTGAGTTCGGCGCGCATATCATGACGCAGCTTGGCATCAAGATTGGTGAGCGGTTCATCAAGTAACAGAATTTTGGGTCGCCGGATGAGCGAACGCCCAAGTGCCACACGCTGCTGCTCACCACCAGACAAGGTGTTGGGCTTGCGCTCCAGGCGGTGCGAAAGCTTCAGCATGTCAGCTGTTTCTTTCACACGCTTGCCGATTTCTTCGCGGCCCAGTTTATCTTCGCGCAAGGGATAAGCGAAATTTTCAAAGACTGTCAGATGCGGATAAAGTGCAAAGGATTGAAAAACCATCGACAGGCCGCGGCCCGTGATTGGAGCATGGGTTACATCTATGCCGTTGATTTCAACCCGGCCTGAATCAGGCTTCACTAAACCGGCAATAGTGCGGAGTGCTGTGGTTTTTCCGACTGAGCTTGGGCCGAACAGCGCAAAAAAGCGCCCTTCGACAACATCAAAGGAAATCCCGTCGAGCGCACGAACAGAATCATAGGATTTGGAAACCCCATTTAATCGCAGTGCATATTTTAATGCGTTAGACATTACACTCCCAATTGGCTTTTCCAGCTCTCTTATAAGTTCAGACTATCGCTCTTCAAAAATATTACAAGGTGATAAATGCTAGTTCGCTTTTTCCCATTTGCCAGATTTGGCCGATTTTAACACAGCATCTGTGACAATGTCAGTAGCCATGGCTTCACGGAATGTTGGAGCGGCGGATTTGCCTGAGCCCACGCCTTCTAGAAAATCGGCGGCCTGATGGATGAAGGTATGCTCATAGCCAATCTGCAACCCAGGAACCCACCATTTGTCCATATAAGGGTGGTCACTATCAGTTATGTGCAGTGAACGCCAACCACGCGTGCGACTCTCATCGCGGTGATCAAAATATTGCAGGCGGTGCAGGTCATGCAGATCCCACGCAATCGAGGCCTTCTCGCCATTAATCTCGAGCGTATAGAGTGCCTTGTGGCCCCGGGCATAACGCGTTGCCTCAAAATTAGCCAGCGAACCATTGGCGAACTTGGCGAGGAACAGGCTGGCATCGTCAATGCCAACCTTTTCCTTTTTGCCAGTGAGATTGTGTTGGCGTTCTTTGATAAAGGTTTCGGTAAGGCCGACCACTTTATCGATGCTGCCATTGAGCCACATGGCCGTATCGATGCAGTGAGCAAGAAGATCTCCCGTGACACCACTGCCCGCCACATTCACATCCAAGCGCCACAAGCCCTGGCCACCTTGCGGCAAATCGGCAGAAATCGTCCAATCCTGCAGGAACTTGGCGCGATAATGAAAAATTTTGCCAAGCTTGCCTTCGTCAATCAACTGCTTGGCCAAAGTGACGGCGGGTACGCGGCGATAATTATACCAAACCATATTAGGCACACCGGCTTTTTCAACGGCAGCCACCATTTTCTTGGATTCAGCCGCATTGCGGCCCAGTGGCTTTTCGCACATCACCATTTTGCCTGCCCTGGCGGCGGCAATGGCAATGTCCATGTGCGTATCATTTGGGCTGGCAATATCGATTAAATCGATGTCCTTGCGCTCTACAAGTTTGCGCCAATCGGTTTCCATGGACTCATAGCCCCATTGGTCAGCAAAAGGCTTGAGCTTTTGGGCATCGCGGGCGCAGGCGGCTTTAAGTACAGGTTGATATGGCAAATCAAAAAAATGACCTGCTTGCGCGAAAGCATTCGAGTGGGTGCGGCCCATAAAGCCATAGCCGACCATGCCGATGTTGAGTTTTTTCTTCGCCACTTTACGCCGCCCAACCATGCTTTTCGCGCACCTTGATCATGGTGGCCAAAATGTCATTCCAGGTTTGCTGTTTGAGCATCACTTCATTGGGGAACATGCAGCCATCCCAACAGATATGTTTGAAGGCTTTCGTCAGTTCTCCATTGCCATCGCGCAGCCACAGGCCCGCATGCTTTGGAATATCGAGTTTGCCGTTCTTGTCGGTCACCATGCAGTGCCGGCCTGTCTTCTCGTGGTAGCCAAGGCCTTTTACCGTGCCATCATTTTGCGCGACGTGGAAATCGATCGTCCACGGGCGCAGCGCATCCGTCATCTTCTTTAAGGCCGCGTCAAGTGTCGCCTTGCTTTTCCAGTCAAACTTGGCAGGCAGCAAGCGTGATTTTGGCGCGTTGTAACCCATGGTATAAAGCAGCGTGTGGGCCATATCAGCTTGGAAACCGATGGTTTGCGGGCGGTTCGTTTCTTCCAGCGTGTTGATCATGTCTTTCCACGAATGCATGCCGCCCCAACAGATTTCACCTTCCGCAGCCAGCCGCTCACCATAATCAACGGCGACGCTGCAAGCTTCACGCCACGTCTTAGCGATCTTTTTAGTATTGCCCGCCGGGTCTTTGGCCCACTCACTTGGGCTGCAGGCGGAGTCTATGCGAACCACTCCATAGGGACGCACACCCAGTTCACGCAAACGGTGGCCAAGCTTGCAAGACTTCATCACGTTCTCAACGAATTTTTTGCGATCTGAAGGTGAACCCATGGCCGAGCCGCCGCCAACGGGAGGCCAAACTGGTGCTACGATTGAGCCAATGACAAGGCTGTGTTTTTGTACTTTTTCAGCAAGGCGTTTGATTTCATCATCGTTGGCATCAACATTGGTGTGAGGGCTAACATGGAAAATATCGATACCATCAAACTTTACACCGTTCACGTCTGCCTTGGCGGTGAGGTCAATCAGCGTGTCAAGTTCAATGCCTGGCTCTGAGTCTGGGCCTTTACCTACAAGACCAGGCCACATTGCATTGTGCAGCTTGGGAAAATTATTCGCTTGTGGCATTTGCGCTCCCTCTTATCTTTTTTTAATTTTGTCCAATCTATGCACGTTTTTTGTTGCTGTCCAGAACTGATATATTAGTATGGCAGTTATGAGAGCTGAGTTAAATAAGGCGCGTGTTGATCGCAAGCGGCCTTTGCGCGACCAGATTTACGAATTGATCCGAAATCTCATCTTGACTGGGGAAATCGGGCCCGGCGAAATTGTCGATGACAAATTGATCGCGGCGCAATTGAAAGTGTCGCGCACCCCTGTACGCGAGGCTGTAAAAAAGCTGAGCGATGAGCACTTGATCGATGTGATTGCCCAGTCTGGCACCCGAGCGGCGCTGATTGATCGCCATGAAGTTGAGCAGGCCTATATTATTCGCCGCGCGCTGGAGATGGAAAGTGCGGGCCAAGCGGTTAAGAGTATGACCAGCGCACATGCCGAAACGCTGTCCGATATTTTGATGGCTCACGCCCGTGCGATTGAAAGCAAAGACTATGTTTTGGCTATTGCCAGGGATGACATGTTTCACCGCACCATTTCAGAAATTAGCGATCTGCCACGGCTCTGGCGAGCAATTGAAATTTCCAAGGCACAGCTTGATCGTTGTCGGTATATGATGTTGCCACGCGCTGGCGAAGGCGAGGCGACCTTAGAACAGCACCGTGAAATTATTCGCGCACTCAACAGCGGGGATGCTGAAAAGGCACGAACTGCAATGGGGTATCATCTGGACCGTTCGTTTGTTAATGCGGCAAAAGTGCTTGACGGCGAAAGTCAAAAATCAACCGGCACTTAGGCCTTCCAGCAGCAAGGCAACCGCTTCTGCTCCCGGATCATTATTGCCTTTCAAATTATCCGCTGACACATAAGTTGAGCGCCCCGCTCTGGCTTGCGTCATGCCAGCCGTTGCGTCGGCACCGTTACGTGCGGCTTGAGCCGCTTTAGCCAAGCTGCCGGATTTTAACAGCTCATCGAGTGCGGGTGCCAAGGCATCAATCATGGTTCGGTCACCGGGCTTGGCCCCGCCGTAAGCCTTCATTCTATCAAGGCCAGCAAGCAAGGCGGCCGGCCAATGTGCGCCTGCGGCCGAAATATGCGAAGCTGCCGCAAAGAAGATGGCCAGCAACACGCCTGACGAGCCACCCATATCGCGTGTCATTGCCGTGCTTATGGCCATGAAAAATTGATCCGGCTTAGCCAGTGGCAATTTGCTTAAACTCGATTGCAGTTGGCGCGCAGCCGTGGCCACAGTAGAGCCCGTGTCGCCATCACCGACTTTGGCGTCAAGGGCATTCAGCTTTGCCTCGGCCCCGATCAGAATCGCACAGGCTTGATTGATCAACGCTTCCAAATGTGGATTGCGACTTGATTTCACCGCTTTGGTTTTCATAACCGCTGGAAGTTTCACAAGTCTGGGCCTGGTATGCGTATGCACTCCGGGCCAAACACGTGCGCTAGCCGGTGATTGCAGCGCTATTTCAAATTCTGAATTCAGCGCAATAAGACTTAATGAGAAGCCATGCATATCAAGCGAGGTCACCAGGGCGGAGGGCCCGCACACAAGCTTAATCTTTTTGCCATGGGCACTTTTCAGCACTTCATTGGTGAGCAAGTCCATTTCAATTGGCGTGGTGGAACCGAGATTATTAACAAACAAAGCATAGCTGCGGGCAGGCCCAGCAGCCTTGAACAAGCGGTCCGCTAAAAGCAGAGCCGTGTGTTTGGCACCTTCAAATTTCACCACATTAACGCCGGGCTCACCGTGGATGCCAAGGCCAAGCTCCGCCTTGCCCTCTGGCACACGGTCTTCGCGGCCAATGCCAGGCAAGGTGCACGAATTAAGCGAAATGCCCAACGACACTGTTGCATCAGCCGCCCTTTGGGCCATGGCTGTCACTTTCTTGAGTGACCACCCTTTAGCTGCATAATGGCCCGCAATTTTTTCCACAAACACTACGCCTGCAATGCCGCGCGGTTGGACAATATCAGGCAAGGCAATATCATCGCGCACAATGACGATTTCGACCTTCTTGCCCAATGCACGGGCGCGCTCTACAGCCAACCCGAAATTCAAGCGGTCGCCCGTATAGTTTTTGAAAATCAACAGGCATCCGCCCTTGCCCGTGACCGCCATGATTGCCGCAAAGACTGCATCGACACTGGGTGAGGCAAAAATTTCGCCGCAAACGGCGGCCGTCAAAAGCCCCGGTCCAACAAAGCCCGCATGGGCCGGCTCGTGGCCTGAGCCGCCACCCGCTATCACTGCGACATGCGATGGGTTGTGATCGGCGCGCAAGACAACTTTAATCCCGGGATAGCCATCCAGCCTGGCCAGCTTGCTGTCACCGGAGCTTCGCAATAATCCGTCAATGGCATCAACAACCAGCGTGTTCTTATTGTCAATAAACTGTACCATACAAAGCCCGTCCCTGTTTTGTTGCTTGCCACGTTGTGCTTTTTGAATTTTATTTATCCGTGGCACTGTTCTCTATACTTAGTAGGCAACAAAATTCAACTGCATGCAAATTCTGGTTGGCGCCCACCGATTATTTGCGCACATCTAGTTTGCCCTTACACAGTGATCGTCGGGCCGAGCTCGCCGCGGGCTTACCACTATTTTCCCACCGCGACAGTTGATAACGACTAAACCGTTGACCGCGCAAATTTTATAAATCGATATTTGTAACGTGTTTAACTCGGCGGTCATTTTGTCGGGTGCAGCGCCTATGTCATGTAACATTGTGCGGGCAAATTCTGCGCACGTCTGTTGAGGGCCAGACATGACAAGTGTTTTGAAATTGCCAATCGATAACATCCCGGATACCGCATCTTTGCGCAAGGTTGGCTGACTTTGCGCTCCTGGTGTTTCAACCTCCTGGACTGGTGCCTCTGCCGGGTTAAAACCATCTGGCGTGCCGACGTCGCTAACGGGGTTATCAAAAGCGAGTTTAGAGTCCTCAGTTTCAACTGGTTTAGGAAAACCCGGAGCTTGGGACTTCTGAATGCGCGTAAGACCCAGATCATCTTTTTCGGTGTCTTGCAGGTCGGACAGGCTTGGGGCCTTCAAATCCGTAGTGGTTTGAAGTTGGGCCGCAATATCTGATTTAACTGTGTCACGGGGATGTGGAACCTGGATAGACTGAACGTATTGCCGAAGTGCCAATAGACGCTGCACCACGTCTATTTCAGTAACGCTGCCTGAGACAAAGGCAATGGCCATGAGGCTAAACAAAATGGGCAGAAATAGAACGCGCCCAATCCATCGATTTCTGTTTTTCGGTGTGCCGCGCGATGTAACTGCCCGGCTGTGCTTCAAAGAACCGTCCGCTTAATCGATTTTTCGCTTTTGCCAAGCAGCGCGAGGTTGTTTGCAATCAACGGGTCATTCGGTGCCAGCTCAGCAGCCTTGCTCAGCAATTCCCTGGCCTTTCTGAGATTTCCCCGGAGCAATTGTGAGTACCCCGCGTTGTTGTAAACAGTTGCGTTAGTTGGCATGAGTTCCAGAAGTTTGATGTATGCGCCATCGGCAAGATCAAATCTGCGAAGTTCGTCATAGGTTGCTGCCAAGCCGAGCCAAGCTTCGACATCCTTTGGTTCGAGTTCAACGGCTTTGCGGTAGTTTATCTCGGCTAATCCATAATCACCATTATGGTAACTCACCTTGGCCTGACGAATAAAACTGTCTGATGGGTAGAACTGCGCATCTTCTGTTTTCAGCCCAGATCCCTGTAAAAGACGATTTTCGGTTGACGGCTGGCAGGCCGCCAAAACCGCCGACAGCGAGATTGCCGCGCATAAATTCAAACCCGAAATTGCCTTCATAGTTGCATTCCATTCATTCTTTAGTGGGGGTATAGAGCCGCAAACAACTTTATTGCAACGGGCATTAAGGTAATGCCCAAGATAACGGGGAAGATAAAAAAGGCAAGCGGAAGCACAAGTTTCACAGGCAAGGACTGAGCTTTTTCCTCTGCCCGCGACAAGCGCTTGGCCCTCATTTCGTCACTAAAGACACGCAGTGACTGGATTAGACTGGTGCCCAGCTCTTCGGACTGCTGGATAAGTGTTGTGAAAGACTTAGCTTCTTCAATTCCCAGACGTCCTCCCAAATTTTCCAAAGCATCGCGTGTTGACCGGCCGGCGCGAAGTTCGAGAGACATAAATCCCAAATTCCGCGATAGTGACGGGAAACTGCGCGCCAGTTCCCGCCCAACGCGGTCGATAGCACCATCAACTCCAATTCCGGCCTCAACACAAATAACCAGCAAATCCAGAAAATCAGGAAACCCCTGGCGGTGCTCCTCAAAAAATCTGTCGCGTCGAAAACTGACGAGAATGCGGGGCACCATATAACCGAGCAAGGTCATGACCAGGCTGGCAGCGACCAAAACAAAAAACGGATGCTTCGGATAAAGGCGCCCATAGGTGCTGGCCGTGAGCATGCCAAATATAATGGCACTGGCAATGCGAGTTGATTGGTAAACTGCGACAGCACGATTTCCAAAAAAACCGGCACCATTCAGAAAAATTCTCAATTTACTTTTTTGTTCTTCGTCAATGGGCAATAAATTTGCAAGAGCAGATGTTCTGCCTTGAGCTTCCACAAGCCGAACAGCGCCAATGGATTTCTGCGGCACACTGGATCCCGCCGCAGCCAGCGTTCTGCGCCGCACCGCAGACCAGCCCGACGTCATGTTCGCAACTGCAATCGTCAACAAAACCACGCCGGCAAACACAGCGAAATAAAAAATCAGTTCGCCCCGCGCCAATATAATCTCGATGACGTGTTGCATGATTGCGCCCTAGAACTTAAAATTAATCATCTTGTACATGATGATGTTCCCAATAAATGACCAAAAGCAAAGCCCAACAATAGTAATTTTGAACAATGGATCTTTCCAAGCATCAAGATAATAGGCTGGATTTGGCAAATAGATCGAAAGAAAAATGAGGATCGGTAGGACGATCAGTCCGTAAGCAGAAAACCGCCCTTCGGCTGATAGCGAACGCACTTTGCGTTTGAGTTGAAAACGATCACGCAGGACCTTTGATAAGTTCTGTAAAACTTCGCTCAAGTTACCGCCCGAACCCGATTGAATTGAAACTGCGGTCACCAGCAACGATAAATCTGGCACGCCGACGCGATTGGCCAAATTTTGTAGCGCTCGAGGCATTTCCAACCCGAATGTCATTTCATCAACTGTCAATCCGAATTCCGTGCCAACAGGATCCAGCATTTCTCGCCCGACAAGGCCTAATGCTGTCGGAACCGGATGACCAGCTCGCAAGCTTCTAACAATAACGTCAAGTGCATCAGGGAGCTGCATGGTGAAGGCAGCATGACGTCTTGCACGTATAAACTTAATAATTTGATAAGGCACGAAGATGCCCAGCACCAGCGCAATGGCAATATCAATAAATACGTTTAGGAAAGTGAATACGCGGAGCAC
>JAYVCU010000251.1:0-23290 GCA_043749835.1 Hyphomicrobiales bacterium
GAAAGCCGCGAAGATCCTCTGGCTCGACTTCGCGCTTCTCATAGATCCCATCAATACCGTGGTGCTGGAGCCAGTAGTTATGGATCAGCGGCGACCGGGAGTGAGCAACGGGATAGCCAACAACGCAGGTTTTTTTCATGAAGCAATCATAGCGGATTTACGCAGGAAAGCGAGCAAAGGCAAAAGCGGTAATCCTAAGATTGTTGAATGATCTCCCTCGACCGAATCGAAAAGCTGGATGCCGTGGTCTTCAAAGATGTAACATCCCACCGAGAACAGTATATCTTTGCCAGATGCTTTTATATAGTGATTGAGAAACTCATCGCTAAAACGGCGCATGATCATGGTTGCCGTGATAACTTCTGAGTGAATGATTTCACCTTTGCTAGCGCAAGCAAAACTGGAATGCAGATGATGGACTTTGCCGCGTAGGCGTTTTAGTTTTTTTCTTGCCTCTTTCAGATTGACGGCTTTGTGAAGAGGCTTATTTTCAAACTCAAGAATTTGATCTGCACCAATCACAAAGGCTTGCGGGTGAGCCAAACTCACAGAAATCGCTTTTGCTCTTGCGAGCTCTTCGGCTATTTGGCGGGGTGGCAGTGAAACCATTTCACGCCGCAATTCTTTTTCATTCACAAGTGGTGCAAGTGAAACAAAGTCAATTCCAACGCTCGTCATTAAGACTTGGCGTGTGTTGCTGGTGGAAGCGAGGATAAGTTTAGGAGTGTTCACAACTGGTCTTCTGCCTAGTGGATAAGTTGGTATGAATTTGTCTATTGGAATTGCTTTAACAGATTTGTCTCGGACTTTTCCACAAATGGCTTTTACGCGGCCGTGATCATCGATTCATGTTGAAAATGATCAGATTAAGGTTTCAGACAGGTATGTTACTGGATTCACGATTTGAATCGGACGAGAATTGCTGACGATCCCCGCTTTTCCACATGTTATGAGAATGATTTTTAGGCTATCCCCGCAGTTGTGCCAGTCCTATGGCCAACAGAATAAGCACTTAAGAATATATCTTAGTTTATGGAGATTAGTGTGAAAGCGATCCTCGATGTCCTGGCAGGTCGTATTCCTCATAGAAGGCCTATGTGGATCATGCGGCAAGCCGGGCGTTATCTACCGGAATACCGGGAACTTCGCACAAAAGCTGGATCGTTCTTGGCATTGTGTTATAATCCTGCATTGGCCGCTGAGGTTACGCTGCAACCCATGCGAAGGTTTGATTTCGACGCGGCGATTTTATTTTCAGATATTTTAGTTGTGCCCCATGCAATGGGCCTTGCGCTTACGTTCAAGGAAGGCGAGGGCCCTGTGCTGGAAACAGTAAACGATCTTGCTGGCGTGCGACGGCTAGCACTTAAAGGCGATCAGTTTCAGCGCGTTTATGAAACGGTTGGCTTGGTACGAAACGAATTACTGCCGCATCAAACCTTGATTGGTTTTTGTGGTGCACCGTGGACTGTAGCGAGTTACATGATTGAAGGTGGAAGTTCCAAGCGAAAGACTGCTTTGGCAGTGGCCATGGAAAATCCCGCTTGGTTTTCGTTGTTGATGACTAAACTTGTGGAAGTTTCGACAGATTATGTGCTTGGCCAGATCGAGGCTGGCGCCGAAGTGGTGCAGATTTTTGATAGTTGGGCGGGTGATGTGCCGATGGCTAATCTTGAACGCTTGGTGATCAGTCCTATTGCGGAAGTGATCCGGGGTGTTCGAGCGCTGCACCCAAATTTTCCGGTGATTGTTTTTGCCCGTGGTGTGGGAGCAGCGCATGGACGCATTGCACAGGCTACCCAGGCGAATTGCGTGGGTCTTGAAGAAGATGTGAACATTGCTTCGGTCCTATCAAGTCTGCCAGCAGGGGTTGCGGTGCAGGGTAATTTATTGAACGAGCTTCTTCTCAGGGGTGAGGATGATTTGATCCGCCGCACACACGAAATTTTGAACACGGTGCCGCGCGATCGCCACATCTTTAATCTTGGCCACGGTATTTTACCACAAACTGAAATCAAAATGGTTGAGCGTCTGGTGAGAGAAGTGAGGGCTTTCGGCTGATGTTGTATTTATGGCTTAAGGTTGTTCACATTGTTGCCGTGATCGCCTGGATGGCTGGATTATTCTATTTGCCGCGTTTATTTGTCTATCATGTGGGCCAAGCCGTGGGCTCGGATGGAGACGCGTTGTTTAAAACAATGGAACGGCGGCTGATGATTGCGATTATGAGGCCGGCAGGCATGGCGGCCCTACTTGCTGGTATGGCTACTGTTGAGGCTGCGGGGTTCAGCTGGTCACAGACGTGGCTTGCGCTTAAGCTGTTGGGGGTTTTGGGTTTGGTCGGTTATCATGGGCTGCTCGAGGTTCATCTCCAATCTTTTGCGCGGGGCAAGCGTTTACACTCGGGTTATTATTATCGGATCATCAATGAGGTGCCAACGGTTTTGCTGATTTGGATTGTGATATTAGTCGTTGTGAAACCTTTTTCATAAATTCATTTTGCTTATTGGCTAATTGTGCTATGGGATTTTCACACCCATCCGGGTGATGGCTGAGCGTCGCTCGCCTGTAATTTTCCAAAGTAGAAGTAAATGACTGACACCACTGAATTGAAGGAGATGAAACTCTCCGAACTAAAGCGCAAATCGCCGGCTGAACTTTTGGTTTTGGCCGAACAGCTGGAAGTAGAGGCCGCCAGCACGTTGCGCAAACAGGAGCTGATGTTTGCTATTCTGAAATCATATGCCAATCGCAACGTAGAAATCATTGGCGAAGGCGTGATTGAAGTTTTGTTGGATGGTTTTGGTTTCTTGCGCTCTGCCGACGCGAATTATCTGGCCGGACCTGATGATATTTACGTGTTGCCAAGTCAGATTAGAAAATATTCGCTGCGTACGGGCGATACGGTCGAAGGACCGATCCGCGGCCCCAAAGATGGCGAGCGCTATTTTGCTTTAGTGAAAGCCAATACCGTCAACTTTGAAGATCCTGATAAAGCCCGCCACAAAGTTAACTTTGACAATCTCACGCCGCTCTATCCTGATCAGCGCCTTGAAATGGAGGTTAATGACCCGACGCGCAAAGATGCTTCGGCCCGCGTGATCGATATCGTAGCACCTATCGGTAAAGGTCAACGCGGCCTGATCGTTGCTCCTCCGCGCACTGGCAAAACGGTATTGCTGCAAAATATCGCGCATTCGATCACCACTAATCATCCTGAGTGTTATTTGATCGTGCTGCTGATTGATGAACGTCCTGAAGAAGTAACGGACATGCAGCGTTCGGTGAAGGGCGAAGTAATTTCGTCCACATTCGATGAGCCTGCCACGCGCCACGTTCAGGTAGCTGAAATGGTGATTGAGAAAGCCAAGCGCCTGGTTGAGCATGGCCGCGACGTTGTGATCTTGTTGGACTCGATCACCCGTCTCGGTAGGGCCTATAATACGGTAGTGCCAAGCTCTGGCAAGGTGTTGACTGGCGGTGTTGATGCGAACGCTCTGCAACGCCCTAAGCGCTTCTTTGGTGCAGCTCGAAACATTGAACATGGTGGCTCACTCACCATTATTGCGACGGCGTTGGTTGATACTGGCAGCCGTATGGACGAAGTGATCTTTGAAGAATTCAAAGGCACGGGGAACTCAGAAATCATTCTGGACCGGAAGGTAGCGGATAAGCGGGTATTCCCGTCAATCGATATTCTCCGTTCGGGTACGCGTAAGGAAGAGCTCCTGGTCAAAGCCGATACGCTTAAAAAGACTTATGTCTTGCGCCGGATTCTCAATCCGATGGGCACAGTGGATGCTATCGAATTCCTCTTGGACAAGATGCGGCAAACTAAATCTAACGGTGATTTCTTCGATAGCATGAATGCCTAATGGTGCCTGTGTATTAGGTTTCGATTCGAAGCCGAAACGATGACTTACATTTTGCCAGATACGATTTTTGCGTTGAGTTCCGGCTTTGGTAGGGCCGCAATCGCCGTTGTGCGGATTTCGGGGCCTAAGGCCGTTGCGGTGATGACAGCCCTAGCAGGAAAAGCACCACAGCAGCGCACTGCGGCGGTGCGCAGGATCAAAGCCCGCGATGGCCAAATTATTGATGAAGCCATGGTATTGTATTTTCAAGGGCCACATTCGGCAACGGGCGAGGATATCGTGGAATTCCATATTCACGGGGCCCCTGCGATTACGACCTTGCTGCTGAAGGATTTATCGGAACGCGATGGTTTGCGCCTGGCTGAGCCGGGCGAGTTTTCCAAACGGGCTTTTGTCAACGGTAAGCTTGATTTAGTTGAGGTAGAGGGCTTGAGTGATTTGCTGTCAGCTCAAGGTGAAGCGCAGCGGCGCTTGGCAATGCGGCAGTTTTTGGGTGAAGCTAGTGCCGTTTATGAAACGTGGCGAAAATCGGTGTTAACTGCTTTGGCCTTGCATGAGGCGGCCATTGATTTCTCAGATGAAGATGATGTAGCAGAGAAGGCCCGAGTGAGCGCAGCTCCGATCATCCGTAGTTTGGTCATGCAGCTGCAAGAGGCCCTTAAACGATCTGAAAACTATGCAGCTGTGCGCAGCGGGTTACGCTTGGTGATTGCCGGAGCGCCAAATGTTGGCAAGTCCTCTTTGATGAACTCTTTGGTGGGGCGTGAAGCTGCGATCGTTTCGCCTCTGGCTGGAACAACGCGCGACGTGGTTGAGGCTCCTTTGATGTTTGAAGGGTTGGCGTTGAGTGTTTTGGATACTGCAGGTTTGCGCCAAGAGAGCCACGATGAAATTGAGCGTATCGGGATGGCGCGGGCGCAAGATGCTGTACAAGGTGCGGACATACTGATTTGGCTTCAATCGCCAGATGTGGCGCAAACGGTAGGGCCCGCGCGCAAGCCGGACCTTATCGTCTGGACTAAATCTGACTTGAATTTGATTCGGAAGCAGAACGATTCTGACTTAGCAATATCAACGCAGACGGGGGCAGGACTTAGCGCATTGCTCGACCGGCTAAAAGATGTAGTCAAACATCGTATGAACGGCATCGAAGACGCAGTTGTTGTACGACAACGCCATGTTACGGCCGTCCAAAATTCGATTCGGTTGCTCAACGAATGTCTTGAAAAGCCGGAGCGGGCTTCGGAACTTGTGTGTGAAGACCTGCGAATGGCTGCGCGTTTTCTGGGTGAGATCACCGGCCATGTTGACGTTGAAGAATTACTTAGCAAAATTTTCAGCGAGTTCTGCATTGGAAAATAGTGTTTCACGTGAAACGTATCAGTAATCTATTGATCCGTAGACTGATGATTTTAACTATAGGTTAACCACTTTGTCAGCAACGACTACGAATACTCCTCGCCCTTTCAAATTCAGGCTGTTTGGGCTAGAGCCACAGATCTTATGCTGAAGTTTGATGTGATCATTATAGGCGGCGGACATGCAGGTTGTGAAGCTGCAGCCGCTTCAGCGCGCCTTGGTGCAGCCACGGTTCTGGTAACACATAAACAATCAACAATCGGTGAGATGTCTTGCAACCCTGCTATTGGTGGATTGGGTAAGGGCCATTTGGTGCGCGAAATTGATGCGCTTGATGGTGTAATGGGCCGTGTTGCCGATAAAGCCGGCATTCAATTCCGCCTGCTTAATCGCTCTAAAGGCCCAGCTGTGCGTGGCCCTCGTGCGCAGGCCGACCGCAAGCTTTATCGTCAAGCAATGCAGCAGACTTTGTTGGATCAAGCCAATCTTTCTATTGTTGAGGGTACTGCGGCCGCCTTTCTGATCGAAAATGGTGTTGTCACTGGATTGGCGCTTGGAGATGGTCAAGAGATCCGCGCTAAAGCAGTTATTCTCACAACGGGTACTTTCCTCAATGGATTGATTCACATTGGTGAACAAAAAATTCCGGCGGGTCGTGTGGGCGAAGCCCCGGCTTTGGGACTTTCGGAACAACTCACTGGTGCAGGACTGGCTTTGGGACGATTAAAAACAGGAACGCCAGCACGGCTTGATGGACGCACCATCAACTGGGCTATTTTGGAAGAACAAAAGGGCGATGACCCGCCAACTCCGTTTTCGTTTTTGACAAAAAAGATCACAACGCCGCAAATTTCATGTTTCGTGACGACGACAAACGCTGCCACTCACCAGATTATTGCTGTTAATATCGGTCGTTCGCCGCTGTATTCTGGGCAAATCTCTGGAACCGGGCCGCGTTATTGCCCATCAATCGAAGACAAGATCCATCGTTTCCGCGATAAATCGGCACACCAAGTGTTTTTGGAACCCGAAGGCCTGGACGATGATACGGTCTATCCGAACGGCATATCGACCTCATTACCCGAAGATGTGCAAGTCGCTTTTATTCATTCAATGCTGGGGTTGGAAGCTGCCCGCATCATCAGGCCAGGTTATGCCATTGAGTACGACTACGTCGACCCACGTGAACTGGGCCACGATTTGCAGGTTAAAAAGTTGCCGGGGCTTTATCTTGCTGGTCAAATTAATGGCACAACGGGTTATGAAGAAGCGGCAGCTCAAGGGTTGGTCGCTGGCCTAAATGCAGCGCGTGCTGCTAGTGGAGCGGCTCCTGTCACTTTTGGTCGCGCCGATGGATATTTAGGCGTTATGGTGGATGATCTCGTCATGCGCGGCGTTTCAGAGCCATATCGGATGTTTACGTCGCGTGCTGAATACCGGCTAACATTAAGGGCAGACAATGCTGATCAGCGTTTAACGCCAAAAGGTATCGAGCTTGGCATTGTTGGCAAGGTGCGTACGAAGGCCTTTGCCACAAAGATGGAAATTATCGCGCAGGCCCGACATGTTGCACGTGAATCATCGCTTACGTCTTCGGCGTTGGCAAAGCTGGGCTTGCGGGTTAATCAGGATGGCCGCAGCCGCAATGCTATGGAACTGATTGCAATGCCTGATGTGGGTTTTACGCGCGCCGCCGAAATCTGGCCGGCTCTGGCACACTTGCCAGATTTCGCCAAGGAAGCGCTGGAAGCCGACTCACTCTATGCGGGGTATATGCACCGTCAGGAGGCTGAGATTGTCGCCTTGCGTAAAGATGAGGGCGTTGTCCTGCCCACCGACATCGACTATTTCGCCCTACCCAGCCTTTCCATGGAATTGCGCCAGAAACTTTCGAAAGCCAACCCACGCACGATTGCGCAAGCGCAGCGCATTGAGGGTATGACTCCAGCTGGTTTGGCGGTTCTGCTCGGTCATATTAAAAAATCCAAAACCAAGGTGGCTTAAGGCGTGCCTGAAATCAGTTCAGAAACCTGGATAAAACTGGGTGTTTCACGTGAATCCGTCGCCCGGCTCGAAATTTTAGTTGCGGTAACTCAGACCTGGCAAAGCAAAATCAATCTGATTGCAGCAGCGACGATTCCCGATATCTGGGTACGCCATATTATTGACTCGGCGCAATTGCTGCCCCTGATTCACAAAAACACGTCGGCCATTGCTGATCTTGGATCAGGCGGCGGATTTCCTGCACTAGTATTGGCTGCAATCCAGCCAGCGGCGGTTCACATGTTCGAGTCTAACGCCAAGAAATCGGCGTTTTTGGCCGAAGCCTTGCGGCGAATGGGCGTGAAAGGATATGTGCATACCGAGCGCCTTGAAATGCGCAAAACACCCAAGGCCATGCCACATGTGCAACTTGTAACCGCACGGGCCTTTGCGCCCCTCACTCAGCTTCTCGGCTATGCAGAGCCGTTTTTTGCCAAGGGGGCAACCGGGCTTTTCCACAAAGGACAAGATATTGATTCAGAATTGTCTGTAGCTTCTCAATCTTGGACTATTACGGCAGAGAAACATTCCAGCCTCACTGATTCGCAAGCTGTAATCCTGGAAGTGAAAGAGATTGCTCATGTTGACACATAGCGCAGGCCAAAAAACCCGCATATTAGCCGTTGCCAATCAGAAGGGCGGGGTTGGCAAAACCACGACGGCGATTAATCTTGGCACAGCTTTGGCCGCTGTTGGCGAAAATGTGTTGGTAATCGACATTGACCCACAGGGCAACGCTTCGACGGGCCTTGGTATTACGCGGCGTGCCAATCAAAGATCATCTTACCATGTGTTGATCGGCGAGGCAGACCTTGACCAGGTTATCGTTGAGTCGGCCATACCACGGCTGCATTGTGCGCCAGCTACAATTGATCTTTTAGGTGCCGAACTTGAGCTTGCCGATCTGCAACGAAAAACACACCGCCTGCATGATGCCATTCAACTGATGCTGGTTATGCCCGGACGGGATTACAGTTATATTCTGGTTGACTGTCCGCCGTCACTCAATCTACTGACGATCAATTCACTCACTGCTGCCGATGCCATTCTGGTTCCGCTGCAATGTGAATTTTTCGCGCTGGAAGGCTTGAGTCAATTATTGAAAACGGTTGAGCGCGTGCGCACGACCTTAAATCCGAAGCTGATGATTCAAGGTGTGGTGTTGACGATGTTCGACAAACGCAACAACCTTTCAGACCAAGTGGCGCAGGATGTGCGCGACGTTTTGGGCGACAAAGTTTATGAGACGGTTATTCCGCGTAACGTGCGTGTTTCAGAAGCGCCATCTTACGGCAAGCCGGTGCTGCTTTATGACCATGCTTGCATAGGTTCTCAGGCCTATATTCGGCTAGCTTCAGAAGTCATCAGGCGTGAGCGTGATCTGCGTGCAGCGTGAATGATTCACTAACGAAACAAATATTAAAGGCATAAATTCATGACACAGGTACAAAAGCGTAGATTAGGACGTGGTCTCGCTGCGTTGATTGGTGATGACACAACCGAAGAAGCCGTGATGCAAGACATTCGCTCTCTGCGCCATGTGCCTATCGAGCTTTTGCAGGCAAATCCCAACAATCCACGCAAACACTTTAACGACGATGAACTGAATACGCTGGCGGCATCGCTCAAAGAAAAAGGTCTGTTGCAGCCCCTCGTGGTTCGTCCAAAGCCAGGTGGTACATTTGAAATTGTGGCGGGTGAACGTCGGTGGCGCGCCAGTCAGAAAGCAGGCCTTCATGAACTTCCCGTTCTCATTCGTGAACTTGATGATAAGGAAACGTTAGAGATTGCGTTGATCGAAAATGTGCAACGTGCCGATCTTAACGCGTTGGAAGAAGCTAAAGCCTACCGCCAACTGGTTGATCAATATGGTCATACGCAACAGCAGTTGGCCGATACCATAGGTAAGAGCCGCAGTCATATTGCCAATACCATGCGTTTACTCAATCTTCCAAAGGCGACGCAGATTCAAATTGAGACGGGCAGCCTGACAGCTGGCCACGCCCGCGCATTGATTGCCACGGATTCACCAGAAGAACTTGCTGATAAAATCATCACGCTTAATCTTACCGTTCGCCAAACCGAAGATTTAGCACGCTCGAAAAATGCATCGTCAAAATCCAAGGCCACCACAGATAAAGATGCAGATACACGGGCTCTGGAAAATCAAATGAGTGAGGTCGTGGGTCTTTCCGTCTCAATCAAACACAAAGACAAGACCGGCGGCCAAGTGATCATTGCTTATAAAACACTCGACCAACTCGACGAAGTGATTAAGAAACTGGGCGGGCAGGCCAGCTAGCAACTAAGCGCTTATGCGGCACTGCCTGGCGATGGCTAAGAGTGTGCGGTTGTTTATGGCATCGGCCAGATCAGCATTTTTGCGAGACAGCAACGTCGATTCGTGAATCGCCAGTTGAATATCAATCAGATTTTGTAGAGAAAGCTGCTTCAGCTGATGAACTATCGTAGGTTTACGCTTAAAGAAAATTGGCGGCTTGGCGTTATGCACAGCCGATTGCGCATTCATTCCGCGTTCCATTTCCAAAGCGAGACTCTGAAGCTTTGCGATATGCAGATTAAACAGTGGAAAAAAACTGCGTAACGCCGCGCCCATGTTCGCGCTAATGTGATCAACATTTTCAAGGTCACCACCCAGAACGGCATCGGTCAAATCGTCGGCATCAAATTCCGCCGTATCACCACAAATCGCCGCCACATCGTCTGCCGAGATTTCAGTTTGCCCATGCGTGAATAAAGCAAGCTTTTCGGCTTCTCCTCCTACCAGTGCCCGGTTGTGGCCAACTGCGGAATAGAATTGTCCTTCAGCATCGGTCCCCCACGTAAGGCCCTGGGCTGCCAGCAATTTTCGAATCCGCGCGTGAAGCTTGACCTCGTCTTCTTCGTAAACAACCAAGCAGCCAAACAAGGCACTTTCTTCTGCGGCCAATTTCAGCTTTGACATTTTCCCAAGGCTTGAACACAAGATCACAACAAAATTTGCCAAAGCAGAATGTCGAAACGCTGGCTCAAGAAACTCAAAACAAGCCTCGTCAGCATCATCCAAAAGAAGCGTTTCCCGATCACCGAACATTGATAAAGACAAAAAGCGATCAAAGAATTCTCCGGGAGCAGACTTGAAACTGGCAACATCCAGACGCTGTGCCTCGACACCCAGCTGCTGTGTTACCTGCCGACCCAGAAGATTAACCGCAGCTTCATCGGCACCATGGATGAGCAAGCCGTTCATGACCTTCGCCTTGCGACTTAAGAAAGCGTCTAATTCTTCGTCGCGCAGTACAGTCACAATCAGATCTGGTGCGTTGCGAGAAAGGTTGCCAGTCTTAAACGGATGTCTTGCCCAAGCTCCTTGGCCGCGCGAGCTCGTGCAGTGTCCACTGCCTGCAAATCTGACACCGGCACATTCACCGTATCAAACTCTACGTTTGCGAAACTGTCGCCCGCTGTTGATGGCTTGTCGGACGTTGCGTCAAATAATTCAAAATGGGCTGCGAGGTTGAAGCGTCTACGCACAGCAGTTGATGATGACAGGCCCGCAACGTAAATGACTCTTTCAGTAACATCCAATTTTAGACGAAAACGTTGTTGGCCATCAGAGTGACTGCCATCAAGCAACTCATTGCGCAGAAGCTGACCCGACCGCGTGTGTTGCTCCGCCACCGACAGCGACGATAAGCTTCTTGCCACACTCGTACCATCTGCCCCGCTGCCATAAAGCGGGCGGTAAGTGCTGCAAGCCGCGAGAGACAGGCACGACACCATTAAGACCAGTATCTTCAACATACGATATTCACAATTCTGTCTGGCACGCTGATGATCTTCTTAGCGGACTTGCCTTCCATTGCACGAACCACATTTTCAAGTTGCAAAACTTGCGCCTCCAAAACCAACTTATCAAGCCCCTTTGCCACTATGATTTCATCGCGGCGCTTGCCATTCACCTGAATGGCAATGGTTACCGTATTTTGTGTCACCAAAGCGGGATCAGATTTAGGCCAGGGCGTATCCACCACTGGCGTAGTATGACCAAGCACAATCCAACACTCCTCCGCCAAATGGGGCATCATGGGAGCAACAAGAAGTGTCAACAGCTCTCCAGCCTCGCGCAATGCTCCCGCTGGTTTATTCGTCAAAGCGAAAGCAGCGGCGATGGCATTGGCGACTTTATAAATATTGCTAATGGCAACATTGAATCGCAGATTTGATAAATCATCGGTTATTGCGGCAACTGCCCGGTGACAAGCGCGGCGAAGTTCAAGACCGCCCTGGCTCATATCCGGTGCCAGAGCCGGAAGTTGCGCAATGTCATTCACCAAGCGCCAGATCCGTTGTGTAAAACGCCATGAAGCTTCGGCACCTAATTCCGTCCATTCAAGATCGCGTTCAGGCGGCGTGTCAGAGAGCATGAACCAGCGTGCCGTATCGGCGCCATAGGACGCGATGATGGTGTCAGGATCCACAACGTTCTTTTTGGATTTCGACATTTTTTCAATGCCGCCAAGAATCAGTGGCTCACCGGATTTGGCGTGAACCCAAGCACCATCTTTTTGAATTGCTTCAACTGGTAAAATCCATTCCCCCTTTTCGGTTCGGTAGGTTTCATGGATCACCATGCCTTGCGTAAAAAGCGACGCAAACGGTTCGGCAATTGCAAGCTGGCCAATTTTTTCCATGGCACGGGCATAGAAACGTGAGTATAGCAAATGCAGAATGGCGTGTTCTACACCGCCGATATATTGATCGACTGGCAACCAGTATTTCGCAGCTGCCTGATCCACAGGTTCACTTGCGCGAGGCGATGTGAAACGCGCGTAGTACCAACTTGAATCAATGAACGTGTCAAATGTATCCGTTTCGCGCTCAGCGGGTTGGTTGCAATTCGGACAATGCGTATGCCGCCAAGTGGGATGGTGCAAAAGCGGATTACCGGGCTTATCAAACGTGGCATCATCGGGCAGAATCACAGGTAAGTGTGATTTCGGTACCGGAACAATGCCACAGGTTTTGCAATGAACCACAGGAATCGGGCAGCCCCAATAGCGTTGACGCGATACGCCCCAATCCCGCAGGCGGAAATTCACCACCCGCTTGGCCGTGCCCATGGCTTCCATACGCTCGGCCATTTTTAATTTGGCCGCTTCAACGCTAAGCCCATTTAGAAAATCTGAGTTGATAAGCTGTGCTTCATCGCCATCTTTCTCAAGGTATGGGCCTTGAGAGACGTCCACTGCCGCGCCATCTTTGGGACCGACAACGGGTAAGATCGGCAACTTGTATTTCGTAGCAAAATCCCAGTCCCTTTGATCATGAGCGGGGCAGCCAAAAATGGCACCTTCGCCGTATCCCATCAACACAAAGTTAGCAGCGTAGATGGGAATTTTAAGTGTCTTGTCAAACGGGTGCAACGCATAGAGGCCAAGCGCATAGCCCTTCTTTTCGGCGCGCTCGATAGTTTCTTCGGAGGTGCCGAGGGCCGCTACTTTACTTCGGAAAGCTTCGAGCTTTGGGTCGGTCAGCGCCAGTTTTTTTGCCAAAGGATGATCAGTTGAAACCGCACAAAAGCTGGCACCAAATAATGTGTCATGACGTGTGGTATAGACCGTAAGACCGCCTTCAACAGGCTTATCTGCGCCATCAACCACATCGAATGTGAACCGTAAACCCTCGGAACGACCGATCCAGTTTTTCTGCATCAGGCGCACTTTTTCAGGCCAGTCTTTCAGCGTCTCCAAGGCTGAAAGCAGGTCTTGTGCATAGTCGGTGATCTTCAAAAACCATTGCGCCAGTTCGCGCTTTTCAACCGGTGCTCCGGAGCGCCAGCCTTTACCATCGATCACCTGCTCATTGGCAAGAACGGTTTGATCCACAGGATCCCAGTTCACTTGGCTGACACGCCGATCAACCAGCCCAGCTGCCATAAAATCCACAAACATGGCTTGCTCATGCTTGTAATAGCTTGGATCACAGGTGGCGAATTCGCGCGACCAATCAAGTGACAGGCCCATACTTTTGAGTTGGGTTTTCATGGCGGCAATGTTGTCATAGGTCCAGCCCTTGGGGTGAACACCGCGTTCGATGGCTGCATTTTCGGCGGGCATGCCAAAAGCATCCCACCCCATGGGGTGAAGCACATTGTAACCACAGGCACGCCGGAAACGGGCGATTACGTCGCCCATCGTGTAATTGCGCACATGGCCCATGTGGATGCGGCCTGAGGGATAAGGAAACATCTCAAGGACATAATATTTCGGTTTCGAAACGTCTTCTTTGGCCTCGAAGCTCTTGGCCGCCGCCCATTGGGCCTGCCATTTGGGTTCGGTTTCGCGGTGATTGTAACGTTCAACAGGCAATTTGAAATGTCCTCAGATCAGATTGATGTTCCATAACCGTCCTTGAAATGGGCCGCAAGCATCGTCATAGGAAAGCCATGAGCGATGCGGTTTTGAGATGGCGGGACGTTTTAGGCAAAGTGGCCGGGCGCGCACGCTTGGTTATCGTCTCAAAAACTTTTACTGCGGTCGAGATCGAGCCGGTGATTGCTGCGGGTCAACGCATTTTTGGTGAAAACCGAGTGCAAGAAGCCGCGTCAAAGTGGCCGGCCTTGCGGGCCAAATATCCAGATTTGGAATTGCATCTCATTGGGCCTTTGCAGAGCAATAAGGTGTCTGAAGCTGTAGCGCTTTTTGATGTGATTCAAACAGTGGACCGCCCAAAAATTGCACAAGCTTTAGCCAAAGAAACGCAGAAGCAAGGACGCGCCTTGCGGTACTTTGTGCAAGTGAACATTGGGCGCGAGACGCAAAAGGCCGGAATACCGCCGGAGGAATTAGACGAATTCGTGGCCCGCTGTCGACATGACTTTGCTCTCAACATCGGAGGGCTGATGTGCATTCCGCCAGTTGAAAATAATCCTCAGCCCTACTTTACGGCCATGGCGAAGATGGCTGCACGCAATGGGCTAGAAGAGCTTTCCATGGGCATGAGTGGGGATTTTGATGCAGCCATACGCGAAGGTGCCACCTATGTGCGAGTAGGTTCTGCGATTTTTGGCGGGCGCGTTTAAATAATGAGGTAGGTCGTGGGTGAGCAGGCAGCTAAGACTTTGCGTAAATCAGCTGTTCGTAAAGCCACGCAGCCTTCCGTACCGACGGCCCCTTTCCTCCAACTATGGAGAAATATGGCACTGCCTGCGCCCTGGATTCGAGGGCGTTGGTTGTAATTGGTAGTGACAAGCAGTTCATAAGCCTCATCGGTGCGCCACAGCACTTCGTGGCTAGGGGCAAACGGCAGTCGCACGTGTCGGTTATAGTCTTTGTGACCCTTTGCATCGCACCAGCCATCGTCTTTACGTAAGGCTCTCGTGCGCAGTTTGCTGGTAGGCAGCAGTGCCTTGTCTGGCCGAAAATAGAGCTTTTGCAGCTCCCATTTGCCACACGGGCTTTTATTATCGCCCTCGCGTTTCAAGTGGGTACGGCCTTGCTTGCCGATAATGCAAGGGAAACTGCGACAGCCAATCCTTAACCATCCCAACGAACTTCGGGGGCTGATCGCAAAAACGTGAAGATGTGCTATCAATCGGCTCACAGTGAGTTGTTTTGCTCGTTGCCTTGCCTATCCTCATAGCTTGTCAGAAACAGAGTTGGAAAAAAATGTCTACGGCCAAAAAACTTTTAATTGTTGATGATGATGATGCGCTGCGCGACGCATTAAAAGATCAGTTTTCGCTGCATGATGAATTCAGCGTTACTGATCATGCTACTGCCACTGCAGGCGTGAAGGCGCTTAAGGCTGAACATGCTGACTTGGTGATTCTTGATGTGAACATGCCAGACATGGACGGCCGCGAAGCCTGCAAATTGATGCGGCGCAATGGTTACAAGGGCCCGATTGTTATGCTTACGGCTGAGGGTTCTGATGCAGATACTATTTTGGGGCTGGATTCGGGTGCCAACGACTATGTGACCAAGCCGTTCCGCTTCGGCGTTTTGCTGGCCCGGATTCGCTCGCATTTGCGTCAACATGAGCAAAGTGAAGATGCAATTTTTCAAGTGGGACACTATCAGTTTAAGCCAGCCTCAAAAGTTCTGATCCGTGATGATGCCAAGAAAATCAGACTCACCGAGAAGGAAACTTCGATTATTAAATTTCTTTACCGTGCAGGGGAGCAGGCGGTGAACCGCGAAACATTGCTGGCTGAAGTATGGGGTTACAATGCTGGTGTTTCCACACACACGTTGGAAACTCACATTTACCGCTTGCGCCAAAAGATTGAGAAAGACCCATCCCAGGCCGAAATTCTGGTAACCGAGGGTGGGGGTTATAAACTGATCCCTTGATCTTTTTCAGCTTTGGCAGTCAAACCGCTTTATGAGCGTTCGGGCTGATTCTGAAACACTTCGGGCCATACCCATTTTTCGTGACTGTGATAATGTTGCGTTGCAAATTCTTGCTTTTGCAGCTGAAAGACAGGCGTTCTCCGCTGGCGAGGATATCGTAGTACAGGGTAAAAAAGCGCGGGCTGCATTTCTGATCTTGAGCGGGCAAGCGACGGTAAAAGATGGTCAGACGGAAGTTGCCATTGCCCACCCCGGCGCGTTCTTAGGCGAAGTGGCGATGGTGCGCGCTGGGCCCTATGCCATCACCGCTACTGCTGTTGTTGCAGTTGAAACGGCGCGTATAACGCATGAGCTTTTTGTGCGTGTTGCCAAGGAATATCCCGAATTTGGACAAAAGATTTTGCAAAATCTGGGAGACCGATTGGATCATCATATGCGTGAATTAGAAGGCATTCGCGTCATGTTGGGAAAATCGCGCAATTTTGCGGATCTGGCTTAAGCGAAATCAATAATGACAGGCACGTGGTCAGAGGGTTGCGTCCAACCCCGCGTTTCTTTGACGACGGACATCTTCGTCGATTTAGCGGCCAAATTGGTCGTGGCAAAAACATGATCTAGCCTGCGACCTTTGTTAGCTGATTGCCAATCGGCGCTGCGATAACTCCACCATGTATAAAGCTTTTCTTCCAACGGGGTGAAGTTGCGCATCACATCTACCCAAGTTCCAGGCGTCATGATTTTGGCAAAGCGTTCGGTTTCAAGCGGCGTGTGGCAGACTACTTTTAAAAGCTGTTTGTGATTCCACACGTCATGTTCCAACGGAGATACATTCAAGTCGCCTACAATGATGGCATCGCCACCTATTGGCACGGCGTGATTTTTCGACCAGCCGTCCATTTCCTCTAAAAACGAAAGCTTGTGGGCGAATTTCTCGTTAACCTGCGGGTCTGGCTCATCGCCTCCTGCTGGCACATAAAGATTATGCAATGTAAAGGGCAAGCTGCCTTCGAAGCGCACACCCACGTGTCGGCTATCGCCCTTTTTACAAAAGTCCCGGCTGTGCTGATCAACAAAGGGCAGTCGCGAAATGATCGCCACACCGTGGTAGCCCTTCTGGCCAAATTCAGCAATGTGATGATAGCCAAGTTCATGCAAGGATTTTGATGGAAACTGGCCCTGCGGGCATTTGGTTTCTTGCAGGCAGAGGATGTCTGGTTGCTGTTCCTTCAGCAGTTTTTCAACAAGCCCAATGCGCAGTCGAACCGAGTTTATATTCCACGTGGCAAGACGAAATCCCATGATCCACTGATGCCATGAGAAGAATGCACCAGCAAGCCTTTACGGTTGTTTATTAATGTTGCCAGAAACAAAAAGCTTGGGATCAAACTTACCGCCAAATTCCACACTGCTCAAATGCACTGTGGTGCGGCGATCTTTGCCATCTACAACGGTCCATTGGGTAAGACGTTTGAGCTTTTGGTCATAAATCAGCGTGATAAAACCACCAATGCTATCTTTGCGGTCTTGCAGCGAAACGGTTGTCAGGCCATCTTGATTGTCAAAAGCAATCACATTGGTTTCGGCTAAAAGATCGACTTGGGGAGAAACTACAAGTCTGAGCGGTGTTGCAGATAGCGGAAACTGATCGCCACGATCACGTGTTCGGTCCTTGATGGTGAGCCAGCGACCGTCAGAAACAATCAGCAGCGGATTGTTGGCATAGTCAAAACGTAGCTTGCCGGGTTTTGCAATATAAAGCGTTCCATTGGTTAATGTGCCTTTTGGACTCACTTGGCTGAAGGCGCATTTCAACGATTGAAAGCTGTTAATGTAATCATTCAGTTGCCGCACCGCTTGCTGTTGCTCTGGATTCAAAACAAGAGCAGCGTTCTTTGCTAATGCGCCATCCACAGGGCTCATAAACGCTATCGCCAAAACAATTCCAAAAAAACGCAAAAAATTCTTCATATCCAAATCCTTATTCTCAATTAGTTGGACGCTGATACCATGAATGTTTGATCACAAGCAGGCCAAATTAGGGCTTTCTCTGGCTTTAAAGACGCGCACTGTCTCCCGGCACCAAGATCTCCCGTTTGCCTTGACTATTGGGCGAGGAAATCACCCCTTCTTGTTCCATGCGTTCAATCAAGGTTGCCGCCTTATTATATCCCACGCCCAGACGACGCTGGACATAAGAGGTTGAAACCTTTTTGTCGCGAAGCACCACTTGAACAGCCTGATCATAAAGATCATCGCCTGAACCACTTTCGGCTCCGGCGCTCATGCTGCTTTCGCCACCACCATTTTCGTCATCTTCTTCGGTTACGGCTTCCAGATATTCCGGTGCGCCCTGGGCCTTCAAATGGTTGACAATTGCTTCAACTTCTCCGTCAGTCACAAATGGTGCATGAAGACGCGAAATGCGGCCACCGCCTGCCATGTAAAGCATATCGCCTTGGCCCAGAAGTTGTTCTGCGCCCTGTTCACCTAAAATCGTGCGGCTGTCGATTTTCGAGGTCACTTGGAAAGAAATGCGTGTCGGGAAGTTCGCTTTAATTGTGCCGGTGATTACATCTACTGACGGGCGCTGCGTGGCCATCACCACATGGATACCAGCTGCGCGCGCCATCTGTGCGAGGCGCTGAACGGCACCTTCAATATCTTTGCCCGCCACCATCATCAAATCTGCCATTTCGTCGATGATCACGACAATATAGGGCATAGGAGTAAGGTCCAATTGCTCTTGTTCGAAAATGGGTTCGCCGGTTTCGGCATTGAAGCCCGTCTGCACCGTGCGCGAGAATTTATCACCTTTGGCGGCCATTTGCGCGATCTTCATATTATAGCCGTCGACGTTACGCACGCCCGTTTTAGACATCTTTTTATAGCGATCTTCCATTTCGCGCACCGCCCATTTTAGCGCAACAACGGCTTTACGTGGATCAGTAACGACGGGGGTCAAGAGATGAGGGATACCTTCGTAGACAGAAAGTTCCAACATTTTTGGATCGATCATGATCAGTTTGCACTTATCCGGCGGCAAGCGGTAGAGCAGGGAGAGGATCATGGTATTAATGCCCACCGATTTGCCTGAGCCTGTTGTGCCTGCGATCAACAAATGTGGCATGCGTGCCAGATCAGCATAGATCGGCTCACCACCAATGTTTTTGCCCAGCGCTAAAGTCAGGTTGGTGTTGTTCTTAATAAAGCTGTCACCCTGGAATAATTCGCGCAGATAAACCGTTTCACGTTTCGAATTAGGCAATTCAATTCCAATGGCATTGCGCCCAGAGACGACGGCCACACGAGCGGAAACGGCACTCATTGACCTGGCGATATCATCTGCCAACGAAATCACACGTGATGATTTGATGCCAGGTGCAGGCTCCAGTTCATAGAGCGTAACAACAGGCCCGGGGCGCACATTGATGATTTGACCCTTGACACCAAAATCGTCCAACACACCCTCAAGCTGTCTAGCATTTTTTTCAAGTTGTTCTTTGGAAAGTTCCGGCAAGCGGCCCACTTTCTTTGGCTCGGCTAAATAATCCAAAGATGGCAGTTCAAATTTGCGCTGTGTGGTTTTTGGTTTTGTGCGAGGCGCGGTTTTTAATGTCGATTTAATTTCAATCTGTTCATCCGCTGGCTCCTCATCTTCGAATGCGAGCTCATCAGACACATCTTCTCGGTCGTTCGCACTAAATTCATCTTCAACACTGCGCTCATCTAAAAGAGGACGGCGCAGGCTAAGTGGTCTGAACCTCGATAGAATATCTTGCGCTTCTGCCTCTCCACTTATTACAGGCGGCTTTGCAAAGGCTGGCCAGGCAAACCATGCGGAAAACCTTACCCAAAAAGATGGTTTTACGATCGCCTGATTGCGCCGCTTATTTTTTGCAGCAGCCTTTGGCTTTGCGTTCTTGAACAATGCCGAAGCACCTCCAGTTAGCTCCGAAAAGCTGGTATCAAGTGCCCGTGGCAAAAGCCACAGGAATGCCGTTACAGAGGCCATGAAAACCAAAAGTTCAGCAATAATACCTTTAATCCCGATGGAGAGCAGCGAAAGCAAGCCACCAACAATGATTTCGCCACTGCTTCCGCCCATGCCGCTGGTGAGGGCCCAACCGGAAGGTTTATGCAAATCGGCCAACAGGCAGCAGCTGGCAATGGTGGCTGCAATCCAAAATGCGAAAGTGGTTTTCGAATTTGAAATAGGTTCGTGGCGCAGTAAGTTAGCAACCCATTTCAACGGAACAAAAATAAACACCAGAGAACCAAGACCTAAAAACTGGATAAGTTGGTCTGATACAATTGCACCGTAACTGCCGAACACATTAGATGGGCGCAAACCTGTTGCATGGTTGAATGAGGGGTCATTCACCGACCATGAGGCCATCGAGATCGCAAACACTATGATCACGCTCAGCAACGTAAGTCCGCCCAACTCAAACAGCCGGTTTTTAATAAACCTTCTTAGGGCGGCCGGGATAGTTGATTCATCGGTATCGTAGCTGTCATGGATAGCCATGGCGTTCTCCGCCGCCCTGAACAATGTTCGAGGCAGTATTAAATTGGTTAATGCCAGTGTGACGACAGAGAGTTAACCATAGGTAAAAAGCCCATAAAAAGACCCCAGCTTTCAGGCTGGGGTTTAGTTGTTTAGGAGGACACCCCGGTAATCATGCCTCCGGGGGGATTAGTGATGAGCTAGTTAAAGGCGCGTTCGCCATGGCTGGAAATATCCAGGCCTTCGCGTTCACTTTGCTCATCCACACGCAGACCCACTGTATATTTGCAGACCAGGCACGCAATGAAGCTGACCACCCCGGACAGAATAATTGCCGTGAGTACATCAACAAACTGCGAATACATTTGGGCCGTAAATAGATAGTCAGCCGTTTTGGTTGACGTATCGGCAGCAAGGTAGTTCACTACGCCAGTGCCGCCCAAAGCAGGATTAACAAATACGCCGGTAAGCAATGCACCCAACATACCGCCAATGCCGTGTACGCCGAACACATCGAGTGCGTCGTCATACCCAAACAATGGTTTCAGCCATATCACCGCCGCTAAGCAGACTAAGCCTGCCACAGCGCCAATTACAATAGCACCCATTGGCCCAACAAACCCGCACGCCGGGGTGATGGCAACAAGGCCAGCAACCGCACCCGAGGCCGCGCCTAAAAGGCTGGCATGTTTGCGCGTAACGGCTTCACCAAACGACCACGCTAAAGCCGCACCAGCAGTGCCCAGGATGGTGTTGATAAAGGCTAAAGCTGCACCGCCATTGGCCTCTAAGTTAGAGCCGGCATTAAAACCAAACCAACCAACGAACAGAAGGCCTGTGCCTAACAATGTAGTCACCAAGTTGTGAGGTGCCATCGGTTCCTTGTTAAGGCCAACGCGTTTACCCAGCATCAATGCACATACAAGACCCGCAACACCGGCATTGATGTGAACAACAGAGCCTCCTGCGAAGTCAAGCGCACCCTTATTGAACAGCCAGCCATTGGCAGCGTTTGCAGCATCATTATAGGCACCGAGAACATCACTCACTTTAGCCGCGGCAGTTCCAGCGGCGGCCAATTTAGCCAAGAAGTCAGTTGCGGCAGCATCGCCTACTGCAAGTTTCACATTATCGATATTCGCTGCCGCAAGGGTGTAAGCGTCAGGGCCAGCCCACCACCATACCATATGGGCCATGGGCAGGTAGGAAAAGCAGAACCAGATAAACAGGAAAATCAGTACGGCAGAGAACTTCATGCGCTCAGCGAAAGCGCCGATGATCAGCGCAGGTGTGATGCAAGCAAAGGTCATTTGGAAAATGACATAAACATATTCAGGAAGGTACGTTTCCTTTGAGAATGTGGCTGCCATTGTGCTGGGGCTGACGCCCGCCAGGAAAGCTTTAGACCATCCACCAATGAAAGGTGCAAGTGCTCCTGAGCCGTTGGTGAAGACCAGTGAATAGCCGAACACAACCCAAAGAATTGCGATCATGCAGAAGCACGTTGTCACTTGCATCAGAACCGAGAGCACGTTCTTAGTGCGAACGAGGCCACCATAAAACAGTGCAAGGCCCGGATAAGTCATCATAACAACGAGCGCGGTTGCAACAAGCATCCACGCCGTATCGCCTTTGTTGATTGAAGCCGCGGCGAAGGCCTGCGTAGACATTAAAAACGCGGCGAGGCCAGTTCCTAATAGTGGCGGGACAAACCGCCGTGAAATTGAACTTAATCTTTGCATTGTGTTACCTTTCATTCTTTTTTTGAATTGAGCCCCATCTTAAAGATTTAAATTGCAGCTGCGCCGTGCTCACCGGTGCGCACGCGGAAGGCGTCGTCGAGCGGGAGTACAAACACTTTGCCATCGCCGATCTGACCAGTTTTGGCGGCTGCGGAAATTGCCTCAACAACTTTCGCTGCTTGAGATGATTCGACTGCGATTTCGATCTTAACTTTGGGAACGAAGCTCACGGTATATTCAGCTCCACGGTAGAACTCGGTGTGACCGCGTTGACGGCCGTGACCGCGCACTTCTGAAACGGTAATACCCTGGACGCCAAGTGCACCTAAAGCGTCTCTTACCTCTTCCAATTTGAAGGGTTTAATGATTGCAATAATGTATTTCATGAACCAGCCTTTCGATTAACCTTCGGCTTACTTTCAAGGCCCATGCCACTTGGTTCCAATTTTTAATTTATTGAATTTATGAGATAAATTTCAGATAACCCGGTTCAAAATAAAAATTGTTGCTTATTATTTGTGCAAAAAATATAATATGCACGTAAATTAATCACGCTCATCGAGATGGAATTTCTCGGCTTTTTGTGTATCACGTTGGTATGGAACAGTTTGACGTTATAGTGCTTGGTGCGGGGCTCAACGGGCTTGTCACAGCGCTGGCTTTAGGTGGCAGACAGTGCCGCAGACCGCTGAAAGTGGTGGTGGTGGACCGCGGTGATCCGGTCGTGTTGGCGTCCAACCCTAATGACAGCAGGGCTTCGGCTTTAACGCATGCCACACAGGACATGATGCGAGGGCTGGGAGTCTGGGACGATATATCGGCTGACCTGCAACCTATGCTGAGCATTGTGGTGAGCGATGCCAAAACCGGAGCGTCGCGCGACACGTTACTTTCATTTCTTTTTGCGGCAGGTGAGCCCACGGCAGCCATGATCGAAAATGTAAAATTGATGAAAGCCTTGTTGGCTGAGATTGCACAAAGCCCTGCGATCACGATCATTTGCAATGAAACAGTTGAGCATTTTAAATTTGGACCGGGTAAAACAGTTGTCGATCTTGCAAGCGGCCTAGCGCTGAAAGCTGATTTGATGGTCGGGGCTGAAGGCAGGGTTTCACCAAGTCGCCTTGCAGCAGGTATCAAGATGGAAGGGTGGGACTATCCCAATTCTGCCATTACGCTGACAGTGGCCCACGAGCTACCACATGAAGGGCGTGCCGAAGAACATTTCACCGCGCATGGGGTTTTTGCAATTTTACCTTTGGCAGGCAATCGAAGTTCAATCGTTTGGACCGAGCCAAGTACGAAGGCACACGAAATTTGCAATTTGGCAGAAGACGAATTTACGGCTGTACTTATAAAACAGTTTGGCCACCATCTTGGCCAACTGAAGGTGGTTTCCAAACCCAC
>JAYVCU010000252.1:0-2327 GCA_043749835.1 Hyphomicrobiales bacterium
CGCGCCGGAACGGGCGGCGATGAGGCTGCCATTTTTGCAGGTGACTTGTTCCGCATGTATCAACGTTATGCCGCCAGCAAGGGTTGGAAGGTGGAAGTAATTTCGTCTTCTGATGGTGAACACGGCGGCTATAAAGAAGTCATCGCCAACATCTACGGCAAAGGCGCATTCGCGCATATGAAGTTTGAGTCTGGTGTGCACCGTGTTCAGCGTGTGCCCAATACGGAAACCCAGGGCCGCATTCACACCTCCGCTGCCACGGTTGCGGTTCTACCGGAAGCCGAAGAAGTAGATATCAAGATTGAAGAAAAAGATTTGCGCATTGATGTGTATCGCTCGTCTGGCCCAGGTGGGCAAAGCGTAAACACCACAGACTCTGCCGTGCGCATCACTCATCTTCCCACGGGTTTAGCAGTGGCGCAGCAGACCGAAAAATCACAACTTAAAAACAAGAACGCCGCCATGAAATTGTTGCGTTCGCGCCTTTATGAGCGTGAGCGTGCGCGCATTGATTCAGAACGCTCTGCAGCGCGCAAGGGGCAGGTGGGGTCGGGTGACCGTTCAGAACGCATTCGCACGTATAACTTTCCGCAAGGCCGGATGACCGATCACCGTATTAATTTGACGCTTTATAAGTTGCCAGAAATTGTGGAAGGCCCAGCGCTGGAAGAAGTTGTGCAAGCCTTGATCACCGATCATCAGGCGACACTGTTGGCGGAGATCGATAGTGAAAATTGAGACTCTGTTGCAGGAGGGCCGTGAACGCCTGAAGCATCTGGGGACTTTCTCGACGGCACTTGATACTCGCTTGTTGCTACAAGCCGCCGCAAACCTAACCCATGAAGACATCATCGCCGAACCAACGCGCCAAGTAAGCGAAGAGGCCGCCACTCTATTCAGCGCTTTTATTGTACGAAGATTGGCACATGAACCTGTTTCACGAATTCGCGGCAGGCGTGAATTCTATGGTCGTGAATATCGAATCACGGCAGATGTGCTTGATCCACGCCCCGACACTGAAGTTGTGGTGGAGCTTGCGTTGAAACACATAAAGCGCGGGCGCTTCATTGATTTAGGCACCGGCAGCGGGGCGATTGCCATTACGCTCTGCGCTGAGGTTGCAGAACTGAGTGGCATTGCCACCGATGTTTCCGCAGCAGCACTTGCCGTAGCTAGTGGCAATGCGCACCGCCTGGGCGTGACTGTTAGACTCAACTTTCATCAAGGAGCTTGGTTTGATGGGGTAGACGGGTTATTTGATCTGATTATCTCCAATCCGCCTTATATTGGGACCAAGGAAATTTTGCCGACTGATGTGGTGAATTTTGATCCGCACCTTGCTTTATTTGCCAGTGAAAATGGCCTTGCGGCTTACCGTGTGATCGCCAACCAATCTGCTACTCACCTTTCGATGGCGGGCTTAGTGGTGATGGAAGTTGGACATGATCAAAACCGTGAAGTTGAGCATCTATTTAAAACCCAAGGTTTTATATGTGTTGACCAAGCCTTAGATCTTGCCGGGCATGTCCGGGGCCTGGCATTTAAACTCCCTCAACCACGTTGAAAATAAGTAATTGGAATTTTATGAGAACTGCGCTAAATGCTGTCCATCCCCAATGGCTATGAACGTCTACCGCTTTTGTTTTGCGAGTTTAAGCCGATGAAGCGAATTCGCTTCTGATGGGCAATTTCTACAAGTTAGGATTTACAGCATTAATTTTGCGCTGAATAAGAAGTCATCAAGGCCCTCGTGTATATCGGGGTTGCGTTTTGATGCGTTTAAGGATGAAGCAAAGTCGTGAACAATAATTTTATGCGGCAAGGCCAAGGCAACCGCAACCGTAACCGCAACAATCGCAGTAATAATAATAACCGCAACCGCAGCAGCGGCGGCAACAGCGGCGGCGGCAATTCGGGCAACAAGGTGTTTGACTCGAATGGGCCAGATGTGAAAGTGCGTGGCACCGCACAAACAGTGGCCGAAAAATATATGCAAATGGGACGTGACGCCCAAAGCTCGGGCGACACTGTGGCAGCTGAAACGTATTATCAGCACGCCGAGCATTATTACCGCCTGTGGGCTGCCAACCAGCCGCAGGGTGCCTCACTTATTATGTCGCTGAAGTATGGCGAAGATGAAGGCGAAGAAGATAGTGGCGCGGAAGGCGAAGCTATTCAAGAGGGCGAAGTTGAAGCCCCGCCCGTTGAAGCAGCTCCACTCGGCGACACGTCCGCAAGCAGCGATGCACCACCTGCAGAAAACCTGCCCCGTGATGATGCCCAGCAACGCAATAACAACCGCAGCAATAACCGCGAACGTTTCCGCC
>JAYVCU010000253.1:0-2504 GCA_043749835.1 Hyphomicrobiales bacterium
GAAGCGTGTTGCGGATCGCAACGCCAAGGCCACGGTGAACCGAACACTTGCCACTATTCGCCGGGCGCTATCATGGGCGGTGCAAGAGGACTTGCTTACGGTCAACCCCGCCACTGGTATCGCCACCAACATTGCAGAGACGCCAAAAGACCGCGCCTTGTCTCAAGATGAAATCTGCATGTTCTGGCAGGGCTTGGACGAAGCTCCGATGGGCTTGAGGTCTCGCATTGCCTTGCGGCTTGTGTTGGTCACTGGTCAAAGGCCGGGGGAAGTGTGCGGCATGCTCAAAGCCGAATTAGACCTTGAGGCCAAAACGTGGACGCTGCCCAAAGGGCGCACCAAAAACGGCAAAGCCCACACCGTGCCATTGCATCCGCTGGCCATTGAACTCATTCAGGCAGCGATGGCGCTAGACCCCGATGAACCGTTTCTATTCTGCACAAAGGGCCGCACAGGCGACTATATCGCCAAGGTGAAGGCAATGGACGGCCATGCCTTAAGTCACGCCATGCGGGGCAGTTTAGAGGCGCTGGGCCTCTTGGATAATCCAGCAACACCACATGACTTGCGCCGCACCGCCGCAACTCACATGGCCCGCCTTGGTTTCACAGACCACATAGTAGGCAAGATACTCAATCACGGCACAGAACTACGCCGCACCATCACCGCCCGCGTCTATATCCAACACGAATTTCTGCCGGAAAAGCGGGCCGCACTTGACGCTTGGAGCAATGAGATTGAACGCGTCATTGGAAGGCGGGATGCTGTTACCAATGTTGTGAATTTGAGGGCTTAGCAAGTGGTCATTGGCGCAATCAAACCGTTTGCCGATCCCCAAGGCATTGAAGGCGACCCACTGGAATGGATTGACCTGCTCATTGCTTGCAGCAAACCCGACTATTACTTACCTGATGATAATCCCGTCAAGCCATACATAGAGGGAATGGAAGCGTTTGAGTTGTCTAGAATAGTATCGGCTGCAATCGACAAACACCGCCCATTAATTCGAAAACTCAAGGAAATGGAACAATTAAATCAGAATTTGGCCGTAAGTTTGATGGTCGAAAGAGCATACATGAGAGGAGCTTGTGACGCGGCTTTGTTTGCTTGGAAACACAATGATATCTCACGAAATACTGCTGAAAAAATTGCTGATAGAACTGCCGAAACGAGCGTCAAACTCTGGAAAGAAGCTGCAAAAATTGCAGCGGGAATGCTTTTGCAAATCAGAAAACATGTTTGGCTCAAAGGACGAAAGGGCAACCCCGCTTCACTAGGTTTAGCAGTTAGTACACGGGCTTTGTTGGACGATGAAATACTAGATCAATTAAGAGGCCAAGTGCCGCAACATTTGCGAAAAGAAAAACATCGAGAATTTGGATTTATCAAGAGCAAAATTGTTTCGACAGTTAAAGAGCAAATACGCCTTGGCAAACTGATGTGTGATGGCGACCCGCTGTACTACCAAGACTGTGTAGACGTGCACGCACGAAGACTGCGAAAGAGATTGAAGAAACACTATCCTGATTGCGCTTCTGAGTAATTGCCGATTTTCGCATTTGTCCGAACGTTCAAATAGGGCTTCATAGGCTCCATTACACTCCTGCAAACCACCCGCTGCCAAGCACTAATGCAGGAGATTTTAATTCATGGCAGAAAAACTAATTCCGTTATCCGTTGTGCTTGATCGCACAGGCAACCCTTCGAGCACGACGCTTTGGCGTTTGCGCAAAGTAGGGAAATTCCCCGAACCCGTGGCCATTAGCCCGAACCGCAAAATGTGGCGTGAATCCGATGTGAACGCATGGATTGCCTCACGCGGTCCCGTCTCGCCAGTCGCCGCCTAATCCCTCACTTCAAAAGAAAAAGACTGGCCAGCGTGTCACCGCGAAACCAGTCCAAAGGAATTTTTCACAATGAAATCGATACCCGCAAACCGCCCGCGCCGCAAGCGCACGTCAAAGAAAAAACCATCGCGGTCTCAACTTGGCGTCCCTCGCAAAACGTTTATTCCGGCAACTGTTTTATGCAAATGGCGTGTTGATCGCCACTTGAATGTTTTCAATGTGGAGGTGACACACAATGCGTAAGGACCGTCTCACAATCAAAGCCCGCATCATGCCCGATGGCTTGCCCTTGACTGTTTATGGCAGGGACGCTTGGGCGCTGTCAGAACTTCACCGCGCTGGGCAACGTGGCTGCACTCCCATTGATAATCCTGGCCCCCGCTGGTCGGCTTATGTCCATAAATTGAAACGGCTGCATGGCCTCTGCATTGAAACACTCAATGAGGCGCACAAAGGCCCGTTTGCTGGCACTCACGCCCGCTATGTGTTGCAGTCTCAAGTCGAAATTCTTGAGCGCAGTGATGTTGCAGATTTGGCGGTGGCTGCATGAAGCGCCGCACAGACAAGCGTGGCCGCAATAAAGGAAGCCTTGGCAGCTTTGTTGCGGTTGAGCGATATATCATGCAGACGATTGCATGGCGGTCGCTCACGCCCAAT
>JAYVCU010000254.1:0-6901 GCA_043749835.1 Hyphomicrobiales bacterium
CAAAGCCATTGGCCAGTTCCACGCCTGCGGCATAAAGTTCAAAGCGTTCAGCCACACGTGCATCATGGGCGCAGACGCGAGCGAGTGCGGCCTCACAGCTCGGGTATTCAAAAAACACGGTGAGCTTGCCATTGCCTAAATGCGGTTCGATTTTTTCAACCAGAATACGACTGAAGATGTCGCTCCAACTTTCATCGTCGCGAAAGGCAACTGGTGACTGCGCCGCCAGCGCATCGCGCTTGCCGATTGTGGATAACACATCCACACCAGCGAATTTTTGAAAGCCTTCCGCCACCGTCATCCATTCAGCCTCAACAGCAGGATCACACGTGCGGCCACGCCAATCGAAAATGCGACCCGTTGCGGCCAGCCTTACAATGCTTAGCGTGTCGTCAATGATCTGGCGGTAAGGCACGCCCACCCGGTACCATTCCAGCATGGTAAATTCCGGCGCGTGGGTGGCCGTGCGTTCACGGTTGCGGAATACATGGCCCAAGAAGAAAATGTGTTTCTCGCCCGCTGCCAATAATTTTTTACAGGCAAATTCGGGTGAGGTGTGCAGAAAGCGTGGTGATGATGAGCCATCCGTGTGAATAAGCCTGGTTTCAAATCCGTGCAGATGCGCCTCGTTACCGGGCGAAACTTGCAACGCCGGAACATCCACCTCCAAAAATTCACGTTCGGCAAACCAGTGTCGGATGTCTGAAGTAATGCGGCCTCGCGCTAGCAAAAACCCACGCCTGTCTGCATGACGATCAGGATGAAACCAAGGCTTTTGCTCAATTGTCATACGGGTTGGCTTTCCGGTGTGGCCCTGCTATGAGCGCGGCCAGAACCCAATTCAATCCCAAATTTCAGGATATTCCCGTGGTAAAAGTTATAGCTTCCGGCGTGCGCAAAGGCAATGTAATCGAACATGAAGATGGCAAGCTTTATGTGGTGCTGAAGGCCGAAAGCATGCATCCCGGCAAAGGCACGCCCACCACAACAATCGACATGCGCCGTATTTCAGACGGTGTGAAAACTGTAGTGCGTTACAAAACCACTGACGCCATGGAACGCGCCTTTGTTGAAACCATCATGCACACCTATCTTTATAAAGATGGCGACACCTATGTGTTTATGAATCCCGAAACCTTTGATCAGGTTCCACTGCATAAAGATATGGTGGCTGACAATGCGCCTTATCTGCAGGAAGGCATGGAATGCCAGATTGCTATGTTCAATGATGGGCCAATCTCAATCGAAATTCCGCCACGCGTGACATTGGAAATCACCGACTGTGAGCCCGCGATTAAAAACCAAACCGCATCATCCTCATTCAAGCCAGCGATGTTGAGCAACGGTTTACGCACTCTTGTGCCGCCCCACATCAACGTGGGTACGCGCATTGTGGTAGATACGGTTGATGGCGCTTATGTGGAACGGGCCAAGGACTAATCCTTCAAGCCGACCTATTCGAAGATAAGTTTAAAACACCGCGATTAGCCTGTTTAACAATGTGGCAGGATAGAAAAACTGTTAATCATTGTTGCGGTAAACCTCTCATCAACGCCAGAGGAAAATTAATAAAATGCGCTTTTTTATCTTCGTTGCAGCTGCTTTCATGTTTACGCCTTTAACTGCTTTCGCTGATTGCGCATCAGATTTGGCAGTAATCAAGGAAAATGCCAAGCCAGAAGAGCGTATAAAGCTGGAAAGCCCGCGCGCAAAAGCCTTGTTTGAAAAATCGCAAAAATTATTGAACAATCATAATGAAAAAGAGTGCGCTGACACGATTAAGGGTCTGTACCAACTGATGGGCAATCGGAATAATTAAGCGTTCAGCATTATCACTTTAGCGACAGCCGCCCCAGGGCGTTTTAGCAAGTTTTAACTAAAATTTGCTACGCTCAAATCATTACATAATTGGCCAGATGCGCCACACTAAAAATAAGGTAAATCGTGCGTTCGAAGTTAGGCAATCCAATCGCCACGCTCTGCGTCTGGATTATGAGCTGTGGAGCGCTTGTCATCAGCACTCTGATCAGCGCTTCCTCAGCTTACGCCACTGTGACAGTAACCAGCACCACCAACGCTGCAACCTTGGCCTCTGCCATCACGGCGGCAAATCCTGGAATCACCTTAACGGGCACACCTGTGTTGAGTAACGGCGGATCAGCAACTGTGGCGGGCACCTTTACCTCAACAGGTTCAAATCTCGGCATTGCGGGCGGCATTCTGCTCAACACAGGCAATGCCGCCCAGGCCCCGCTGACAGCAGGCTCCCTGCCCAGTGCCAACCCTCAAAATTTTAGATCATCAGCCGGCACTGGCATTTCAAATGCCGTGGCAAGTGAGTTTGACGTTGCGACGTTCACGTTTTCGTTCATTCCAAAACCGGGCGTTATTCGCATGTCAATCGCATCGGTTTTTGCCTCTGAAGAATATAATCAATATGTAAACACCACTTTCACCGACAATTTTTCGATGATCCTCAACGGAGGCACTTATTCAAATTTTAATTTTGCAACGATACCCGGCACATCAATCGGTACCAACATCAACACGGTGAATAACGGCAGCTTTGCGGGTTACTACCGTGACAACACAACTGCCACGCCGCCCATTCCAGACATCGCCTACAACGGCGCTACCAATGTGTTTATTAACGCGTTCAATGTGGTTCCCGGCACAACCTATACCGTAACAATCCGCATTGCAGACGTGGGCGACGCTCAGTATGATTCAACCGCTTTTATTTCCACATCAACAATTTTGAATAACCCACCTGCACTTGATCTTTCGGCGGCAGCCGCAGGCACGGGATACACAACAACCTGGGATCAAGGTGGCGCACCTGTCGCCATCGCCGCAGCCGATGCAACGATCTTGGACGACGGAGCCACGATGTCCTCAGCAACGATTGCCGTGAACAGCCCTACAGCAACGGATTTGTTGAGCCTTATAGCCACCCTGCCCGCCGGTATTACAGCTTCAGCTTACAACGCTGGAACGGGCACCATCACCCTGAGCGGCGTGGGCACACTGGCGCAATATCAAACGGCGTTGAAGGCCATCGGCTATTCCAGCACGGCAGCAGTTCCAGTTGGCCCCACCAAAACCATCAACGTGTTTGTGAATGATGGCGTAGATAATTCCAACACCACAGTGGCAACGATCAATATGGCCTTAATGACAATCGCCAAATCGGCTGCTGCACCGAGCGTCAACAAAGGCGCCAGTGCCACGCTGACGGATGCGCTCGATACCATCACCTACACCTATACAATCACCAATACTGGTGCTGTGGCCCTGACCGCGGCCGCACCTGCTGATGTTGGCCCAACGTTTAACGCAGTGCCTGGCACCGGCACGATGAGTGCCTTCACACCAGCCACAGCAGGGATTGGTGTCGGTGCCAATGCCGTTTTCACGGCAACTTACACGCTCTCAGCCGCAGATGTGATGAACGGCGCAGGCATAACAAATGGCGTAGTGAACGTGGCTACTGCAACTGCAAAAGATCCAGCCGGTGCACCAGTCAAGTCTTCGACGGCGACGGCATCGACCTCAATCTTGACCGTTGCAGGCTTGAGTGTGACCAAAACAGCAAGCTCGCCAACGATTGCAACAGGCGCTAACCCGGCTTTAACCGACGCTGGCGACACGATCACTTTCACCTATGTTGTAAAAAATGTCGGCAGTGTTACCCTCACCACAGTAGCACCCCTTGATCCGGGCCCCAAATTTAATGGAACCGCTGGGACGAATGCGTTAAGCGCTTTCACCCCTGTGTCTGTGGCATCACTTGGCGTGGGTGTCTCCCAAACCTTTACGGCAACCTATATTTTATCAGCCACCGATGTGAAAAACGCAGTGGGCATCAGTGCTGGGGTTAGCAATACAGCAACAGCAACCGGAAAAAATGGAGCGGCAACCATCACGTCTGCTGCTTCAACGGCCACCACCACAATTCCGGCGGTGCCAAGCCTGACCATCAACAAGGTATTTGTATTAGCAGACAAGCTAGGCGGCACAGCCGCCAAAGCAGACCTGAATGAAATTATCACTTACACTTACATCATCAGCAACAACGGCAATGTGCCTATCACCAATGTAAGTGTGAATGACATGCACGGCACGCCTGCAGTTCTTGTCCCACTGGGCAGTGGCGGGATTTCAACTGAAACGCTGACAACGCCGGGCCCACTGGGTGCTGCGGCATCTACTGATGCAGTAGCAAATGATGGCGTGTGGAGCCTATTGGCACCGGGCGCTGCGGTCACTTACACCTGGGCTCACACTGTAACGCAAATCGAAGTCAATAACGGCTAAGCCTAAGCCCGTCCGACCTCACTCGATAGCATGGCTGCCGATACCCCAAGCTTGGCTAAAGCGGCATCATGAAGTTTCTCAGGCACAGTTCCAAACACCAAATCCGGGTCTGCGTCACAATGCAGCCAGCCATTGAGCATAATCTCGTTTTCAAGTTGGCCAGGGATCCAGCCCGAATAGCCCAGTGCTAAAATTTTTCGGTTCGGCCCCTTTTGTTTACTAATGGCTAACAAAATATCGGTGGTGGCCGTGAGTGCAAATTCGTTGCTCACCTTCAACGTCTCAACCGAATTATAATCATTACTATGCAAAACAAAGCCTTGATATTGTTTTACCGGCCCACCCAGCATCACAGGGAGCTGTAAAATGTCTTCCGATGTTTGGTCGATGTTGAGTTTCTCTGCCAGATCAGCAAAAATCATGCGCGGCGCAGGTTTGTTGATGACCAGCCCCATCGCACCATCTTCAGAGTGCGCACACAGAAACACGACAGAGCGCGCAAAATCATCGCCCTGAATTGACGGCATGGCAATGAGCAGCTTGCCCGCAAGAGAAGTGCGCTTGGTCATGGCTATCATATAATCCCAAATTGACTTAACGGGAAGGTGATTGGCAGGTGAACCCGACTTGCTATACTATAACACGATGAACCGCAGACATCTATTGGCAAGCCTTGCCGCCTCAACCCTGGTGCCACCCAGCATAGCGCTGGCTGCAGAATGGGATACGCGTCTGATCACCTCATCCAACAGCGAAGACCTGATTTACGGTTTGCACATCAAACTGGCAACAAGTTGGAAAACCTATTGGCGTGTGCCGGGTGTGGCCGGAATTCCACCACAGCTTAAACTTGAAGGCCCTGATATTGAAAGCTTTGCAGTGGATTTCCCATTGCCCATTCGCACCACGGATGAAAGCGGCGATGCCATTGGCTATCATGATGAAGTTGTTTTCATCTTGCGGCCAAAATTGAAAGCAGATGCCAAACCCGCTCCTTTGGATGGCAAAGTTTCAGCATTCTTTGGAGTGTGTCAAAAAATTTGTCGCCCAGCGAAATTTGCAGCCAATTTATCGACAGCGGTAAAAGACGATAACTTAATTCAAAAATATCTCGAACGCGTGCCAAAGGTTTCTGCGTTTGCCAAACGTGCCACCCAAAAAGCTGATCAATTGGAAATTGAACTCGACCAAACGGTTCAAGACATATTTGTAGAAGGCCCTGAAGGTCTGTATTTCCGCAAACCCACCTTCGGGCTGGGTTCAGCTAAATTAAAAATAGACGGCTTGACCGTCAACCAAAAAATTCAGGCTAAAGAGTTGCGCATCACCGCAGTGGTTGATGGCACTGGGCTTGAACAAATGGTAATAGTGAACTAGGTGGTCTCCACACCGGAGATTGCACATGACTATAAAAATTGGCGATAAACTACCAGCAGCAGAATTCATCAGTTTTAACGCCGATGGCCAGGTGAAGCTTTCCACCGATCAGATTTTCGCAGGTAAGAAAGTTGTACTTTTCGGCGTGCCGGGTGCCTTCACACCCACGTGCTCGATGAACCATTTGCCCGGTTTTCTGGAACACGCCGAAGCCATTAAAGCCAAAGGTGTTAACACTATTGCCTGCACATCAGTAAATGACCCGCATGTGATGAAAGCCTGGAGCAAGCACGCAGGCGCTGATGACAAAATTATGATGTTGGCCGACGGCAATGCCACGTTTGCCAAATCCGTAGGACTGGATTCAGATTTTAACCGGTCCAATATGGGGCTGCGCTCTAGGCGTTATTCCATGATTGTGGAAAACGGCGTGGTAACCCAATTGAATGTGGAAGACAAATCCGGCGTGAACGTTTCGGGCGCCGATACCATTCTCACTCAAATTTAAATTTACGGGCACTTTTCAATTTAAGGGCATTGGCTTAGTTTTACCCGCAGGAGAAGCCTCATGTGCAAACTCATTCAAGCGGCACTTTTCGTTTGCTTCACGGTGTTCTTATACTCTCCGGCCGTCGCAAGCGGTGATGCGGGTTGCACACCCACAATGAAGGTTTTTCATTCTGACTTTACCAGTTGTGACAGCATGGGCTTTTTGGCACCGGGCAATGACACGCGCATCAACCTTATTTATTTGATGGCTGATGCGCATCATCAAATACTGAAAAAATTGGGCACCGGCGCTAGAGGCTATCTGCCTGCAACTGATTTAACCCCCGTAGATTGGGCTGGCTTGGTGGCAATGCTCGCGCCAGAGCCACCGGCACCAGCGCAAGGTTCCGATCCGCAAACCACGGGCGAAGCCAGCATCTGTGTCAGCGATGAGAAAGGCAGCGCCCAGTTTATCGCAGCCGTAAACGCAGCTGCAAACGTGGCGGCCCCCGAAAAACAGGCGCTAATCGAGGCGCGCAGTTTGCTCAACTGTCAGCATGTCCAGGTGCCCGGTGCCGCTGCTAAACAAGCCCTGTTCGCGCTCATTCATTCCGCGGCGGCCAAAGACTTTCTGGCCTATCTTGAGGCGATAACCAACTTCTACACCGTGAGCCATTTTGATCCCTCAAACTTTAATGCGTTGGACAGCGCCACCCAG
>JAYVCU010000255.1:0-3583 GCA_043749835.1 Hyphomicrobiales bacterium
CAGACTTACATATGTGGCAGCCGAGGCCACGCAGGACGATGGTTGGGTGAAGCTCGAAAAAGTTTTAGCCACCAGGGCTGACCGTGTGCGCATTTTTTATCTGGCCGTCGGCCCTGACATCTTCGGCCCGATTTGTGAGCGATTGGGCACCCACAATCTCGTTACGCCCAACTCACGCGTAGTAGTTGAAAAGCCGCTGGGCAAAGATGGCGCTTCAGCGCAGGCTTTGAATGACGCAATCGGCAAGGTTTTTCCTGAACCGTCAATCTACCGCATTGATCATTATCTCGGCAAAGAGACCGTACAGAACCTTATGGCGTTGCGCTTTGCCAATGCGCTTTTTGAACCCTTGTGGAAGGATGAATATATCGACCACGTGCAAATCACCGTGGCCGAAACCTTAGGCGTAGAAGGCCGCGCCGGTTATTATGATACCTCAGGCGCATTGCGAGACATGGTGCAAAACCACATTCTGCAACTGCTTTGCTTAGTTGCGATGGAGCCACCGTCTTCGATGGAAGCGGATGCGGTGCGCGATGAAAAATTAAAAGTGCTTAAATCTCTAAAGCCCATGACAGCGCAAGATTTGGAAGACAAAGTTGTGCGCGGGCAATATCGTGCGGGCGCGTCCAGCACAGGTGCGGTGGGTGGTTATCTGGAAGAACTGGGCAACCCCAATTCCAAAACCGAAACGTTTGTAGCCATCAAAGCCGAAATCAGCAGTTGGCGCTGGGCTAATGTGCCATTCTATCTGCGCACTGGAAAACGCCTATCGCAGCGCGTGTCTGAAATTATGGTGCAATTCCGCGACGTGCCGCTGAATATATTCAAGAAAACCGCCGGTGAACTTCAGCCCAATCGCCTGGTCATACGCCTGCAGCCTGATGAAGGCGTGAAACTGTGGCTGGCAGTGAAAGAACCAGGGCCCGGCGGTTTGCGTTTCAAATATGTGCCTCTCGATATGAACTTCGCTGAAGCCTTCACCACGCGTCAACCCGAGGCCTATGAACGCTTGTTGATGGATGTAGTGCGCGGCAATCAAACCTTGTTCATGCGCCGCGATGAAGTAGCTGCCGCCTGGCGCTACATCGATCCCATCCTTGATCAGTGGAAAGAAAACGCTGATGCACTTAGACCCTATCAATCCGGCACATGGGGGCCGTCATCTGCAATCGCTTTAATCGAGCGCGATGGCCGCACTTGGTATGAGGCCCCCGGCACATGACAGTGACACGCAATAATTTTGCTAATGCTGAGTTATTGGCAGCACGGCTAGCCAGAAACGTCGCGGCAAGTTTACGGCAAGCATTGTCTGACAGCGAACATGCCACGATGGCGGTTTCGGGCGGCAGCACGCCACAAAGATTTTTTGAAATCCTGTCACTGCAAAAATTGAACTGGGCCAATGTCACCATCACATTAGTTGATGAACGCCAGGTGGATGAATCCTCGCCGCGTTCGAACGCAAGACTAGTAAGAGCCGCGCTTATCCAGAATGAAGCAGTATCAGCGAACTTTGTACCACTTTATCTCAACCCTGCCGCGGCTGATGTGCGTGATTTTGACATGGTGGTTTTGGGCATGGGCAATGATGGCCACACGGCGTCGTTCTTTCCCGCTGGTGATATGCTGGCGGTGGCGCTTTCTGACTCAGCGCCGCCCTTGCTTGCCATCTCAGCTCCGGGTTCGGGTGAGCCACGCCTAACATATTCGCTTCGCAAAATTTTGGCCGCGCAGGAAATCATTTTGCACATTCAAGGCGCGGATAAAGTCGCCACGCTCGATAGAGCGATGAATGCTAATGACAAATTTGAAATGCCAATACGCGCCGTGCTGAACAGTGGGCGTGTTGTTGAAGTCTACTGGTGCCCGTGAGGTTATATGTCCGTCCAAAAAGCTGTTGCGTTAGTCACCGATTCGATCACCAGGCGCAGCGCCGAAAGCCGGTCGCGTTATCTTGTTAAAATCGCCAAGACTTTTGAAAATAAGCCTAAACGCAAAGCTTTGGGTTGCGCCAACATAGCCCACGGCTTTGCCGCCTGTGATGCGCATGATAAGTCTGCTTTGCGTCATAGCGACGGGCCAAATCTTGGCATTGTTACCAGCTACAATGACATGCTCTCCGCCCATCAACCCTTTGAGCATTATCCCAATTTGATCCGCACTGCCGCACGCGCAGCAGGCGGCACGGCGCAAGTGGCAGGCGGTGTACCAGCCATGTGTGATGGCGTAACGCAAGGCGAAACGGGCATGGAACTATCGCTGTTCTCGCGTGATGTGATTGCCATGTCCACCGCTGTGGCGCTCTCGCACCAGATGTTTGATGCGGCAGTCTATCTGGGCGTGTGTGACAAGATTGTCCCGGGCCTCATCATCGGTGCCTTAAGCTTCGGCCATTTGCCAGCGGTGTTCATACCCGCTGGGCCAATGACGACAGGCCTTTCCAACGACGAAAAATCTAAAGTGCGCATGCTTTACGCGCAAGGCAAGGTGGGCCGGGCTGAACTGTTGGAGGCCGAAAGCCAAGCTTATCACGGCCTTGGAACGTGCACGTTTTACGGCACCGCCAATTCCAATCAGATGCTGATGGAAATTATGGGTTTGCATTTGCCGGGCACAACGTTTGTTAACCCCGGCACGGCCTTGCGTGACGAGATCACCAAGGCCTCCGCCAAGCAGGCGCTTTCCATTTCAACCTTAGGCAACGCTTACACTCCCATCGGTAAAATCTATGATGAAAAAGCTGTGGTAAACGGCGTGGTGGGCCTGCTGGCCACGGGAGGCTCTACCAATCACACCATGCATCTTGTCGCCATGGCTGCGGCGGCGGGCATTCATCTCACTTGGGACGACATTGCCGATCTGAGCGCCGCCGTCCCCTTGCTCACCCGTATTTATCCCAATGGCAAGGCGGACGTGAATCACTTCAACGCAGCAGGTGGCATGGGCTTCCTGATAGGCGAATTGTTGAAGGCCGGTTTGCTGCATGAAGACGTGACCACGGTCATGGGCGCAGGTCTATCCAGTTACTTGCAAGAGCCCACATTGAAAGATGGCGAGTTAGCATGGCGCAAAGCGTCCACAACGTCCTATGACGCAACAGTTCTGCGTGGCGCCGCTGAGCCTTTCCAACAAACCGGAGGGCTAAATGTGCTGGAAGGTGCCTTGGGTCGTGCCGTGATCAAGTCATCATCGATTCCCCCCGATCGCCATGTGATTGAAGCACCGTGCCGGGTGTTCCATTCACAAGAAGAACTAACCGAAGCTTTCAAACGCGGCGAATTGCACAAAGATGTCGTGGCCGTGGTGCGCTTCCAAGGCCCCAGGGCGAATGGTATGCCAGAGCTGCACCGCATGACGCCGCCCTTGGCCGTGTTGCAAGACTTAGGTTACCGCGTGGCGCTGATCACCGATGGTCGCATGTCTGGCGCATCGGGCAAAATTCCTGCCGCCATCCACGTCACACCGGAAGCCGCTGCAGGTGGCCCCATCGCCAAACTGCGTGATGGTGACATCATCCGCTTGGATGCTGACAAGGGCGTGATCAAGATTTTGATGGATGCCAAGGAATTCGCTGCAAGGC
>JAYVCU010000256.1:0-5805 GCA_043749835.1 Hyphomicrobiales bacterium
AGGCATTGCAACACGCTACGAAAAAACCGCACGAAACTTTCTCGCCGGCCTTCATCTCGCCTGTGCGCTTGTTTGGCTCAAATGACGACACACCCTAATATTGCGGCGATTAATTTTTGAACACTCGCGATATCGGATTTCTCCAATCGGCCCGTAGTACGGATCACGCGATCGGCTTCAATAGTGGCTATTTTGGCCACACGCACCATTGACGGCTTGCTCAAACCGGCTTTGCTGTGATCGAACACTACATCGTCAGCCGATAGCTTCTGTGTTTTGCTGGTGACCATGGCAACCCACAAATAGCCGCTTCTGGCATTGAACTTGTCTGATGAAACAACCAGCGCTGGCCTGCGTTTCTCAGCCAATTTGTCCGAATAGGGAAATGGTACAACGACGATATCACCGCGCTTGAATGTGGCCTTAGAGATCGACATAGGCCTCATCATCAGCAGCAGAGGCCCATTCATTGAAAACCACGAAAGGATCGTCTTCCACGCCAATTTTGGCTTTTTTGATGATCACGCCCTTTTCCGTTAAGGCATAGGCCAGGCTATCGCCGGGTTTGAGCCCCAGTTTTTCACGTACCTCGCGCGGGATCACCGTTTGGCTTTTGCTGGTGATTTTGGAAAATATCATATTCATGGATGGTAAGATGTCTTACTTTCTTACAAAAGTCAAGTTTTTAGCCCTCGTAATAATATCTCCGCCACCGCCTGTTTCACCTGTTCTTTGCGGTCGGCACTGCCTAACACTGCGTCAACCTGCGTCGAAAAATCGGCATAATGTTGCGTTACAGCCCAAATAGCGAAAATGAAATGCGGTGGATCAACGGGCTTGATCTTGCCAGCTGCAATCCACTGGCGGATAATTTTCACCTTTTCCTCAACCAACTCGCGCAATGGCCCTTTCAAAAACTTCTGAATATGCGGCGCACCATGCAAAATTTCATTGGCAAAAAGCCGCGAGGAGGATGGGTTGGCGAAAGACATATCGAGCTTCTCATAAATATAACGCGTGAGTTCGGTGATAGGATCGCCGTTCAAGTCCAGCATGCGCAAAGGCTTTAGCCATTCATCTAACGTGTACTCCAACACCGCCACGTAAATGTCTTCCTTGCGCTTGAAATAGTAGAGCAAGTTCGGTTTTGAAAGCCCGGCCCTGGTGGCAATCTGATCCACCGTGGTGCCGCGGTATCCATAGGTCGAAAACACCTCCAATGCGGCTTTCAAGATCACCGCCTGATTTTGATGCTGAATGCGCGATATTTGGGGTGTTTTTGCCAGTGGCTTGGGCATACGGCACCTTGTTATTTCTTGATCAAATGGTCAAGAGCCGTTAGCCTTATGCATAATAAAAAACCGGGGGAGACGGATTTGGCGGCACAGGTTATTTCAGCGCAGAATTTGAACCTTACATTTCAAACCGGGGACGGCGCGGTTGAAGCGCTGTCAAATATCATGCTTGATGTGGCAGAGGGTGAGTTTGTTTCGCTGATTGGCCCTTCTGGTTGTGGCAAAACAACTTTGCTGCGGGCCATCGCTGATCTTGAAAAGCCAACGTCTGGAACCCTGACTGTCAATGGGATGAGTGCTGAACACGCGCGTTTAACACGGGCCTACGGCTATGTTTTTCAGGCGCCTGCTTTGTTGGCGTGGCGCACGGTGCAGGACAATGTGAAGCTGCCACTCGAAATTATGGGCCTTGATGATGTGGATGCCAGAGTGTCACGCAATCTGACTTTGGTAAATTTAAACGGCTTCGAAAAGAAATTTCCCTGGCAGCTTTCTGGTGGCATGCAGCAGCGTGTTTCCATCGCCCGCGCGCTGGCTTTTGATCCCAAACTTTTGTTGATGGATGAACCCTTTGGCGCACTTGATGAAATAGTTCGCGATAAGCTAAATCAGCAACTTCTCGAATTATGGGCGCGAACCAAAAAGACTATCGTATTTGTTACCCACTCCATTCCTGAAGCGGTGTTTCTTTCTACCAAAATTGTAGTAATGAGCCCGAGGCCGGGGCGCATTATTGATGTGATAGACGTTGGTCTACCGCTCGACCGCAAACTTGACATTCGTGAAACATCAGGCTTCCTCAAAATTGCGCACCGCGTTCGCGGCGGGTTGAAGGCAGGGCATAGCTATGAAGATTAACACGGCCATCAGGCCCGCGCGCACCCAAGACATAGCGTCCTGTGCTGCCATTGTGAATAGTTGGATTGACGAGACGCCGTGGATGTCTCGCATTCATTCAATGGAAGAGGTGGCACGGCACTATAAAAATGTGGTTTACCGAGACAGCAAAATCTTTGTTGTGGCATCCAAAGATAGCGTGATGGGCTTTGTGGCACTTTCTGCCGATCACACAATCACGGCGCTCTATGTGGATGGGCGATATCGCGGCCAGGGCATTGGCCATTTACTGATTGAAAAAGCGAAAAGTGAACACCACGAATTTGCGCAGCTTTGGACATTTCAAAAGAATATCGCAGCTCAAAAATTTTATGAGCGAGAAGGTTTCGCGATCATTCATCAAACCGACGGTGACAATGATGAGTGCTTGCCTGATTATTTGATGGAATGGCGAGTGTGACGATGAAACACCTCCCCCTCATCACTGTCACCCTCGTTGTTATTGTCTTCTGGTATGTGATGTGCATCCCGATGAATGCTGTACTCACCGCCCCAAAAATTGCGGCAGCGGGAGGCGGCTTTGCCAATACGCTGGCTTTGTCATTGAATGAAACCCGCCCGGTTTTGCCAAGTCCTCATCAAGTCATTGGTGAAATTTGGAACACGGTGTTTGCGGTTCAACCTTGGTCGATCAAGTCACTGATCTATCACTTGTGGATCACACTTTCATCCACGCTTGTTGGCTTTGTGATGGGCGGGCTTTTGGGGACAGCGCTGGCCATTGGCATTGTTCATGTGGCTTCCCTTGAAAAAAGTTTGATGCCATGGGTCATTGCTTCGCAGACCATTCCGATCCTGGCAATTGCACCCATGCTGATTGTAGTTTTGGGCAAAACCGGCCTGCCTGATATTTTTACCAAGGCCTCTATCTCAACTTATCTGTGTTTCTTTCCTGTCACCATCGGCATGGTCAAAGGCCTGCGTTCGCCTGACGTGATGCAGCAGGATTTGATGCGCACTTTTAATGCTTCGTCAGCGCAAACTTTATGGAAGCTGCGCTTGCCCGCCGCACTGCCATTTCTCTTTGCCTCACTAAAAGTTTCCGTGGCCATTGCACTCACTGGTGCCATCGTTGCAGAGTTACCGACGGGTGCTGTTTCTGGCATCGGTGCGCGGTTGCTTAATGGTTCTTATTACGGCAACACGTTGCAAATCTGGGCGGCACTTTTCGTGGCGGCCTTTGCGGCAGCCGTATTGGTGTGGCTGCTGGGTGAAGCCGAAAAGCAAAGCCTCAAACGCATGGGGGCCACGCGGTGAACACCAAATCCCCGCATAGTGGCTGTTATTTATGTTGAAGGCTTTGCTTAGTGTCGCAGGTGGGCTTGGGCTCACTACAATTATCGCGCTGAGTTTCAGCCGCGCTAACCCACCCACTGGGCAGGATTGGGCACTTTCTTTCGCCTTCGTTATAAGCAGTTGGGTGACAGCCTGGAGTCTCAGTTGGGTTGCCGATCTTATTTTCCCTAAAACGCAAACGCGCTGGCTGGTGCCCGCCATTTTTGGTGCGGGCGTCATCGTGGCTTGGGAGGTTTATGTACATGCCTCGGCCATTCCCGTGGTGCTGTTGCCGTCGCCATCCGAAATCTATGCAAAGTTCGCGTCATCGCTGCCCATACTTCTGGCAGATTTTGTGCAAACGATTTTGCGGGCGGTTATTCCCGGTTGGTTGATTGGCTGTGGCGCTGGTTTCCTCGTGGCCCTTGTATGTGATCGCTATGATTTTCTACGTCGCGGCCTTTTGCCTTTTGGCAATTTGGTGGCGGCTCTTCCCATTGTAGGCATGGCGCCGATCTTGGTGATGTGGTTTGGATTCGATTGGCCCTCAAAAGCCGCCATGGTGGTGGTGATGACGTTCTTTCCCATGCTGATCAACACGCTCGCGGGCCTTAACGCGTCTGGCCATATGGAGCGTGATTTGATGCGCGGTTACGGTGCCAACTGGTTCGCAACCTTGTTAAAGCTGCGCCTTCCGGCTGCCATGCCTTTCATCTTCAATGCCTTGAAAATAAATTCCACGCTAGCCATGATCGGGGCCATTGTGGCAGAGTTTTTTGGAACACCTATTGTGGGCATGGGGTTTCGTATGTCCACTGAAGTGGGCAAGGCAAATCTGGATATGGTCTGGGCTGAAATCGCTGTTGCAGCCCTGGCAGGTTCATTTTTTTATGGGTGTCTTGCGCTCGCTGAGCGCAAAGTCACCTTCTGGCATCCGTCTTATCGAAGATAAGCGGTCAATTAGGAAGAAGGAGAACGTCAAATGAAAAAACTATTGCTAAGTGTTACGGCACTGGCAGCTTTCGCTGCCTCTGCTCAAGCCGAAAAGGTTACGCTGCAATTAAAATGGGTCACGCAATCCCAATTCGCTGGATATTATGTGGCACAGGAAAAGGGCTATTACAAAGCGGCCGGTCTTGATGTTGTGATCAAGCCCGGTGGCCCAGACATTGCACCAGAGCAAATCATCGCCGGTGGCGGTGCTGATGTGATTGTGGATTGGTTGCCTGCTGCTCTGGCCAGCCGCGAAAAAGGCAACAAGTTGGTGAACATTGCGCAGCCCTTCAAACGCTCTGGCCTCATGCTCACGTGCCGCAAAGACACGGGCATTAAGACACCGGCTGACCTTAAAGGCAAAACTTTAGGCGTGTGGTTTTATGGCAATGAATATCCGTTTTTGTCATGGATGGCCAAGCTCGGTTTGAAAACTGATTCAGACATCAAGGTTCTGAAGCAGGGCTTCAACGTTGACCCACTGCTCCAAAAGCAAGCCGACTGCATTTCGACAATGACGTACAACGAATATCATCAGGTGCTGGAAGCCGGTGTGAAGGCTGATGATCTTGTGGTGTTCAAATATGAAGACCAAGGTGTTGCCACGTTGGAAGATGGTTTGTATGTCGAAGAAGACAAGCTGAAAGACCCAGCCTTCGTTGCCACGATGGCCAAGTTCGTGAAAGCCTCCATGATGGGCTTTGCCGACATGGCTAAGGACCCGAAGGGTGCCGTTGCAGCCGTGATGAAAAATGACGCCTCAGGTTCACAAACCGAAGCGCATCAGGCAACCATGGTGGATGAAGTGAACAAGCTGGTTGATGGTTCAACCGGTGCACTTGATTCAGCCGCTGCTGACCGTACTGTGGCCACACTTCTGAGCGGCGGCTCAGATCCCGTCATCACCAAGAAGCCCGAGGGCGCTTGGACAGATGTGGTGACAAAAGCTGCCATGGCGTTAAAGTAAGATTACTTAGCCCCCTTAGGGAAAGTTGAGGGTGGGGGTCGCCAGGCCTCCACCTTGACATTTTACCTTCCAAATTTTATGTAGGTAATTCACTACTTTTGGAGAATGTCATGCGTTTGATCACAGCAACGGAGGCCAACCGTGATTTTTCCAAGCTTTTGGATCAAGTGGCTAATGGCGATACCGTCAATATCACCAAACATGGTGAAATCGTTGCTACTCTCATTCCTGCTGATCGGACTCTTAAATCGATGGCAGAAGGCAAGCGCAAACACCTTGACGAACTAATGTCGCGCAAGCCAATTCCTGGCCTCACACGCGGTACGCGCGATGAACTTTATGAAGATGATTGATCATGCGTGCGGCGCTTGATAGCAA
>JAYVCU010000257.1:0-5497 GCA_043749835.1 Hyphomicrobiales bacterium
ATTAATGCTGAGGCGCCCGGCGTAATGGCGCGTGCTGCGGCAAAAATTGGCGCTGTGATTGTTCAGTATTCAACCGACTATGTCTTTGATGGCCAAGGCACTGAATATCGCCGCGAAGATGCGGCGACTTCCCCGCTAAACCATTATGGTTACAGCAAGCTTGATGGGGAGGAGGCGGTTGCAGTGGCCAATCCACACCACCTTATTTTGCGCACCTCGTGGGTCTATGCCACGCATGGCAATAACTTCCCTAAGACAATTTTACGGCTGGCCACCAGCCGCGACACGTTTTCTGTAGTGGCTGATCAGATTGGTGCGCCAAGCGGCGCTCCCCTCTTGGCTGATGCGACGGTGCATGCACTTATGGCACTTCGGTACGGCAGAGGCGCACATGGCCTTTATCATCTTGTGGCCAGCGGAGAAGTAAGCTGGCATGGATTTGCAGAATTCTTGTGTGCCGAGGCCCGTGCTCAAGGCTTGTTGCAGAAAATGCCTGAGATCAAAGCCATCGCATCAGTTGAATTTCCAACGCTTGCCAAGAGACCATTGAACTCGCGGCTGTGCAATAAAAAATTCAAAGCAACATTTGGTTTGCAGCTTCCGCATTGGAAAATCGGAGCAGCCCATTTGGTTCGCGAGCTGGCACAGGCCAAGCTGTGAACATCGCCAATCTAGCCCGGTATATTCTGGCTGCTGCCGGCACCTCTGACCTGGCAAAATTGCCAGCCTTGGCTATTCGCCGCCGCCGTCTTCAATCGTTTATGAAGCGCGGCGAAAAGCGCAGGTTTCCCCATCAGGTAAATCCAAGAGTCAGTTTTGTCATTCCTGTTTTTAATGGGGCGTATCACACTTTGGAATGTCTGCTTTCGATTTTGCGTTTAGCTGATAGCACCTATGAAGTGATCATTGTTGATGACGGGTGCAGTGACGAAACTGTTGCGCTATTGGGACGCTTTGACAATATACGCATTCACAGGAACGAAAAAAATCTGGGCTTTCTCCGCAGCATAAATGCTGGCGCAAAGCTGGCGAAAGGCCAATATCTAATTTTGCTTAACAATGATGCGCGCTTGGTTGAAGGCAGTCTCAATGAAGCTATTGACGCATATGAATGCGAAAAGAATTGCGGCTTTATGGGAGTGCGGGTGCGCCATGTCAGCGGAGGCTTACAAGAGGCGGGTTGCATCATTTACCAAGACGGCACAACAAACGGTTATCTGCGTTATCAGCCCGAAGACGATTTGCGAGCCTTGTTCCAGCGTGACGTGGATTATTGTTCCGGGGTTTTCGCGATTGTCGCGCGCCGTCAATTTGAAGATCTAGGTGGACTTGATGAAGCTTTTGCGCCGGCCTATTTCGAAGAAACCGATTTTTGCATGCGGATTAGGCAAAAAGGTTTGCGCTGCATTTATTATCCTCGACTTTTAATAGATCACTTCGAGTTTGGTAGTAGCGCAAACGCCAAAGCGTCTCGCCAAATGATAGAAGAGAGGCGCGAGAAGTTTGTTTTCCGCTGGAAGCCAATATTGCAGCTTCAAAGATTTTTTCCGCGTGAAGAAATGGCTAATATTGACCAAGCGGCACTGCGGCTTCTACAGCGTCCGTGTCGTCTCCTGATCGTTGACGAAAATTCTGTCAAATCGCTTAATTCGCAAGTTTTTGCTGGGAATTCTGGTCACACAACTATTTATGTGCTTGGAGGAAAATCCAAGTTGCTGAAATTACTGTTTGCCAAATTCGATGTCCGTGTGGCATTGGCGTCGGGAAATCGAAACCAACTCAAGCGTTTTGTCATTCGGCGAAAAGGTGTTTATGACGTGATCGAAGCGAAGATGGAAATTGGCGCGGAGTTTCTGAGGAACTTGCAAAGAACCTTGTTAAGTTGAACGGATCATTTTTTGGGGCAAAAAGAAGTCTATGAAAGGGATAATTCTTGCGGGTGGTTCGGGTTCGCGGTTGCGGCCGGCGACCGTGCCTGTGTCTAAGCAGTTGCTTCCGGTTTATGACAAGCCGATGATTTACTACCCGCTAAGCGTATATCTGCTGGTCGGCATCCGCGATGTGCTGATCATAACGCGGCCAGAAGAGCAGGAGCTTTTCCGGCGCACTTTGGGCGATGGCTCGGCTTATGGCGCGCGCCTGAGCTATGCGACCCAAGCTCAGCCCAATGGCTTGGCTGAGGCGTTTTTGATTGGAGAGGAATTTGTTGACGGGTCCGCCGCAGCCCTGATTTTGGGAGACAACATTTTCTACGGACCGAACCTTGGGGAGATTTGCGCCCGCGCCGTGGCGAAGGCGGAAGCGGGCCAGGGAGCCACGGTTTTCGCTTATCAGGTGTCGGATCCGGATCGCTATGGCGTAGTGGGCTTTGACAAGTCCTTCAAGGCGCTCACCATCGAGGAGAAGCCCGCGCAACCAAAGTCGAACTGGGCGGTGACGGGGCTTTATATCTATGACAATCAAGTATGCCAGCGCGCCAAGTTGGTGAAGCCTTCGGCCCGGGGCGAGCTTGAGATCACCGATCTGAACCGGATTTACCTGGAGGCCGGAGAGTTGAGTGTTGAGCGTTTCGGCCGCGGCTTTGCCTGGCTTGATACTGGCACCTTTGACAGCCTGCATGAAGCGGCTTCTTTCGTTCAAACGATCGAACAGCGCCAAGGCATCAAGATTGCCTGCCTTGAAGAAATTGCCTTACAAAAGGGTTTTATTACGCCCGATCAGGCTGAAGCTGGGGCCGCAGCCATGGGCAAGAATGATTATGCGGCTTATGTGAGGCGCTGCGCCCAAGAGATCCGCAGTGGAGATTGAGCGTTTTACAGTGGCCGGTCCGGTTCATTTCATCATGCCGCGCTTTGGTGACGTGCGGGGCTATTTTACAGAGACTTTCAATGTTGAAAAACTGAAGGCGGAGGGCGTGACCGAGCCGCAGTGGGCGCAGGACAACCAATCATATTCTTCTGAGCGGTTTACACTGCGTGGGCTACATTTTCAGTTGCCACCCTTTGCTCAGGCCAAGATTATACGGGTTCTCGCGGGGCGGATATTCGATGTGGCGGTTGATCTGCGGCGCACCTCAGCGACATATCGCCAATGGCTGGCGGTTGAACTGACGGCAGAAAAACAGAACCAGTTGTACATTCCTAGTGGCTTTGCTCACGGATTCTTGTCGCTGACACCTGATGCGGTGATTGCCTATAAGGTGTCGTGTCCTTATTCGAAGGCGCACGACCGCAGCTTGAACTGGGCTGATCCGGCCATTGCTATCGCATGGCCCATGCCACCTGCGGCCCAGCCGGTTCTGTCCGACAAAGATGAACAAGCGCCGTTGCTGGCCGCGATTGAACACGAATTGAAGGATTTCTCATGAAACGGATTTTGGTGACCGGGGGTGCTGGCTTTATTGGCTCTGCTCTGTGCCTATATTTGGTGAGAGAGCTCGGGCACCGGGTGATCAATGTTGACAAGCTAACCTATGCGGGCCGACTTTCCAACCTTGAGGAAATAGAAAGCCATCCAAACTATGCTTTCCATCAGCTCGACATTGTGGATCGCGGCGCCCTGCTTGATCTCATGCAAGCCGAAAAGATCCACGGCGTGATGCATTTGGCTGCAGAGAGCCATGTCGACCGCTCCATCGATGGGCCCGGGGAGTTCATCGTGACCAATGTGGTAGGCACCTTTAACTTGTTGGAGGCGGCGCGGGTTTATCATGCCAGCCTGCCTGAGGTCAGCAAGGCCGAGTTCCGTTTCCATCACATCTCCACCGATGAAGTTTACGGCGATCTGCCCTTTGATGGTTCCAAATTTACCGAGGCCACGCCCTATAACCCATCTTCGCCTTACTCAGCCAGCAAGGCGTCTTCAGATTTTCTCGTGCAGGCCTGGCATCACACTTATGGCCTACCAGTAGTGATCTCCAACTGCAGCAACAATTATGGGCCGCGACAATTTCCAGAGAAGCTTATCCCGTTGATAATCAGCAACGCCCTGCAAGGAAAGCCTCTACCCGTTTATGGTAATGGCATGAATGTGCGTGATTGGCTGCATGTTGAGGATCATGCTGAGGCTCTGGCGCTGATCTTTCTTAAAGGCCAAAATGGCCGCACTTATAACGTTGGCGGCGATGCCGAGCGCACCAATATTGATGTGGTGAAAACCATATGTGCAATGCTGGACGATCGGCGTCCTCGCAATGACGGCACGAAATACGTGGATCTGGTTTCTTATGTTCAAGACCGTCTTGGACATGATCGGCGCTATGCAATTGATTTTTCACGGATCAGGAATGAACTAGGCTGGCAACCCAGCCACAATTTTGAGCTAGGATTAGGCAACACGATCGACTGGTATATGAAATTTCATCATGTGCCGGGACTGAACAACTAGTTTTTGGGTGTTGCTAGTTCCCATCTCACCCAAGGCGGAATGCGCCTCGATTTTCGTCCGAGACGAAAATCTGAATGTTCTAGAGCACGGGGCGATCATTTGAATCCGTATCCTGCTGCATGGAAGTAATTTGAGCATTGTTCTGATGTAAAGAGTTTGCAGATGTTGCCTATTGCTTTCCACAGGTCATCGATAGTGCGGGCTTTTGTTTTTCGCAGATGAGCTTTGAGTTTGGAGAAGGCCATTTCGATGGGGTTGAGATCGGGACTGTAGGGCGGCAGGAATAGGAACCACGCCCCTTTGGCACGCAGGATGCTTTGTGCCTTTTGGCTTTTGTGGGCCGCGAGGTTGTCGAGAATGACAATATCGCCTTTTCCAATCTGCGGGGCCAACTGGGTCTCGATGTAAGTATCGAAGATCACGCGGTTCATCGGAGCATTGACAACAAAGGGGGCGACGAGCCCGTCTGACCTTAGACCCGCAATCAGGGTCTGGGTGCACCAATGGCCAAAGGGAGCTTTGCTTTTGAGCCTTTCGCCTTTGCGAAAGCGCCCGCGCAGTCGGGTCATTTTGGTGTTGGTGCTGGTCTGTCGCGGAAGATCAGTCGGGCCTGCTGCTCGCGCATGATGGGTTGGCGGACCTCAACCCATTCCACCCGTGCCTTGGCAACGTCAGGCCTGTCTTGCTCGCTTGCCAGAAGGCTTTTTTTATAGCTGAGGCCGCAAGCAATCAGGAACTTCGACAGGTTTGAAGGGTCGATCTTGACGCCTTTTAGCGTCAAAAGTTCCTCAGCCAGTTCTGGCATGGTGATGTCGGGGCGATCTGTGACTGTAGCAAGAATGAAGGCTTTGTGAAGCGCGGCCTTGCCGTGCGTGAAGCCGCCCCGGGGCCTAGGCTCCACACTGCCCGTCTCCTTCCACAAGGTCATCAGGTTCACAGCAAAGGAAACTGACGTCTTGAAACGAGCGGCAGCCTCGTTTCGTGAGTGGCCTTCCTCGATAAACGCAACAACACGCAAACGCAGATCAGTCGACAAAGAATGCGGCATGACAATCACCTCCGCAAACCTTGAATCACTTTCAAACTGATTTGATGGTGTGGACGGCCCCTC
>JAYVCU010000258.1:0-4682 GCA_043749835.1 Hyphomicrobiales bacterium
GTAATATAGCTCATGTCAAACGGCGGGTCTTGCCGCATATGCAAAACGCGCTGCGTTGAAAGATCAATGCGCGCCGTATCCCCCAAAGTGAAATGCGCACCTTGCACATCCTGAACCTTAACGCTGTGGCCAAAGGCGGTGACTTTACCTTGTTCATAAGCCAGCGTTTTGGTGTGATAAATGAATTGCGCATGGCCGCGTTTTTGTGCTTCCAGCATTAAAGCAAAGGTTGAGTCACCCTCGATGTTGAACAAATCAATCGGGTCACTCTGCACGGCAACGTTCAGGCTCATTCAATAGGCTCCATCGAAGGCATTTTCGATATGCGAAGGGAAGAGGCTTGAGTTAACCGCCACAATATCGAATCGGCAAGGCCCGTTATTGGCGGCACTGTCCTGCGTCATCCAATGGGCAGCAGCGGAGGCAATGCGGCGCGATTGAGTGATGGTGACGGACGTAATCGCCTCATCATGCGTGGCCCGGGCCTTAACTTCGATAAAGGCCGTTACATCTCCGCGCCGCATGATCAGATCAACTTCACCGGAAGGGGATTTATAACGCCGCGCCAGAAGGCGGTAACCCTTGGCGCGCAGCAGTGAGAGGGCCATGATTTCTGCAAAGCGGCACTTTTCTTCAGCCGCGTGGCGGTTATGTGCCATCAGTTTTGCGCCGGAGGATGCGGGCGTAAATGTCGTCTTTTGCAAGGCCAAATTCTTTCGATACCAAGCTGGCGGCTTTGGCAGAGGAAAAGTCTTGCAACGCCGTTGTAATCGCGGCTTCAATTTGGCTGTCAGTGACGGTTGGGGCTTTATCAGTGGGTGGGCCGATGACCAGTACGATCTCGCCCTTCACACTTTCACGTGCGGCCAATGTGCTTTGAATTTCGGTAGCACTGCCCCGCAAAACTTCTTCATGCAGCTTGGTAAGTTCACGGCACAAGGCCATGTTTCGACTCGCAAATACGGCGATAACATCTGTTAGCGCGTCAACCACACGGTGCGGGCTTTCAAAGACGATTAAAGTGGAAGGCATATCTTTAAAACGCATCAACACATCACGCCGCGCTTTTTGTTTTTGCGGGAGAAAGCCAATAAAGGTAAAGACGTCTGAGGGTAAACCGGAAAGTGTAAGCGCGGTTAGCGTCGAAGAAGCGCCCGGCAGCGAATGCACCTTGATACCTTGTTCGACGCAAGCCCGAACCAGACGATAGCCGGGGTCAGAAACCAAAGGCACACCGGCATCTGAAATCAGCGCATAAGCACCGGCGGCCAGAAGGGCGGCCATGATGGCAGGGCGAACGGCTTCGGCATTGTGCTCGTGATAGGGCTTCATCGAAGCCTTGATGCCATAACGCTCCATCAACCGCGAAGAAACGCGCGTATCTTCGCATAATACCACGTCTGCGGCTGCCAATGTGGCCAAAGCCCGAAGCGTAATGTCGCCCAAATTGCCGATGGGTGTGGCGGTGATGTGCAGGCCTGCTTCAAGGGCCGGGGCCTCGTGCCGCGCGGCACCGATATGGAACACACGCTCACCCATTCAATTCTCGGATCAGCGCATTAAGCAGAGGCCTTCCGCGACGTGTGGCCTGCAAATGGCCATCCACTTCGCGCACCAGATCAAGCCCCGCCAAAGCGGCAATCTTGTCATGCGCAATCGTACCACCCGCCAATTTGGCATGGCGTTGGAGATTAAGACCTTCGGAAATACGCATCGCCATCAACAGATATTCAGGCGCTTGCTCTGCCGCTGTCAACTGTTGCTGATCGACCAGGGCATGGCCTTCCTGCTCAACGCGGCTAACCCACGTTTCAGGATTTTTCTCACACACGGTGGCCAGCCCATTCAAACGCCCATGCGCGCCTGGCCCAACGCCAACGTAATCCAGATAGCGCCAATAGGTCAGATTGTGCCTGCTCTCATGGTCTGCTTTGGCGTGGTTGGAAATCTCATAAGCCGGAAGGCCTGCGGCCTCGGTGAGTTCCTGTGTCACGTCATAAAGGGATGCTGCATGATCATCATCAGGGATCATCAGCTTGCCGGATTGGAAGAGATCGAAATAGCGTGTTTCAGGTTCAATGGTCAGTTGATAGAGCGACATGTGGCCCTGCTGTTCGCCAAGCGCCAGTTTCAATTCATCGCGCCATGCGGCAACAGACTGGTTCGGCCGCGCATAGATCATATCGAAAGACACACGCGGGAAAATTTTGGCCGCTAGGCGAAATGCCTGAAGCGCTTCTTCCGGTGTATGTTGGCGACCAAGTGCGGCAAGGTCTGCCGCATTCAAAGACTGCACACCAACTGATACGCGGTTCACACCTGCCGTGCGGTAACCGCGAAAATTTCCCGCTTCAACACTCGTGGGATTGGCTTCAAGCGTGACCTCGGCATCACGTGCTATGGGCCAGAGCGACGCAATGCTGTCGAGCACATGGCCCACCGCCTCAGGCGGCATCAACGAAGGTGTGCCTCCGCCGAAAAATATGCTGGTGACTTGTTTTGACGGAGCCAGCGTTTTCATGTGCTGCAACTCACGCACCAAAGCGCGGGCATAGCGCATGTGATCCACCGCATCATGGCGCACATGACTGTTGAAATCACAATAAGGGCATTTGGCCTTGCAGAAAGGCCAGTGCACGTAAACGCCGAAATCAGAGGAGATCAGCAAGGAGCTTCTCCAACGCACGGGCACGGTGGGAAATTTTGTTTTTCGCATCGCGGGTCATTTCTGCAAATGTTACCGCTTCGCCATCCGGCATGAACGCCGGATCATAACCGTGACCCAAAGTGCCACGCGGTGGCCACACCATTTGGCCCGGCGCTATGCCTTCGTAATAGCGCACTTCACCATCTGGCCACTTCACGCACAAGGTGCACATAAATTGCGCTTTGCGTTGGGCCGCTGTGGTGGCACCTGCCGCCTGTAGCTTTTCTTCAACCAGCCGCATCGCCTGCATCCAATCGCGCGAAGGGCCAGCCCAGTCAGCGGTGTAAACACCGGGTGCACCACCCAATGCGTCAACACATAATCCAGAGTCATCTGAAATTGTAATCAGACCAGTTGCCTTGCAGGCAGCATCAGCCTTGATGAACGCATTGCCGCGAAAACTGTTCTCTGATTCGGCAGGTTCTGCCAGCCCCATTTCACCGGCAGATTTTGCTTTCACCCCATAGGGTGCCAGCAATTGCGCGAATTCGTTTAACTTGCCCTTGTTATGCGTGGCAATGACGATGTCTTGGTTTTTGAGGGATCGGAATTTTCGCATAGTTCTATTCCCACACTCCGTCACCTCTGCGAAGGCAGGGGCCCAGCTTTGATGCAGGCTGAACGGCCAAAAGCTGGATCCCTGCCTGCGCAGGGATGACGGCTATAGGGTGGAGTTCAAGTTTAGGCAATGCCAAGAATCTCTTTCTGTTTCTTGACGAGTTCAGCGATGCTTGCCTTGGCAAGGCCCATCAGCTCATGCAGCTTCTCTTCTGAAAAAGGTTCCGCCTCCGCCGTGCCTTGAATTTCAACAATGCCTCCTGATCCGGTCATCACAAAATTCGCATCTGTATCGGCATTCGAATCTTCAGCGTAATCCAAATCTGCCACACAGGTGCCTTGATAAATGCCGCAGGAAATTGCTGCTACATGATCGCGAATTGGAGACTTGGCAAACATCTCACGCTTCAACATCCAGTTGATGCAATCGGTTAAAGCCACAAAGCTTCCGGTGATCGCCGCCGTGCGCGTACCGCCATCAGCCTGGATCACGTCGCAGTCCAAAGTGATCTGCCTTTCGCCCAGCGCTTTCAAATCCACCACAGCGCGAAGTGAGCGCCCGATGAGGCGCTGAATTTCCTGTGTACGACCCGATTGTTTGCCTGCGGCTGCTTCACGCCTCATGCGTTCATTCGTGGCACGCGGCAACATGCCGTATTCTGCCGTAACCCAACCTTTGCCGCCACCTTTGAGCCAAGGCGGCACACGCTCTTCAAGTGAAGCAGTGCACAGCACATGGGTTTCACCAAACTTCACCAGGCAAGAGCCTTCAGCATGTTTGGAAACGCCACGCGTCAACGAAACATCGCGCAATTGATTGGGCAGGCGGCCGGATGGGCGCATATGAAATTCCTCAAATGAGCCCATTGTCATGGGCAAGTTGCAACAAATTAACTTCGGGCCTGGCGCCCGTGTGTGAAATAATTTCAGCAGCAGCCAGCGAACCTAAGGCGGCACTTTGGCGCAGTGGTAGTCCACGGGTATGGCCGAACAGAAAGCCCGAAGCAAAAAGATCGCCCGCACCAGTCAGATCAATCACGTGTTCGACAGGAAGCGCTGGTACGATGACACGCTCGTTGCCGCGCACTACCACTGAACCTTTGTGTGAACGTGTCAGCACAGCAAGTGGACAATCGCGGATAATCGCCGCCGTCGCACCATCAAAATTATCGGTTTTATAAAGTGATTTAATCTCGCTCTCATTGGCGAAAACAATGTCGATGCTGGTTTTGATCAGATCCAGAAAGTCATCGCGGTGGCGCTCAACACAGAATGAATCTGAAAGCGTAACGGATGTTAAATTCCCCGCAGCCCTCGCTACCTTCGCAGCGTAACGGAAAGCAGCCTTGGCTTCAGGCTTATCGTAAAGATAGCCCTCCATATAAGTGACCTTCGCAGCCGTTACCACCTCTTGCGC
>JAYVCU010000259.1:0-2254 GCA_043749835.1 Hyphomicrobiales bacterium
TGGCTGGTCGTGGGGCTGGTGGTGGTGGCCATAGTCATGAAGGCCCCTATTTGGTATTTACTGGATCGCATCAGTCAAGTGACGGGCGGCGACGGCTACAACCGGGCTTATCTGATAGATGTTTCATTTCAGCACCTGGGTGAGTGGTGGTTTGCCGGCATGCCCATCAAGCAAACTAGAGACTGGTTTCCCTATTTTCATAACATTACCGGGGGGGCGGACATCACTAATCAATTTATTTCCTTTGGCCTCATCGCTGGTCTGGGTGCGATTGTGTTGGTGATTGTGCTCTTAAAACGAACTTTCAGCAGCCTGGGTGGAGCGCTGGCGGCCGTTCGCGCTAATTTGGAGAATCCCCCGGGAACCGAACTTTTGCTTTGGGGGTTGGGAGTCACTGTTGCCACCCACATCGCCAGCTGGCTGGGAATCACTTATTTTGACCAAACCTATGTCATCTGGTTCATGCAACTGGCGGTCATTTCCAGCCTCTCATCGGAACTTTCCGGCGTTTCGTTTAGTGGCGGCACCGAGGTTGCCGGTGCTGGCTTGGAAAACGAAAGGCTCCGTCCCGATCTGAATCACAGCCCGGAATTTTCATAAAAGCGGCGAAAGCGTCCTTGGGATACAAACTGATTTGATTCTGGTTCAAAGTGGATTATCATTTCCAGTTAGATTGATCAATCCCGTGGTTTTAAAAACGGCCATCGAAGGCATAAAAGCTGCTTGTAATGCGTGTGGGTCGTTGAAAGACTTGAAACTCAATTTGTGGTTTTGAAAAAATAACCGTAATCAATATTATATGTCAATGGTATATCTCAATTTCAGACGGGTGGGTGTCATTATTCTAGTATTACTGGGCTTTGCCAGCCACGCGCTTGCGGCCAGCTGGTATGTGGATAATGCGTTAACCGCTTCAGCCAACAATGGGACAAGCTGGCCGAATGCGTGGACTAACTTTGACAGCGTGGTTTGGGGTGGCGCGGGCGTAGTGGGAGACGACACGTTGTATATTTCTGGCGGCGCGACTTCACAAACCTACACCAAAACCAATTACTATGTGCCGCTCACCGCTATTTTTCATCCGAACGGCGGGGGCACGGCCGGGCATCCCATCACCATTACCGTGGGGGTCGAACCGGGACACAACGGCAAAGTCATTTTTGACGGTCAAAACCGGGGGCTGGGTTGTCTGATTTATTCTGGATTCGATTACGTCAATCTCGACGGCGGCCCGAATACCAACTTCTGGCTCATCAATAATGTCTGGCAGACGGGGAATTATGTCACCGACCGCGGCATGGGAATAGGGCTGTATGGCGGCGGCGGTTCGCATCAGGTCGTCAGCCGGATTGTTTGCAGCAACCTGAACAGTGGCATGGCTTGGAACGGGGGAAGGGATGTGGAGGTGTGCAGCAATCGCGTGGTTTATATCATCGCCGAAGTGGGCATTGGGATGGCCATTCAGGGCGGCACTTTTGACACGGTTCGGATTCATCACAATTACGTCCAGACCATCCTGGACAACGACCCGCAAAGGACTTCGAGCACTCGCTGGGGCGGGGCGGATGCGATTACATTTATGAGCGGCGCTTCCATCTACAACAATGAACTGGTGAACACACTGGCCCCCGGCTGGACGAATGGTTTTGGCCAGCACCCCGATGCGCTCCAAAACACCGGGTATATGAATTACACCAAGATTTACAACAACCGCATCCACGCCTTTTATAATTCCGCTTTTGAACTGACTTACGAAGCCGCTACGCATGATGTGTATGTCTGGAACAATGTCTGCTCTTTTGATGACACGAGGATTTCCGGCGCGGGCGGCAAACTGGCGGAGAACGACGGCGGCTTTACCAGCATTTCCAACATCTATTGGTTCAACAACACATTCGTCAACTACACGGGCGGCGGCTATCCGTGGGGGCATGAATGGGACAAGGCTAAAGTGCACAATCCGACGGTCATGAATTACTGTTTGATCAACAACCTCTGGTATAACTGCGGCAACACCCGGCTGCTGGTCTTTGGCACTTACATCAACACGAATTTCGTCGGGGCGAGCGATACCACCATCGCCTACAACTTGATCAACATTGGCACGGCCGGGCTGGGTTCAACGCTGATTAGTGTGGGATATGCCGCGCCTAGAAATTATTACCTGAACAATGCAAACGGGGTTTGGGACGCGCCCCAGTTTGTTTCCTATTCAGCGAACACCGCGACAAATAATTTCCGGCTGGCTGACGGT
>JAYVCU010000260.1:0-6824 GCA_043749835.1 Hyphomicrobiales bacterium
CGTTAGCGGGGCCTTGGCACCTTCCCTCGGTGCACTTTCAGGTGTGTTGCCATTTGGTACAATTCTGTCGCATCTGCTTGGTGCTGGAACAAATCCTGATGTTCTCATCAGCGCGCTTGAACAAAGGAACTTGGCGCGTCGTCTGGCCGAGCCCAACCTCACCACGCTTTCTGGCCAACCTGCAAGTTTTCACGCTGGCGGCGAGGTTCCGACAACAACTTGCAAGACCTCTGCGACTGGTCGAGAGTGCGACACCACTTATAAAGAATTCGGTGTGCAGCTCAACTTCACCCCGGTCGTTCTCGATAATGGCCTAATCAATCTTTCGATCAACCCCGAAGTCAGCGAGATTGATGCTTCTAATAGTATCAACGGAAATTTTGCCTTCACCAATCGCAAGGTCAACACGGCCGTGGAACTGCGCAATGGCCAAAGTTTCGCCATTGCCGGCTTGCTGCAAACCGTAAATGCCAAAACCATCAGCCAGGTTCCGCTGCTGGGCAATGTTCCCATTCTTGGCGCTTTGTTTCGTTCGTCATCGTTCCAGAAAAAAGAATCCGATCTGGTCATCATTGTCACCCCGCGTTTGGCAGTTCCGGTGGGCAACACCCAACAGCTGCATGATCCGCTGCAAAACCCCGTCTCCTCCAACGAAGCCGAGTTTTTCCTGTTCGGCAAAGAAGAGGTTTCAAAGCGTGAGCTTGATGTCGCCTATCACGGCCAATATGGTCACATCATTGATCTTCCAAAGGTGAAAAGATGACTGGTATCAGAATAGGATTATTGGCAGTTGCCTGGGTAATGATCAGCCCCGCACTGCCAGCCCATGCTCAGGATTCAGATGCGCTCAGCCGCAGTGACGGCATTTCGCTTTCGGCCGGCGATTCATCACGCGCCAATATCGCCATACAAACCCCCACTCCCTGGCCCAGATATTTGAATGATTTTGATTTTGATATGCCCGGCCAGCAGGGTGTTGACATCATGCATAATTATTTGACGAAATTTGGCGCATCGGCCGCAGCGGCTGGCACAACAATCAACATCAACACGGCCAAGTAATCGGGTTTGGAGGCCACACATGCGAGCGCCAATCATCAACCGGTTGATGCAGTGTTTTTCAGCTTTTCACGCAGACAAATCTGGCATCGCACTGATTTATGTTACCGTAGCCCTTCCAGTTATCATCGGCTTCAGCCTTCTGGCCATCGACGTAGGCCGCCTTTCAACCCTGCAGTCTACCCTGCAACACGGGGCCGATGCTTTGGCACTAGCCGGAGCTGGGGAATTGGATAGAGGGCCAGATGCGATAACGCGGGCTAACTATGCAATTGATCACCTATTGAATGCCAATGCCGCTAATAGCAATGTTGGATTATTTTCAGCTTCACCCGTAACAATCAATGGCGCAGCAGTTCCAGCAGCTAATCGGTGCTATTTGGATGTAATTCCAAACGACACAACTGCAATTGATCCTTTAAAATGCCTATCTAATACGGCTGTATTAGCTGAAAGAGCTCGTTATGTTCAAGTCACGGTGATACCGCAGACTTTCAATACAATATTTCCAGTTGGTTTGGTGGGAACGGCAACCACCACATCAAGTGCCAAGGCAGTTGCTGGCTTTGATGCAGCTGCGTGCAATTTTACGCCTATTTTCATGTGTAATCCATTTGAGCCGACCACAGGCACTACAGATACTTTCGATGATTATGGGTTGGCGTCGCATGTGGCCGATTACATCAAAAGACGTAAGCAAATTAAATTTGTCTCGGTCGGCACAGGTGCGAGCGTTCCCGGTGTGCCCGGCCAGTTTGGCTTTCTTGACCCCGCGGTCGGACACGGTAAGAATCCCCTGGGCAACGAAATAGCTGCAACCATTCCGGACGTTTGTTTCCTTCGCAAATCATTGACCACAAAGGCAGGCAGCATGACCGATCTTATTCATGCTTTTAATGTGCGCTTCGATATGTATTTTGGCAATTACAAGAAGGTTGATTACCCGCCCGCTGGAAATGTTCGCAAAGGTTATGTAGTATCGAATCCAGCAAATGGTAACGCAGCGGGTAATGCTTGCAAATCATCAGATAACACTTTGGCAACAAATTCAGCGCAATATTTGGGTTTGCCAGCAGATAGCTGTTTTTTAACCACATGTTCCCCATCAAATATTGGCAATGGGGATTGGGGTTGGGATCCAGATATTCCAGGCTCTGTTAGTTTTGATACGTATTGGAATACAAATTTCAAAAATGTTCCCAAACCTTCTTATGCCGATCTTGGCATAGACTCCAGAACTAGTCCCGTTACCGCCGCTGATCCTCCGCCTCGCTATGAAGTGTACGTTTATGAAAACACCCATGACTATAATGGCAAAAAGTTGCGTGCAAGTCCGAGCGTGGGTAGCGGTACTCTAAATGAAACAGGATTGCCCAATTGCAGCGTTGGCAATGGCATTGATACTCCCGATCGCAGAATAATTTACGGAGCGATTATAAATTGTCGGGCTGAAGGCTTATCGACAGGCAACAGCGGTGGCACCAATGGTTATCGTGCCGTTGCCTTCGGCAATTTTTTTATGACGAGGCCGATGACCAGTCCTTCGGCCAGCAATCTTTGGACCGAACTTGTCGCACTAGTTTATCCAGGTGACAATACAGGGGTGAACCGCGACCGTGTTCAGCTATATAGGTGATGATTGTTATGAAAGCATTCAGCCATGCCGGACGCAGATTCAAGCAAGACCAGCATGGTACTGCTCTTATTGAGTTAGCAGTCGTATTGCCCGTGCTGCTGCTGATATGTCTTGGTGTTTTTGAGTTTGGCAATGCTATTTACACACGTCACTTAATTGAAAATGGCGTTCGCGATGCTGCTCGTTATATTGCTGGCATCCAAAATAACAACCCCAATTGTGTAATTCCGACAGCCAACCAAACGGCGGCGAAATATATCGCGTTGACTGGATTTTCCACATCTAACACCAATTATCGTGTCTCGTATTGGAATCCTTTAGCAACCGGATTTGCATTTTCAGTGATTTGCACGAAAGCGGCCAATGGGCCAACAAGTTGCGGATCATCAAAATGTTATCGCGGCCCTGACCCCATTCAAATGGTAACCGTATCCACCGATGTTCCTTATCAGGGACTTGGATTTATGGGATTTTTGGGGCTCGGAACTTTGACCATGCATGTACAACATGAGGAGCGTTTGTTCGGTGGCCGCTAAGCGCAAAAACCTTTGGAGTGACAATAGCGGCGCTGCCATGCTGGAGTTCACAGCAGCGGCTTTTACGTTCTTTTTAATCCTGTTTGGCTCTGTGGAATTTGCCAACGCATATTTTCAATGGAATTCAACCACTAAAGCGGTGCAATGGGGCGCTCGAGTGGCGGCGGTTTCCGATCCGATTTATGTGGCGACGCCAGCAGATTTTACGGCGATCGTCAGTGGATTCAACGCAGGCGACACTCTGCCGTTCAGTGCCTCAGCAGCATCAAATGCCTATGACATTACATGCGATGGATCCTTGAACACTTGCGCTTGTGTTGGTTCCATCTGCCCCGCAATGGGAACACCGAGTTTGGATGCATTCCAAAGAATTGTTTATGGTGCTGCCAAACGAACAAAATGCGTCGCGGCAACGAGCGAACTTGATATTGGAATGTGCCATTTATTTTCTCGTATTGATTTGAATAATGTTGTGGTGCGTTACCAATATACAGGTCTTGGCTATGCTGGCCGTCCAGGCGGGCCTGTCCCTACCGTAACTGTCAGTCTTCATCAGCGCCTGAATGCCAATGACGCCAATGTTCTCCAATTTCAATTCATCCTCATCGGAGCACTGATGCGTGTTGTAAACTCAGCCTTCCCTGATGCAATCGACATGCCCACTTTCGCCACCACTGTTACCGGCGAAGACCTGACGGCGGCTGGTAGCTAACATGCTGCATATTTTTGGGCGCTCTGCAAAAAAAGGCAAACGCATTCTGCAAATCGGTCTTGTCACCCAAGACCTGGAAATGGGCAAGCAGCTCAAAGAATTTGTGGCCAAGCGCGACGGCGTGGATATGCTTTTGCTCAAAAGCGCTGCGGTCATGCCAACGAAATTTCCGCTGGAAGTCAGCATATTTGTCTATGACCTCAGTTCCACCAGCGAGATTTCACTCAAGGAATTTGATCGCTTTATGGCGGAGCGTCCGCAAGGCGTTCCCGTGATTGTGTTGTCGCCATCAGTTGAAGATTCGCTGTTGCGCTGGTTCTTGCGTTTGCATGTTTCAGACTGGTTGAAAACCCCGTTAAGCCCTGCGGAGTTAATTTCGGCCTGTGGGCGGGTGATCAGCCAAGCCAATGCATTGCGCCCCGATATTAAATGCCTCACCTTTGTTGGCGCACGCGGCGGCGTCGGCACGACAACGCTGGCAATCCATGCGGCCTTGCATCAGGAACGCACCGGGGCGACCTCGGCCTCGACCTGTTTGGTTGATCTTGATCTTGTGGCCGGTGCCTGCTCCGATTATCTTGATCTGGTGGCCAACTGGCAGCTTGACGAATTGACGTCAGATCCTGCGCGCCTTGACAGCCACATGCTTGATACGATGACGGCGACGCATAAAAGCGGCATCGCAGTTATTTCAGCGCACCGCAAATTCGCTGAACGTTTTACATTCAGCGCCGACATCATCACCCGCACCCTTGATTTGGCAACGCAAAAATATCAAAATCTGATTGTCGATATGCCCAGCCACGCCGAAAGTTGGAGTGACAGCGTCATCCTTGGCTCCAGCCAGGTTTATGTGGTAACTGATTTTACTGTTCCGGGTCTCAAGTCAGCGCGTCGCATCGTGGATGACATTGCCGCCCATTATGAAGGTGAAGTAGTGCCAAAGGTCATCGTCAACAAATATACCAAGTCTTTTTTTGCCGGGCGCCTGTCTGCCAATGAGGCCAAGACATTGTTAAGCGACTCTTTGGCCGGGTTTGTCCGAAGTGAAACCAGCCTGCTGCGCGAAGCCATTGATCGGGGAATCCCCACAACAGATATAAAAAAGAAAAATGGTATAGTCGTTGACCTAGCAAAGATCATTGGAACTTAATCATGGCCATTGGACGATTCACACTGCGTAGGGCCCCCAGCAGTGCTACCGCTGCCAGTGTAGCTAAGGCGCCAGTAGGTGCGCCCAAGGAAGTGACTAATCTGCGCATTGCGGCAGAGGCAGATCAGTCTTCGGTGCACCAAAGATTGCTGGAAGCCAAATTGCGCATCCATCGTCGGCTGATTGACGAGATTAACCTTGCTGCTGCCGATAAACTTTCAGAAAAAGAAATGCGCCCGCAAATCCATGAACTTGTGGCGCAGCATGTAATTACCGAAAAGATTATTCTCAATGCCGAAGAACTGGAACAGTTTGTTGATGACATTCTGAACGAGATGCTGGGTCTTGGCCCGATTGAACCTTTACTCAAGGACGATTCGATCAACGACATTTTGATCAATACCCACCGCCAGATTTACATTGAACGCCGCGGTCAGCTTGAGCTTTCGCCGGCGCGCTTCAAAGATGAAGAACATTTGTTGCGCATCATCAACAAGATTGTATCAAGTGTGGGACGGCGCGTTGATGAAAGTCAGCCCATGTGCGACGCGCGCCTGCTTGATGGTTCACGCGTCAACGTGGCCATCAAGCCTGTCGCAGTTGACGGGCCGTTGGTATCCATCCGTAAATTTTCCAAGCGTCCTTATTCAATGGATAAGCTGGTCGACATCAACAGTCTTTCCCAAGAAATGGCGGACTTGCTGGCGATCGCTGTTGCTGGCCGGATCACCATCATTGTTTCAGGCGGTACCGGTTCCGGCAAGACAACCATGCTTAATGCACTGTCGTCATACATTGCGCCCGATGACCGCCTCATTACAATTGAAGATGCAGCTGAATTGCAACTCCAGCAACCGCATGTGGGCCGCATGGAAACGCGCCCGCCTAGTATCGAAGGTAAGGGCGAAATCCGGCAGCGCGAACTTTTAAAAAATGCCCTGCGTATGCGCCCGGACCGTATCATTGTGGGTGAGTGCCGCGGTGAAGAGGCTTTTGATATGTTGCAGGCGATGAATACGGGCCATGAAGGCTCTATGACCACCGTTCACGCCAATACCACACGCGATGCACTTTCACGCCTTGAGCAAATGATCGGAATGGCTGGCTATCCGATGACCATCCAAAGCATCCGCTCACAAGTTGCCGCAGCAATTCGGTTGGTGGTTCAGCTGCAACGCTTAAGTGATGGCAAACGCCGTGTTGTCAGCATGGCGGAAATCAGCGGAATTGAGGGCGATGTCATTCAGATGCAAGAAATCTTCCGTTTCAACCGCGTTTCCACCACACCCGAAGGTGCCATCACGGGTCATTATCAAGCCACTGGCATCCGGCCAAAATTTCTTTCCGAACTTGCCGCACAAGGACTTCATGTCCCATCTTCACATTTTGATCCAAGCAAACAGCTGTAACCATGGACTACGCAAGCCTCATACAACTGGTTTTTTACGTTTGCGTGGCCACCGCCGCTATTTTCCTTTTTGAAGCGATTTATCTGGCGTTTGCTACGCCAATTTCCAGAAAGCGCAGCGTCAACCGCCGTTTGAAAGTCATGTCCCAAGGGCTTGTGGGCGAACAAGCCATGATCAGGATCAAGCAACAACGTGGAATTCTTGACGGCACTAATGAAGCGACCGGCAAATTTTCGAAATTGCTGATTCAATCTGGTTTACGGATAACATCCACAAAATTTTTTGGGATTGTAATTGGCTTGTTTACAGCTATTTTGCT